>JAZSRB010000004.1:0-17839 GCA_045538275.1 Akkermansia sp. | reverse complement strand
CACCACTGCTTCGGCGGTGATGTCGGAAGTAGGGACGCAGCTGTAGCGGATACGTTTCGTATCTGTATTATAAACACTCCATTGAGATGAAGTCAAGCCGCGTTCGCTGATAGAAATGGTTTTGCTTTCCAGCGTGGGGCTGAGTTGCGAGATAAGCTGTTTGTGCGAGCTGGTGAGCGGCTGGCCGGCGGAGTTGTAGCGTGTGGTGGTGGTGCAGGCAAACACGCCTTCCTCCGTCTGCTCCACGGCATAGGCATACTCGGTGACGGGAGAATTTTCCACCGTCGGTTCATCGGCCAGGGCCAGCGTTTCGCGGATGATATTCCCCATGGAATTGTATTCATAAAGGGTGGGGGCGGGGTTTGCGGTATCGGTGCCGGTATCGCTCCATGATTTCACCCGTTGGCCTTTGGCGTTGAATTCCTGGCGGGAGCAGATGAATCCCTCCTGGGTATTCGGGCTGGTCTGCGCCAGGGTCTCACCAAATCCATTACTGGTAGTGAGGGAAAGGATGGTGCCATCTGCCAGTTTCTGCATTTCGCAGACGCAGCCATTCTGCACGCTGTATGAGTAAAGGATTTCGCGCTGAGCGCTGCCGGCTACGCGAGCAATGCTGCCATCTGCATTGTGTTCCGTAATCCGGGTGGCGCCGGAGGGCATTGTTGTGGTGGCGGTAAGTCCATCGGCGCTGTAGGCTGTGGAGGTCATGCGCCCCAGCTCATCTGTTTCGCTTACCACACGGCCGGCGGCATCATAGCTGGAGCAGCGGGGCGTTATCATCGGCCCGGTATGCGTGATGGTACTTAGCAGGCGCCCCGAGGCATCGCGTTCATATTCCGTGATCGTTTCCGGTGTGATGCAGGTATCACCCTCATAAACAGCCGCCCGGCTTATTTCCACGAGCTGGCGGGCGGAATCGTAGCTGTAATCCGTGCGCACGCCGTCCTCATTTATTTCCCAGACAGGGCCGGCGTCGCAATTCAGCTCACGGGAGGAAGCCCGGCCATTATCATGCAGCGTGCCAATGCGGCGATTCTGGGTATCGTAACTGTGCGAGGCGCCGGAAAGCAGAACCCAGGAGCTGCCATCGGCCAGCAGAGCATAATCCTCCTCGCGAACGGTATTGCCGGCAGCGTTGATGTAGCGCACATTGCGGCGGCTCTGCCCGGCAACCGGTTCCCCCGCCACACGGGTTTCCATGGTGATGGAATAGATAGCATCATGCAGAATGGTGGTCGTATAGGTATACCAGCGCTGCACCCCATCGATGCCCTGTTGCATGCGGAGGCGCCCGCGGTTTAAAGCAACCGGTGCATTGCCCAGCCAGGTTTCACGCACCTCCAGGTGAGTATGGGGAGAACCGGTAGCCGTGGTGCGGATTTCCTCACGGCGTATACCCTCCGCCTCCGAATAGGAATGTATTTCGGAGGTAAGAGTCGTCATCAGCCCCCCATCAATCGGGCGCAGCAGCTGCTCCATCCACTCAATATTACTGCTCAGACGGGAATCTGCGGGCTTCACGTAGGCATAATCTGTAATCAGCGCCCATTCGCCGCTGCGCCAGGGTTCTACCGACTTGACCAGCCGCCCTGCTGCATCATATCGGAACTCTGTAAGGCTACCATCCGGTGCCGTCCGGCGGATTTCCCGTCCGCTGCCGTCGTATTCAAACAGCGTGGTCCGGGCCTCGGGGGAGCCGTACCCCTCCGTGCGGGAAAGCGGCAAGAGCCCCACCGGGGTACGTTGGTAGATATCGCAGGTGCAGGAGGAGACCCTGGCGCCCCGGCTTTCGGTAGTTACCAGTTGCCATACCGCCGGTGAAACGCTCGATTCCGGCTCCACCAGGGAGCGGTGCTGGGTGGTAGTTACGGCGTCTTCCCCACTACCCCGGGTGAGACTCCAGCCCCCCTCTCCGGATTGTTGCCAGGTGGTCACTACCGATTGTCGCAGCGGGGCTGATTCTGTAATGGAGAGAGCGCCGCCAGACCAGGCCACATCAAAAGTCTTAAACGCGACAGCATTATCCAGTAAGGTAAACAGGCCGGTATCTGCATTCGGACCACTTACCTGACCGGGCGTATAAAAGGCAATTCTGTAGCCGGTAGCAGTAACATTTTCCACATTTAAAAGACCATCCCAGTAACACCAGATTTGTTTCAGGACTCCCTGCTCCTGCTTGACAGACAAATAGGCCGATACATCCTCAATGACCACACCATCGGAACTTGTGTAGGAAAGCAGGCTGCCGTTCTCCAGAGAAAAGCACCATGCCTCGCCCGATACCTCCTGCCAGCGCAGCGAAGCCGGGGAATCCTCCTCAGCTGGCAGCAGCGAAGCCACACCACCGCCCGCAGTATCCACTCCCACCGGAGCTAGCGAACCATCCCGGTAATAACGCAATGCAATGACACGATTCCCCCGGTGAAGCTCCAGGCGGCAGCCTGGCTGCACGCCTCCCTCAGGAATTACCAGAAAAGCAGTCACAGGATGATTAAACCGCAGAGCTGCCGGACTTGCCAAATCCGTAGAAAGGTTTTCAGCCTGCAGCACAACTTTACCACTCAGCAGCGCCCCCATGCCACGCAACACACCCATATTACAGGCCCAATAGAGCGAATCTTCCGTAATGCGGGCTGAAACAGCACTGCCGGCAGAAGATGAGGCCCCGGTAAAAGCACCGCTGCGGGTCGCGGGCATACCGCCCTCCATAGAACAGGAGGAATCGCTGCAGCCGCATACATCCACCTCCTTTCTGCCCCCATCTTCCAGCGCCACCACGCGGTAGGAATATTCGCACACCAGCTTGTTCTTATCCGGGTTTTCCATTTCGATATTCTCATAGTGGAACACCAGCTGGTGAGAGCCCGACATCACCACGCAGGAAGCGGTCTGAGCTTCCCAGGTATAATGCCCGCCCATGGGACCGGCCGGTTCATCTGCCGAGGTCATGTGAATGATGCGGTTTCCATCCACCTCAACATATCCCCAGTCTTCCACGCTGAAGGTGGCTTCAATGCGCGCCTGGATGGGGACGGGATTGCCCTCTTCATCCTCTGCGTAGGGCACGTTTACCTGAATAGAGATGTCGTTGCTTACAGCATGTGTAGGTGGGTCCTGATTCCGGTTTCCGCTGCCGGAGGCGATAACGTCACCTGCCTGGAAGGGAGTTTCAGAAAGTGCAACAGGGGAGTTCTCCTCGCCGGCGAGGGCGAACCATTTCGTGTAGTCGGGGGTATCAGTCATATGATTTAAACGGCTCTATGCCGTGTAGCACAGGTGTAGCACACACCTGCCGCCGCTACAACGTAATAATAACACCCGGCAGCAGATTCAATATGAAACGCACTACCGGGTATGATTTTTTGCTTGTTCCTTTGCGGGGAAGTCCGGCTTATGCCAGCGATTCAAAGAACCCACCGCCCAGCAGTTTTTCGCCGCGCAGGGCATCCGGAGCGTAGAATGCACACACCTGGCCGAGCGCCAGGGCACGTACCGGGGTGTCAAAATCGAGCTGCACCCTGCCATTACCCAGGTGGGTGCAGGTGGCGAGAACCGCCGCGGCACGGTAGCGCGGCTGGGCCATGACCCGCTCCGGCAGAGGAGCCAGGGTATTGGAAATGCTGCCCACAATGGCGCGGGTGGTGTAAAGGCCCGGGGTATCCTTCCCTTCGTAGCCTAGGATGAGGCGGTTGCGCTGCAAATCCTTGCCAACTACCACATAGGCCACGCCTTCCCTGGGGGAGGCTACGTGGTGCCCTTTGCGCTGGCCCATGGTGAAGAGGTGCAGCCCGTTGTGGCGGCCCAGTTTACGCCCCTGTAAATCGACGATATCGCCGGGGTTATCCGGCAGGTAGTGGCGCAGGAAATCGCTCATTTTGACCTGCCCGATAAAGCAGATGCCCTGCGAATCCTTTTTCCCGGCATTGGGCAGATTGAAGCGGCGGGCAATTTCGCGCACCTGGGGTTTGGTGATAGCGCCTACGGGGAAGATGGCGTGTGCCACTTGTTCCGGGCGCATGAGAGCCAGGAAGTAGGATTGGTCCTTGTTCACATCGGCTCCGCGCAGAATATAGCTGCCCTCGCCTGGCACATCGAGCCGCTGGGCATAGTGGCCGGTGGCGACTCCGGTGAATCCTTGTTCCAGCGCGTAATCCAGCAATACGCCGAATTTCATTTCACGGTTGCAGAGTACATCCGGGTTCGGGGTGGAGCCGGTGCGGTACCCTTCAATCAGGTAATTGACAATGCGCTGGCGGTATTGCTCAATGAGGTCTACTACTCGGAATTCGATGCCAAGCTTCCGGCAGACGCCGAGGGCGTCCTCGATATCGCGTTCCCATGGGCACTCGCCGGGTATATTTTCATCATTTACCCAGTTTTTCATGTAGGCCGCCACAACTTCATGCCCCTGTTCCACCAGGAGGGCAGCTGCTGCGGCGCTGTCTACACCGCCGCTCAGCGCTGTCAGGATGCGGGCCATTTATTTTTCCTCGCTTATCGGGGAAGGGGGCAGCGGGGATTTGTTCTCGCAGATGCCCTTCCTGGCAAGCCCGGAGAGCAGACTCTGCATGGCTTGTACAATGAATCCACTGCGGTCAATCTGGTTGTGTTCGCAGAGAATTTCCATTTCTTTGACAAGTTCCTCAGGACAGCGGAATGATATGGTCTGTGTTTTCATGGTCAGCGGGGGTATCCTAGCAAATATAAATCATTTTTTCAAGCTCATTTCCGGTATTGGATGCCGGCCTGCCGGGCGGCGCGTTCTTCGACCGGGCTGAGCGGGCGAGTAGCGACTAGCACCATGGGGGCGGGCGGGGTACCTGGTCGCCCTAGCAGGATGCGGCCCAGCCAGTTCAGCAAGCGGGCCAGCCGCAGGCGTTTCATGTATTCCGCGGCGCGGCGGATGCACTTCAGCGGGCCATCTGCATCATCCACCGCAATGACCACGCCATCGCACACTACGGCGCAGCAGCCGATGCCCAGCCGGGTTATCTCCTGAGCCATGGCGGCAGCGTGGGCTTCATCGGTGGGGATGTGGCCGGGGGCAACGCCCTCCTGCGCGGGCAGGGGTGTTTCCATGGCGTGCAGGGTGATAGCATGTTCGTTGCAGAGCCGCACTACTTCCTCCCGCTGGAAGAGAATGGTGCGGTGCGCTTCAAAGACAATATGGTTCACATTCGCTTTAAGAGCGTTGAAAATGGTGCCGGGGCCGATGCAGGGAACATCGAACCGCATATCGTGACCGGGTTTGGTTACTTTGCAGAGGGTGACGCCGTGCGGACGGTGCCCGCCGGCATGCAGACATTCGTTGGTTCCCTTGAATGCCTCTACACAAACGACCTTGTGGCCATGCACAATGATGCTCTGACCAATATCAAGGCGTGCAATTTCGCGTGCCATGCCAAGGCCGAAGCTGGCTTCCTCCAATTGTTCCCGGGTTGGTGGCGGGCCGGCAATATGGCCGGGGGCTGGCAATTGGTCCTCAATAAAGGAGGTGGAGGGCAGCACTTTCATGCCTCTGGATTCAATGAAATCGCATACCGTGGTGAAAATGGTGTGCGCGTTGCGGCGGTCCAGGGTCTTGAGCAAACGGCGGGCAGTGGCATCCGGCCACATGGTGTAGATGCATGAGGGCTTAATCTGCCCGGTCAGCATCACATGCGTGACGCCGTGTCTGCAGAAGAAATCAGCGGGGCCTTCAATGGCCCCTACGCGGAACGATTCGTAGGCATCGCTCATGGCCCGGATTTCCGGGCCTGCTGCACCGCGGATGCCGGCTGAAATGACGCGTACCCCGGCGCGGTGTGCGCCCTCTATCACCTTGCGCGGAAACTCGCCCGCGCAGGCAATTACGCCTAGCACCATGCCTTTGGGATACTCGGTCATCTGCCAGCCTTACAGGAATTCAGGGTGTTCCAGGAAATGAGCAATGCGCAGCATGAGTCTGCCTATATCGCCGCCGTCCATCACGCGGTGGTCGAACGAGGCCACAATGTGTGCCTGTTCCACCGGCAGGAAGCATTCCACCTCATCGCTCCACACCGGCACTTTCTGCACTGCGCCTACGCCCAGAATAAGGCTTTCGCTGGGCAGGGGCATGGGCGTGGCATGAGTGAGCCCGAACCCGCCGAAGTTGGAAACCGTGGCAATGCCGCCACCCTGGTAGGCAGGGTCGAGCCGGCGTTCGCGTGCCTGACTTACCACTTTGTTGTACTCGTCGATGAGTTCATCCAGCGTGTATTCATTCACGTTGCGCATGACCGGCACCATCACGCCATCTGCCACCTGAACAGCTACGCCCAGGTCAATGCGGCGCGGGGTGAGAATGCGGCCGCCCACCATGTAGCCGGCGCATTCGGGGTGCTCCGCCAGGGCCAGGGCCAGCGCCCGCAGGAAATAGAGGGTGACACCGGGTTTGCGGGGGTGGTTCTTGCGGTGCAGGATGATGGGAGCCATGTAGATGGGGCGGGCGCAGCTGGCAATGGGGCGGCGCCAGGTGCGCTGCATGCTGCTGGCTACGCTCTTGCGCATGGGAGATGCCTGGTGCGAGGGCCAGCCGTCCACATAGTTGATAAAGCTTTCAAAGTCATCGATGGTGATGCGACCATTCGGACCTGTGCCGATGACGTAGGCCATGTCTGCCTCGGTGATGCCGATTTCATCCATGCGGGCACGCACTCGCGGTGAGAGGAAACGGGCACCAGTTCTGCCCATGGGAACGGGCAGACCACGTCCGCCGGAGCCCAGCGGCTTGCGCGGGGCGCCACCGGGCATGCCTTCGCGGAATTCACCCTCGGTGCGGAAGTGTGCTCCGTCCTGGTTGCCGCTTGTCGTGGTGGTGGGGGCTGCCGGGGTGGCAGGGGCTGCATTTTCATCCAGCGGGGTGGCGCCGGAGCGCTCAATTTCTTCCTCGGAGGCTTCGATGATGCCCATGATGGCACCCACAGGGACGGTTTCACCCGCGCTGACATCGAGCGAGAGAATGGTACCACCGCAAACGGTGGTAACGCCCATGACGGCCTTATTGGTTTCAACCTCAAATACTTCCTGGTCGGCCTGCACCGTGTCGCCGGGCTGCACCAACAGTTGCATGATGGTGGCTTCGGCTATGGATTCGCCCAGCTGGGGCATGAGAATGGCTACTTTTGGCATGGTTGTTCAGGAAAAAGGGGGTTAGAGGGAAATAAGGTATCGGGCGGCATCGGCTATGGAGGCTGCACTCGGGCGGTGTGCTTTCCATAAATCCGGGTGGGCGGGAATGGGGGTGTCGTGCGAGCAGAGTCGCAGCGGCGGGGCGTCCAGCAGGTGGAATCCGTGTGCTGTAACCTGGGCAACGACCTCGGAGGCGACGCCGCCATAGGGGAAATCCTCGCTCACTACCAGCAGGCGGGCGGTGCGCGCCACGGAATCGAGAATGGTGGCAGTATCCAGCGGTTTGACACTACGTAAATCAACTATTTCCAGCTCATAACCACTGGTGGCGGCAAGTTCCTCGGCAGCGCGCAGGGCTTCCGGCACCATGGCAGAGAATGCGACCACGGTGGCGTGCTTGCCGGGGCGGGCAATGCGTGCCTGACCAATAGGCAGCGGATCCGGGTCTACCCAGGTGTCTGCCTTCAGCCAGCGGTAGAGGAACTTGTGCTCCAGGAAGATGACCGGGTCAGGAATCCGGACGGCTTGCTTGAGCATGTAGTAGGCATCTGCTACTGTGGCGGGGGTGAAGACGTGCAGCCCGGGGAAGTGGGCAAAGAGTGCTTCCAGACTCTGGCTGTGGTAGGGGCCGCCGCCGGGCGTGCCGCCGCAGGGCATGCGCATGGTCAGGTTAATGGGGAGCCCGGTGCGGTAGTAGTGCGCGCCGGCGTTGTTGCCGGCCTGGTTGAGCGCCAGAATGCCAAAATCTGCAAACTGCATTTCCACAATGGGTTTCATGCCTCCCAGCGCGGCGCCGATACCCACGCCGGCAATGGCGTCCTCGGCAATGGGGGCGTTCAGCACACGCCCCGGGTATTTGGCATCGAGCCCCTTGGTTGCCTTGAATGCACCGCCGAACTTGCCGGCAATGTCTTCGCCCATCAGGAATACATCCGGGTCTTCAGCCAGCAGTTCATCCAGCGCCTGGTGAATGGCATCTATGTAGGTTACACTCATGGTCGGCTTTAGTATTCGGGGTTCCAGGAGGTGGCGCACCAGTCCTCCTCTGCGGGGTTCGGGGTGGTTTCGCGTTGTGCCTGGGCTACCAGTCGCTGCACTTCATCGCGGCACTCGTCTTCCCATGCCTGGTTTTCGGCCTCGGTAATCCAGCCGGCTTCCAGCATCTGGCGTTTTGCAACAGCCAGCGGCTCCCGTTGGGCGTAGGCGGCTTTTATTTCGTCCGGGATGTAGGCGGCATCATCGTGCTCGCCATGGCCGCACATGCGCAGGGTGTTCGCCACTACCCATTGCGGACCTTCGCCAGCGCGCGCGGCGGAGATGGCGCGTTCCATGGTGGCGAGTGTTTCCAGAAAATCGGTGCCGTCGCATTCGTGGCAGGTGAGGCCGTAGCCACGGCCCCGATCCATGAGGTCGGCGGCAAATTCCTGGCAGTTGGGGGTGGAGTAGGCAAATTGGTTGTTCGTCACCACAATGACGACGGGAAGTTTTTCAACGGCAATCAGGTTAACGGCTTCATGTGTGGCACCCACGGAGGTGGTGCCATCGCCGATGCAGGCTACGCCTACGCGCCCGGTCTCGCCCTTGAAACGTTTGGCCAGCATCATGCCTGCCACTACGGAAACCATGGCGCCCAAGTGCGAGATGGGCACCGGATTGCCTTGGGCAGGGTTGCCCCAGTGCACGTTGCTGTCGCGCCCGCGCATGTAGCCCTGGGTGCTGCCCAGATATGCCCGCGCGCTCTCCAGCACACTTTCTCCCCAGGCGCAGCGCCCTGCCTGCTCGCGGATAAAGGGAGTGTATACATCCTCCCCTTTGGTGAGGAATACGGCCTCACACGCTGCTATGGCTTCATGACCCCGGCCGAGGAATACCCCGCCGAATATCTTGCCGGCCTTGTACAGCGCAGAAATCTTGGTATCAAAGGCGCGGGCCATGAGCATGGCCTTGTATGCACGGCGCGCCGGTTCCTGCAAGTTGCTTCCGTTCACGTTGCCTATTTTACCCTGTGTGGAGAGTCAAATCAAGCGGAAACGGAAGTAAAGTCCCGAAAATGTTACTTCAGACGCATGACATAGCGGCCTTGCGTCATGCTGAGCGCATCTGCCGCCGGCATGGTTTTGCGGGCGTGCATAGCGCCCCAGGAATCGGTGTAGATGATGGTTTTTTCTTTGAGGTTGTAACCGATGATGAGGCGGAGGTGGCCTCCGCGTTCCTGCGGCAGGGGGATTTCCTCCTTGTAAATGCCGACGGTGACGTTCCATATGACCGGGGAGCCGGAATCGATGTGTTTTTTGATATCTTTCATCCAGCGAGAGACCTGGGAGGCCTTGCCGGCGCGAGCTTCGCGGAGGATTGAGGCATCAGCCATGCTGAAGGGGTCTGCCTTCATGTAGTTGAGGAGGGGCTTATCCTCTCTCTTGGCCAGTTTGTTGTAGGCGGGTACAAGGGATTTTACCGAACTTACATAATCCTCAAGAACAATGAATTTAATATGGTGTTTCTTGCAGATTTTCTTCATGGACTGCTCCATGGCCAGTGTGCTGGTGCCGCCTTCGCCCGCGCTGTCGCACAAATCAGCCAGGGTGTGCTGGTCTACCTTATCCATGCCGTAGAAAGCGAAGACACGGGCCAGCGTGGCGGGAACGCAGTATCCTTTCTGCCCCTGGTCTATCATGGGAATTCCCTTGAGCCATGTAGTGCCGTCCTCCTCAGTAGTGATAGATTCCCGCAACTCGTGTCTGGAGATATTATCAGAGGCGCCGCCGCTATTGAGAGCCTTGGCATCGCGTCCCAGATTCAGTCGAATGAACTCGGGTGCAAATTTCTTATTTTTACCGGTGAAATTGGCATCCAGGCGGGCCACGCCGTTGTCCCATTTCCATTCCCAGGACTTGAGCTTGACCGCAGAATCTCTTTTGCCGGTGGCGCGCAGACGCGCTTTGGTTCCGGTGAGGGAGTCCATGGTGGCTCTGGCTTCCTCCACCCTGGCATGGAAATCATCCTCTGAGATCAGGCCATCATCGCCTTTGTTGTAGAGCATGGCCTGCATGGAAACCGGCTTGTCATCCTCGAGCGTAATGACAACCTCGCCAGTGGTTAAATCACCCAGGGTGCAATTACTGAGGCGCACATGTTCGCTGTCTGGCCGGGTGAAGTGGGAACCGATGATGACCTCCTGTGAGGGCTTGCTCCAGAAATCTCCTGATTTTACGCTTTCAGTAACATCTGAGCCGAATGCGGTGGCACAGGACAGGAGAGCAAGGTATGAAGAGAAGCGGTTCATGCCGTTATGCTAGCCGAAACCTGCTGCAAGTGCAAGCTAAATCAAGGATTCGTGGATTCATTGTCGCGCCCGAGCAAATCGCGGATTCCCTGTTTGTGGCGGCGGTAATATTCACGGTGGTCAATGATAACTGGTTGCTCGGTCTTATTGCGCCTCAGTTCAAAATAGGCATCCTGTTCCATGTCTGCGTAGGTGGTGTGCCTGTTGTTATAGTAAGTGGAGGTCTGCATGGTTTTACCCTCCATACTGGAGCGCGAACGCCAGCCTTGGTATTGGTCTGTCCGGCTGATACCATGGGTTTCATTCATGAAATCCGGTCTCATATCAGTAGAGAACATGGTGTTGCTCTTTTTACCCAGGGCTTCTCTTCCGGTGTTGAATTCCTTATCGGCACCGCCGTAGTTCTTGTTGCGCCATTCGTTTTCTTTGCCGAAGCTGATGCTTTTGGTGGCAAACTGTTCTTTGCTGTTGCGGGCGTTATCCAGGTCACGTTGAAACGGACTCTGCTTGGTTGAAACAGTCTGCGGAACGCCATCTTCCGTCTTCTTTACCGTGAAATCATTGTTGAACTTCTTTTCATAGACGCTCATCAAGTCTTTTTCACCACCGGGCTCATCATCCTCCGTCACCAGGTTACCCTGAGAGTCATAAACCGTGCGCACAGGGGTGCAGCCTGTGATGCAGAGCAGGGCAGCAAGCGCCATGGTGAGCAGACGGGGGAGCATGGAGGGGGGGAGTGGGAAGAATCAGTCCTCTTGTTTCTGCACCTGCTCCGGGGTCACTTTGTAGGTGGCGCCGCAGCGGGGGCAGTTGATTTCCAGGAATCCCTGCTCTGAGAGCAAGTCGGCAAAGTCGTGCTTCATGGCGCGTACCACCGGCAGTATCTTTTCCACGGTGCATCCGCATTGGAATTTGAACTTGCGGGTTTCCAGCAGCTTGGTCTGCTCGGCTTCGGAGATGGCTCGCACATCATCTGCCGTGAGCTCCTGCAACCAGTCATGGTCGGCATCCGGCTGGGCGGTGATAAGGGCAAATTTATCTTCCCCCAGGTCAAAGGCGCGGGACTGGCGCTGCTCGCTCTGGCGGTAGAAATCCTGCACCCATTCCTCCACCGGGCCTTGCGGCAAGGTAATGACTGAGGTCTGTGGCTCTTTGTTGGGCAACAGGTTCTGGGCAAAGAGCATGTTCTTATCCGTCTCGCGCACACCCTCACGAAAAGCTCGCCCCACCACATCTTCCGTGAGCGAGGAACCGGAAATAAAGTAATTGGCCAGGCGCGGGGTGCACACATTGAAGGTCCAGGCGTGGTATTCCTGCCAGGGGCGCGAGACCAGGTGCAGCGTGAAATAGGCCAGCAGTTTCTTCAGTACGGTATCTTCCGTTTCCTCGTTGCGCAGCCCGTGCTGCATGAGGTGCAGGTAGTAATCCACAAACATGGGCGAGAAATCCGCCCGCAGCAGCAGGCAGTTGCGCCCGCGCACGAAAATGGATTCTACCTTCGTGAATTCCTCAACCGGTTTCTGTTCTGCTTCAGTCATGGTGGTGTTTCGTTCATTCTATGCTATACACTCTGACAGTTCAAGCGTAAAGATATGTTCAAGATTTTATCCCGCTTCTGCGGAGGAGGGCCGAGGTATCCGGGTCGCGGTGCATGAAGTCGCGGTAGAGCTCGGCGGCGGGGTGGCTGTTGCCCTGTGAGAGGATGCAGCGGCGGAAATCGCGTCCGGTGGCGGGGTTGAAGATGCCCTCCTGCGCAAAACGGGAGAAGGCATCGGCATCCAGCACCTCAGCCCATTTATAAGAATAGTAGCCGCTTTCGTAGCCGCCGTCAAAGATGTGGGAGAAGGCGCGCAGCACGCTGTTGCCCGGCTCGGTGGTGGGCACGCGGTAGGCTGCCAGGATTTCGCGGTCAATTTCTTCCACATTGCGCCCCAGGTAGGCGGCGGTGTTGGTGTGCAGCTCCAGGTCAATCTTGCCGAAGCAGAGCTGGCGCATAAAGAAGGAGGCAGCGCCGTAGTTGCGGGCGGCCAGCATCTTGTCCATGAGGTGGCGAGGCATCAGTTCGCCGCTCTGCCAGTGGCGTGCATAGCGGTCAATGGCCTCGGGTTCCCAGGTCCAGTTCTCGTTGATCTGGCTGGGCAGTTCCACGAAGTCCCAGGCCACATTGCAGCCGCCGAGGGAGCGTACTTCCACATTGCTGAGTATCTGGTGCATCAGGTGGCCGAATTCGTGGAATACGGTCTCCACTTCGTAATGGCTGAGCAGGGCGGGTTTATCACCCACCGGGCGGCTCATGTTGCCGCACATGAAGGCCAGGTGCGGCTCGCGGGGCTGGCCGTTCATGGGGGGAAGTCCGGTGCTCAGCGGATCCATCCAGGCGCCGGCGCGCTTCACCTCCCGCGGGTACCAGTCGGCGTAGAATGAGCCCAGGTGCTCGCCAGTTTCCTCATCGTGCACCTCGTAGAAAAGCACCTCCGGGTGCCACACTTCCACGGCACCGGCGGGTACTTCCTCACCGGGCTGCACGCAGGCAGTCTCCTTGCGGGTGAAGCGTATGCCGTAGAGCCCGGCATAGATGGAGAACATGCCGTCCAGCACGTTCTGCATAGCATAGTAGGGACGCAGTTCCTCGGTGTCGAAATCGTAGAGTGCCTTGCGGCGTTTCTCGCTCCAGTAGCCGATGCTCCAGGGCTCCATGGTAGGAATGGCGGTGCCGGTCTGCTCCTCGGCAAAGCGGCGGATGGCTTCCTGCTCATCCAGGAAGGCAGGGCGCACCTGCTTGTGCAGGCGGTTAATGAAATCCAGCGCGTTCTGACCGCTGCCGGCCATGCGGCGGCTGGTCACATAGTCGGAGAAACGCTCGTAGCCCAGCAGAGCTGCTTTTTCGGCGCGCAGAGTCAGAATTTGATCGATAAGCGGGGCGTTATCGTAGGTTCCCGTTCCCTTGGTCTGCATGGCGCGCCACACGCGCTCACGCAGGGCGGCATTGTCGGCAAAGGTGAGTACGGGCTGGATGCTGGTGAACTGCAGACTGAAGCGCCAGGCGGGGGCTTCCACGCTGCCGTGGCCCTTCGACAAAGCATCCTGACGTGCGGCTTCGCGGGCAGATTCCGGCAGACCGGCCAGCTCGGCCTCATCGCTGGTCACGTATTCCCAGGCATTGGTGGAATCGAGCACATGCTCACCGAACTGCTGGGAAAGCTGGGCCAGCTCGGTGGAAAGCTCGGCATAGCGAGCTTTCTTGTCCTCCGGCAGGTCGGCACCGCTCTCGCGGAAATCGGCCAGGGTTTCGGAGATGAAGCGTTGTTTTACCGCAGAAAGCTCCTGCACCCAGGGCTGGGCGGCGGCATTCTTGAGCACGGCGTAGAGCTGCGGGTTGAGTGTTACGCTGCTGGAGTAGATGACCACCTCGGGCATGAGCTCGTTGATGACCTCGCGCAGCTCGGGCGAATCCATGACCGAGCGCAGGTGGTTCAGGCGCTGCCAGCCGCGCATGAGGGCGGCGCTGCTGTTTTCCAGCGCGGCAAAGGTGGTATCGTAGGTAGGCTCCTGCACCTGGCAGATAGCGGCTACCGCAGCCTTGGCCTGTTCAATGGCCAGGCGGATATCCACGCGGGCTTTTTCCGGGCTCAGCTGCGACCACGCTGGCAGCTGCGTATCATCAAGAAAGGGGTGTTCCTGTGTCATCTTGCACCCATAATATCACGCCACCCCAGCCGGAGCAACATGCCATTGCGTTCTACAAATCCACCCGTCACACAAGCGTGTGACGGGTGACTGAAAAAACTGCGTTTTTCAGCCCATGAGGATGCTCAGACAGCGGGGATCGAGCTGTTCCCAGGGCAGGTCGGCCTTGGTGAAGTGGCCGTAGTTGGTGGTCTTGCGGAAGATGGGCTCGCGAAGCCCCAGCACGCGCTCCATATCGGCAGGCTTGAAGGAGAAGGCCTCGTTGATGCGGTCGATGATGAGCTGCTTGTCCACCTTGGCGGTGCCGAAGGTCTCCACATCAACCATGATGGAAACAGGACTGGCCTTGCCGATGGCGTAGCCCACCTGCAGCTCGCAGCGGTCTGCCAGGCCGGCAGCCACCACATGCTTGGCCACCCAGCGGCACATATAGGCGCCGGAGCGGTCCACCTTGCTGCAATCCTTGCCGGAGAAAGCGCCGCCGCCGTGGCGCCCCATGCCACCGTAGGTGTCCACAATGATTTTGCGGCCGGTGAGGCCGGAGTCGCCGTGGGGCCCGCCGATGACGAAGCGCCCGGTGGGGTTGATGAAGAATTCGGTCTCCGGGGTGATGAGCTCAGCGGGCAGGCAGCGGCGGATGAGATTGGTGCAGAATTCGCGGATGGTGGCGATATCGACTTCCTCGGTGTGCTGGGTGCTGAGTACCACGTTCAGGATGCGGGCGGGGCGGCCATTGTCGCCGTATTCCACGGCCACCTGGCTCTTGCTGTCCGGGCGCAGCCAGGTGACAGCGCCGCTGTGGCGCACCTTGGCCAGCTCCATCATGATGCGGTGGGAGAACATGATGGGCGCGGGCATGAGCTCCGGCGTTTCGTTGGAGGCGTAGCCGAACATGATACCCTGGTCGCCGGCGCCTTGCTCTGCACCGTCTTTGCCTTCGGCCTCGCATGCATCCACCCCCTGGGCAATATCCGGGCTCTGGGTGGAGAGGTAGTTCGTGATGTCTACATTTTCGGCGTTGAAGAGCGCATCATCCGCTGCGGTACGGTAGCCGATTTCGGCAATGGTATCGCGCACAATCTTTTCGTAGTCAATGACAGCTTTGGTGGTAATCTCGCCCGCGAGTACCACATGGTTGTCTTTCACCAGCGTTTCGCAGGCTACGCGGCTGGCGGGGTCCTGAGCCAGGCAGGCATCAAGGATGGAATCGGAGATGAGGTCGGCCACCTTGTCGGGATGCCCCTCGCCTACGGATTCAGAGGTGAATATATGGGTGTATTTCATGTGCTTGGCTTGTGTTTTTATTCGTAATTAGTAAAACTGAACTGGAGCAACCCGCTGGGGAGGGTGTCTTTGGCTTTCCCGAAATCTGCCATGGCTGAAGCGGCAATAAGGGCGGCTTTGTTGCTGATTTCAGGGGAATAATCCAGCATGCATTGGAAGATATCCCAGAGCAGGGTCATTTCATTGCGGAACTGCTGGGCCTGGATGACGAAGCTGCGGAAGCCGGCTGCGTAGAGTGCGGTGGCCTCATCCCGCGTAAGGTTGCAGCTGGCTTTCTGCTGCAGCTCCCCCGGGGATGTTTTCTGGCAGCCTACGCGGCTGATGAGGTCAGAGCGGCGGCGCATCAGAGACGTATCATAGGGCGCGCGGCGCATATCCGCCAGCAGACTGATGTGCTCGCGGCGTACCGGGCAGTTGCGCAGGCAGGGGTCGTTGATGATGATGTCGAATTTCGATTTGTCTTCCAGCGCCTGGGTAATGGAGGGCCTGGCTGCATCTGCCGGATGCAGGCAGACGCGGTCGTAGAGCTTGGTCAACTTGTTGTAAAGGGCTGCGCAGCGCTTGCTTTTTTCCATGACCAGCCGGTTCGGGTGGCAGTGGATCTTGAGGCTGGGTAGTGCGGCGCGCAGGTGGGAGGCCAGCGCATCGCTGGCTACGCATACGGCATTCTTGCGGACGCGATCGCGCTTGTGTAGTTCTTCCACGAGCCCCAGGCAGTAGGGGTTATCCAGGTCGGCGCCGGTCAGGTTCGGGTTGTCAAACACGAGAATGACCCCGGTCTGTTGGCGGGCATATGTTTCCAGCGCATTGCAGTAGGCATCATACGCAATGGGACGGCGCTGCACAAACCAATCCAGGGTCCAGGGGCAGGGCGGGCATCCCGCTACGCAGTCAAAGTTGCGCAGTTCAATATTGGAACGCAGAAATCGGCTGATAATCAGCAGACTGTTGTCGAAACGCAGGGCGCCGCCTACAGTCCACCGGGCTTCCGGCAGATATTCTCTGGTGAGGAAACGCAGGTTTTCCAAAGCTTGTTCAGGTGTGGTTTCCGCCTGGCTCATGGTAGTTTAGTGGGGTAGAATGGATTCCCAGAACATCTGGCCGTTGCGGTGCATGGCATTTTCACCGGGGGTATCTGTGCGCAGAACAAGGCGCAGCAGGTCAAACAAAATGGATGAACCATTGGCGTGTCCGCGCCCCTGAACTTTGAAATGCCGGAACCCCATATCGCGCAGACGCTGAATCTCCGGCGTGTTCAGCGCCAGCACGCTCTTGTGTTCATCTGCCAGCAGGGTGTAGAGATTGCGGCAGCCGTTGGTAGCTTGTTTTTTCTCGAATGTGGAGGAATCGTAGCTTATGAATGCCAGCGCAGATTCCGAAAGCGATTTGTAGTGAAGCGGGCGGATCGGGCAGTTGCGGATGCAGTATTCGTTGATAAGCAGAATGTGGCGTTCCTTATCTTCGATTTTCTCCAGCAAATCGTAGTTGAGTACATCGTCCGGATGCACCATCACCTCATCATACTCGTCAGCCAGGCGTTTGTAGGCATCCAGTCTGCCTTTGCCGCCGCTGTTGGTGATTTTAAGAATAGAGGAGACAAGTTTGAGCTTGGGGTATTCCCGGCGGATGTGGTCACGCAGCACATCATTTGCCATGATAATGGAGTTTCTGCCGGTGGGATTGTGGCGGGAGAAGAAGATGCACATGGCGTTACCATAAGCGTCCTTCATGTGCTTCTCCTGCAGAAGGAGATTGGTGAAGGTCAGGTATACGGCTATGTTGCGCCTCTCGTATTCCAGCCCGGCGGCGCGCACTTCCTCGGCCTCGCGCATCATGTGCTTGAGCACTCGCCCGCAGTTCCACTCGCACAGCGGGGCTCCATGCACAATGTTGAATGCTTCAAACCCAAGCAATAACTTGCAATAATCGTAAAATCCAATCAGCTCACGGTCGTTTACGAACGCGCCCGAGACATCCCACACGGCTTCTGGCCAGAGGGGGTTCTGATATGGTGATACGGCTTGCACGGCGCGGCATTCTACCAGTTAAGCGCCTGAGGTGCAAGCGCAATTTCATCTGTCAGGGCGTTTTTACGCGTGCGCGCGTGGTGCGCACGTCATTTCGGCTTGACTTGAAGTCTCCCGCGGGGCAGAATGGTGGGGTGAAGATGCGCCTCACTTTAATTACGCTGATGTCGGTACTGCCTGTTATGGCTGAGGGTGCCGCAGCTGAGCCTGTCGTTACTGTAGAACAGGCTGCTCTCCCTGTTGAATCCCCTGTAGTTCCCGAACCCGCCCCTGCGGCAGAACCGCAGCCGGAAGCCCCCGCAGCAGAACCCGCCCCCGCGGCAGAACCGCAGCCGGAAGCCCCTGCAGCAGAACCCGCCCCCGCGGCAGAACCGCAGCCGGAAGCCCCCGCAGCCGAACCCGCCCC
>JAZSRB010000019.1:0-5122 GCA_045538275.1 Akkermansia sp. | reverse complement strand
TTCAATAGTCAACTATGAATTCATTAAAACCTGTATTTTTATGAAATCGGATTTTGAAGCGAGGCATTGACCAAAAATTTGGTCAATGCAAAGACACGACTTGGGAGAGGGGGAAGTGCATTGCCACTTCCCCCTCTCCCATACCCTCACCCCCTGGGCTAGGGTAGTAGAGATTTGTTATTTGAAGTCGGAGGCCAAGCGGTCTTAGGAAGACAATGACTAGACCCAACTCCTTGGCTCACAGAACGACATGGCTACGATCCGACTTGGTGAGGGTTTGGGAGAGGGGGAAGTGGCAATGCACTTCCCCCTCTCCCAAGTCGTGTCTTTGCATTGACCAAATTTTTGGTCAATGCCGCGCTTCAAAATCCGATTTCATAAAAATACAGGTTTTAATGAATTCATAGTTGACTATTGAACGTGCCGCCCTGGCGGGCTTCCAATTCCGCTCGCTGCGCTCGCCGATAAATTACAACTCTATTTATCGTACGCCTGGGGGCTTTCATAGTGGTACACACGCTTCAACGGGTGATGCAAACCTTGGGACACATGTGATTTAGAGCACGATGAATCCCAAAATTTGCGGATTATAGCGTATAAACTTCGGGACACATGTGCCCCGCAAATCTGAAACACCCCAAAGTATTGAATCATGCCCGAAATCAGGGTTGAATGCTCGCACGGGCTGTGGTAGAATGCCAGCACGACCATGAATTTAGACGAGCTGAGACAAGGAATCGACAGCATCGATGCGCAGCTGGTAGAGCTGCTCAAACAACGCGCGGCGCTGGTGCACCAGGTGGGTGAGACCAAACGAGCCTCCGGCGCCCCTACTTTTGTGCCGGAGCGCGAAAGCAGCCTGTTCGATAAACTTCTGAAGCTCAACAACGGTGTTCTGCCGGAAAAGAGTCTGCTGAGCATCTGGCGCCAGATTGTGAGCTGTTCCTTCCACCTGGAGGGCAACATGCGCATCGGCTACCTGGGACCGGAGGGAACCTGGAGCCACCAGGCCGCCCTCAGCCGCTTCGGCGATAGTGTGGACCTGGTGCCCTATGCCTCCTTTGCCCACATTTTTGCTGCCGTAGGACGCAACGAGGTGAACTATGGCGTTATCCCCTTCGAAAACAGCACGCACGGCAATGTAGTGCAAGCCATGGACTTCTTTGCGCACACTCACCTGCGCATCTGTGCCCAGGTGCACCAGAGTGTGCAGAACTGCCTCATGGCCAACATTCCCGCTGCGGAGATCCGCACCATATACTCCCACCCGCAGGTGCTGGGGCAATGCAGCCAATGGCTGCAACAGAACTACCCTCAGGCCGACCAGATACCCACCGCCAGCAGCACGGCTGCGGCACGAATGGCCGTTGAACACGCAGCAGAGGGCGCCGCTGCCCTGGGGAGCCCGCTGGCTGCAAAACTGCATGGGCTTAACGTACTGGCTGAGCAGGTGCAGGACATTGCCACCAACACCACCCGCTTTGTGGTCATCGGCGCGCAGGACACCAGCCCCAGCGGCCAGGATCGCACCACTATCTGCTTCACCGTGCCGCACAAACCGGGTGGGCTGGTAGATGTACTGGAACACTTCCGCGCCCACAACATCAACATCTTCTGCCTTGATTCCCGCCCCACGCGCGACACCCCCTGGGAATACCTCTTCTATATCGATGTGGATGGACACGAAACCGTTGAGCCGCTGCGCAGCTGCCTGGCAGAACTGAAAGCCGAATGCCCGGTATTCAAGGTTCTGGGATCCTACCCTGAAAAATAACCCTACTTCCTACTTCATCATTCGTAATTCCTACTTCGCACTTCGTACCTCAAGATGGCTTTTATTCTTTCACAAGCGCAGAAACTGCTCATGCATGCACGCCACAGCGGGCGGCTGCCGCACGCGCTGCTGTTCACCGGCACCATGCGTGCCGGCACACACGCGCTGGCGCTCTCCCTGGCCGGGGAACTGAACGGAGCTAGGGCAGAAACGCTCGAAACCCTGCGCCACCCGATGTGCCGCGTGCTGCGACCGGGCTCAAAAAGCCGCAGGATTCTCATTGAGGACATCCGCAACGTAGAACCTTTCCTGGCGCTGCGCGCAGACGAAGGCGAAACCAAGCTGGTTATCATTCTGGAGGCCGACCGCATGATGGAGGAAGCCGCCAATGCCTTTCTGAAAACGCTGGAAGAGCCCCCGCCGCAGACCGTCATCATCCTCATTACCGAGCAACCCAGCCGCCTGCTCACCACCATACTCTCCCGCTGTGTGCGCGTGCCGCTGCACGAAGGGAGCAACACCCTGCACCTTTCCGAAGCCCAGCAGGCATTCCTGCCCGCCGTGGCCGCAGCCCTCCCCCTGGTGGGATCCGATGTGGCTGCCCTGGCTCTGCGAGCCGATTTCCAAACCCTGCTCACCGAACGAAAGGAACAGATTACCAAGCGGCTCACCGCCGCCATCAAGGCTGAGGCCAAAGCCATAGCAGAAGGCACCGATATCCGCGACTGGGAAGCCCGCCAGAAGGACGCCACCGCCGCGCTCATCGAAACCGAATACCTGGCAGAGCGCGAACAGATGCTTGAGCTCCTCTCCCTCTGCCTCGGGCAAGCCGTGCTACTGGCCTCGAACGCGCCCGATGTGCAGCCGATTACACCGGAGGTAGCAGGACTCGCCCAGGCGCGGCCCATAGCCGACCTGCTGCAGCGCATGCGTGCGCTGGAAGCCCTGCGCACCGACCTCAATTTCAACGTGAACGAAGCCTTGACGCTCGATTCTCACCTCCTCAACATCATCGGCAATAATACGTTATGAACAGCATGACCGGATTCGGAGCCGCCACGGCTCCCCTGGGTGGTTCCTCCATCCGCGTAGAAATCAGCGGCGTTAACCGCAAACAGACAGAAATCGCCGTAGCCCTGCCCCGCGCCTGGGCCGCTCTCGAAACCACCGTGCGCGATACCGTGGCCGCAGCCATCTCCCGCGGCCGGGTCAACGTGACCCTCACTCTCCAGCAAGCACCCGGCACAGCCGGTGCCCTCACCCTCAACCGCGAAAAACTGACAGCCCTCACCACCACCCTGGCAGAAGCTGAAAACACCCTTGGCCGCAGCATCGGTACCTCCCTGGATTCCCTGCTCCGCCTCGGCATCATCGCAGAGGAAACCGAAGCCGAACTGGACATTGAGGATGTGCAGACCGCCGCAGCCCCCGCGGTCCGCGAAGCGCTGGAGGCCTTCATCGCCCTGCGCGCTCAGGAAGGCGAAAACATGAAACGCGACCTTCTCTCCCGCATCGGCACGCTGCGCAACTTCCGCGAGCAGCTCATGGCCCGCGCCGCCGGAGTAGCCACGCGCCACCGCGAGGTGCTCCTCAAGCGCCTGGCAGACAGCGGGCTCCCCCTTCCCCTGGATGACGAGCGCATCATCAAGGAAATTGCCCTCTTTGCGGACAAATGCGATGTCTCTGAGGAAATGACCCGCTTGGAATCCCACCTCAACCAATTCGAAAAAATCTGCGACAAAACGGAGCCCGTAGGCCGCACACTCGACTTCCTCTGCCAGGAAATCTTCCGCGAACTCAACACCACCGGTTCCAAGGCAAACGATGCTGAACTCGCGCAGCTCGTCGTCACCGCCAAAACCGAACTCGAAAAAATCCGCGAACAAGTCCAGAACATCGAATAATTTCTACCTCGAACTTCGTACTTTCCCATGCTTGGCACCCTTCTCATCGTATCCGGCCCCTCCGGCAGCGGCAAAACAACCCTCTGCCGCCGCGCAGAAAAAGACGGCCTCACCGCCTACTCCATCTCCTGCACCACCCGCCAGCCCCGCCCCGGCGAACAAGATGGCATCGACTACCACTTCCTCACCCCGGAAACCTTTGCCGCCAAAGCAGCCGCCGGTGAATTCCTGGAACATGCCACCGTGCATGGCAACAGCTACGGCACCCTCAAGAGCGACATCATCGACCTCCTGCAAGCAGGTAAAAACGTCGTTATGGACATCGATGTGCAGGGAGCAGCCAGCATCCGCGCATGCGACGATGCCGTTATCCGCCGTGCCTACGCCGATGTCTACATCCACGTACCCTCAGACGAGCTGGAAGCGCGCCTTCGTGGCCGTCAGACCGATGCAGAGGAAGTCATCCTCCTGCGTCTGCGCAACGCCGCAGAAGAAGATGCACGCATGGGCGAATACCAATTTGCGCTGGTCTCAGCCGACCGCGAAAGCGACTACTCCCGCTTCACCGCCCTGCTCACCACCCTGGGCATGCGCACAAATCTGAAATAACCACCCACACACAAGCTATTTTATCAAAAGGAGCTGCCGCAGAACGCCAGCTCCTTTTACTATCTGGGGACTTGACTTCTAATAAATCCGGGAATGACAATGTTCAAATGGTGAAATTCCCTGCGCCTACGGCGCAGCTGACTTTTAATTTGTCCTTTGTACATACAAAGTCTGATTTACCGAGATATGCAGACTAATTAGAAATCCCCTATCTATTTATACACATGAAACTGAAAGCGCTTCATCTCAACTACATGAAAAAGCGAATCAGTCTCATCATCATCTTCATCCTGGCAGCCGCAGCGGGCATTGCAGTAGCAGAAAACTTCAACTCGCTGGATGTCATCCTCAACCTGACCAAAGACTTCAGCAACTACCATAAAAAAAAGCAGCTGCACACCCGGCAGCAACAACAAACACCACCCCCGCTCCCACATCAGCCGCATACCACACTCCGCATCGGAAAATAAAAAACTGCACTCACCACACAGGTCCTTTTGTATCCTGAAAAGACATTCATCCATCGCGGCCCGGCGCAGGAGTAACTCCTCCCCCGTCTGCTGCGTCAGCAGCAGATATCGTCGCGGAGACTCCTTCGCCATATCGTCCACTTGCAGAATCTGACGTTCTCCTCCTGCTCACAACGCCCGGTCTATAGACGGAAAGCCCCGCAAAGCGTTTGCTTTGCGGGGCTTGTTTACCCTGGCAGCTATCTACTCTCGCGGGACCTGTCGTCCGACTACCATCGACGTGCTGATGTTTCACTTCCGGGTTCGGAATGGGTCCGGGTGGGGCCATCAGGCTGTGACCACCAGGTTTCAGGAAGCGGTGCGGC
>JAZSRB010000020.1:0-49344 GCA_045538275.1 Akkermansia sp. | reverse complement strand
AACTCTACCGCCGTTGCGGCGGTAATTTCGATGGCTGCTTTGCAGTCAATTTCGATTTGCTCTGCAAAATTTCGATCTGCTCGCACGAGCAGAATTTCGATTTGCCCGTTTACGGGCAAACAGCCCGACAAATTGTTGTTTGGTTCCCTAATCCGCGGGCGAATGCCCGCCGAATTCTGAGCCCACTACCGTGGGCTTATGAATTCCGCCCGCTGCGCTTGCCGACAAATAACAATTGAGCGTATGAACTTTGGGATATCGGTAAACAAAAAGCCCCCGCGGGTGCGGGGGCTTTTGAAAGGTTGATGTAAGCGCAGGGCTTAGATCTGGCCGAAGAGGGTCTTGCCTTCGGACATGAGGTCGGCGCAGGCAACCTGGAGGCGTTCGCAGATGCCCTGTTCGCCCTTCTTCAGGTAGGAGCGGGGGTCGTACACCTTCTTGTTGCCCACTTCGCCGTCTACCTTCAGCATGCCGTCAATGTTCTGGCACATGTGCAGAACGATGGGCTTGGAGAAAGCGTACTGGGTGTCGGTGTCGATGTTCATCTTCACAACGCCGTAGGAGATAGCCTCGCGGATGTCGCAGAGGTCGGAGCCGGAACCACCATGGAACACGAGCAGCATGTCTTCACCATGCTTGGCCTTTACTGCTTCCTGACCATCGCGCAGAATCTTGGGAGCCAGCTTCACAGCACCCGGCTTGTATACGCCGTGCACGTTGCCGAAAGTGGCGGCCAGCATGAAGGTGCCGATGCCGTTGAGTGTCTCGTAGGTGAGCAGCATGTCCTCGGGGGAGGTGTAGAGCTTCTCGTTGGGAGCGTCGCCGTTGTCCACGCCGTCTTCTTCACCACCCACAACGCCGATTTCGATTTCGAGAACGATACCCACTTCAGCGCACTCCTTGAGCATCTGCTGGGAAATCTTGAGGTTCTCAGCCATGGGCAGGGCGGAGGCATCGAGCATGTGGGAGTTGAACAGGGGCTTCAGACCTGCCTCTACGCGGCGCTTGGATTCAGCAATGAGGGGACGCAGGAAGCTGTCAATCTTGTCGGCCTGGCAGTGGTCGGTGTGCAGAGCCACGAGTACATTGTACTCTTCAGCAAGGCGGTGGGTGGCTTCAGCCAGCACGATGGCGCCGATAGCAGAGCTCTTCACAGCGGTGCCGGAGGCGAACTGGCCGCCACCAAGGGAAACCTGGATGATACCGTCGGACTTGGCCTCAGCGAAAGCCTTGAGGGCACCGTTGATAACCTCGATGGTGGTCACGTTTACGGCGGGGTAGGCATAGCCCTTTTCCTTGGCCGTGTTGAGCATCTTGATGTACTGTTCTTGTGTAGGTACAGGCATGGTACTTGTTTTGTTTGGTTAGAATGTTAGGAGCACGCAGAGCGCGTGCTCTGCACGCGGCGTATTTTACAGCGAGTTGTTGTGATTTGCAAGTAGAAAAAAACGGAAAGCCCCGATTTCCGTCTGGAAAACCGGGGCTTTCTGT
The DNA here is from genome assembly GCA_045538275.1 of Akkermansia sp. Lineage (GTDB taxonomy): Bacteria > Verrucomicrobiota > Verrucomicrobiia > Verrucomicrobiales > Akkermansiaceae > Akkermansia. Next base: position 47,853 of record JAZSRB010000020.1, on the reverse strand, counting down.
GCATTGGGAGTACGAGAGATAGGACTTGAACCTACGACCTCCACCATGTCAAGGTGTTGCTCTACCAACTGAGCTACTCCCGCATTAGGAACTGGGCAGGGATGGATTCGAACCATCGAAATCGTACGATAGCAGATTTACAGTCTGCCCCCTTTGACCGCTCGGGAACCTACCCATTTTGCTTTTTGCAGACCGCAGATACGGTGTGCGGCGGTAATTTACACAAACTTGCGCACGATTGCAAGCCTTTTTTTTATAAATCAGAGAATTTTTTGCGATTTGTAATTTTTAATCGAGATGCCGACGAAGATAAAGCCAATAGCAGCAATGATGAGGGAGAGTAGCTGCCCCTGTGTGACGCCGTGCCATACACCGGCATCGGGCTCCTTGAAGCATTCACAGGTGATGCGTGCGGCCGGGTATAGGAAGCAGAAAATGGCAGAGAAGATGCCATCCGGCGCCTTTTTCCATAGCAGACGGACGCTGAGGCCCACAATGAAGAGCAATAATCCCTCACCAGCAGCCTCGAAAAGCTGGGAGGGCCAGCGTGGGTTCAGGAATTGCCCCAGCGCATCACAGATGGTCTGGTTTTCCCGGCACAGGCGGGTGAGTGTATCAAAAAACTGTTCGCCTGGCAGGGCGAGGGAACTCAAACTGCCGCCGGCTGCGTGTTCTACGGCCACCAGAGCCTGTATCTGCTGCTGGGGCTGCAGTTCGAAAATTTCCAGCGGGAATTTCATGGCCAGCGGGTTATCAGCGCTGGTGATGCGGCCGTAGAGTTCGCCGTTGATGAAGTTGGCGATGCGCCCGCAGAAAAGCCCGATGGGGCTGGTGATGGCAATGCCATCCAACAGCTTGACCACGGAAATCCTGTTGCGCCAGGAGAACCAGAGTGAAGCAACGCCCACGCCCAGGATGCCGCCGTGCGAGGCCATGCCTCCCTCCCATACGCGAAATACCCAGAACGGGTCTGCCATGAAACCACTCAGACCGTTTTCCGGCAGCCAGTAGAAGAAAAATTCGCCAAGACGCCCGCCGATGAGTACGCCCAGAATGCACACCAGAGTCACATAGTCCCCCAGTTTTTCCAAATCCATCTGGAATAGTTTTTTCTGGGTGAGCCAGCGCAATACTATGTAACCAAACACAAAGCCGGCCACGTAGGCCAGCCCGTACCAGCGGATTGCCAGCGGAGTGCCGGGAATATCGAATATAATGGGGTCGAACTTGTGAATGTAGGTGGCTAATGCTGGCATGACGCCGGGGTTATAGCACAGAGCGGGGTAGATAAACAAGCACAAAATACGTCGCGCGCGTGAGGTGAAAACTGCTTATTTGTGGTTCTTTCAAAAAAAAGTGCCATGTGTGAAGTTTCTTCTCGCCAAAAGAGTGCTTATTGTGTATAAGTATATCACACCTTTGTTTTTTTGAACCATGAAACGTTTCTTTTTTCCTCTTGCCGTTGCGGCGCTGTGTGGCCTGGGATGTGCAGACGCTGCATCCACGGCTCTCTCAGCGGAAGTTGTACCGACGTTGAAAGCCAGTGATGCTAAGCTGCTTCCGCTTCAGATTAAACGGGATAACGAAATCAGCTATTTTGGAAAGACCAGCGACAAGGTTGAGGCGCCTGTCTGGTATTATGTCAATGTGCCGTATGAACTCCGCGGTAAGGGGAAAGAGGATGCCGATAAGCCTCTCTATGTCGATGCGCTCGATGTGCACATCCACCTGGCATTTGACATGGGCCGCCGTAAAAAAGGGGATAACAAGTATGTGGTGATTGACAAGAAAATCCCCTATGTGGATATCCCCCTGCCGGACTACGATGCCAGTGAGAAAGAGGGCCTCAACAAGAAGGTGAACGCCGCTGTATTCTTCTCTCCGGCGGACCTGGCAAAGCTTTCTGACGAAATTATTGAAAAAGGCGGCAAGCCGGATAAGATCTCCAAGGTGGATCTTAGTAAGCGTCTGGCCGCTGTTGCTGTCGAGTTCTACTATAAGGATATGGAATGTACGAAAAAGGAGGACAAGAAGAAGGATGACTATAAGAAGGGTGTTCTCGTCAAGCCTGAGGCTAGCAACCTGGGTGATTTCTGGTGGAGGAATGAGCATGAGAACGTGGTAGCACCGCGCGCTATCTCGGATACGCCTTTTGCCCCGTTCTATGCGCAGTCTTTCCCGCCCACTACCCCTCTGTACGGCACCGGCGATTCCTCCGGCAGCTCATCTTCTGCCGCTTCCCCCGGTGTGTATATCCCCGCGGCTGCTACTGAATCCACGGCAGAGACCGGGGCTGATGTAACTGCAGATGATTCTTCCAAAAAGAAAGGCAAGAAGCGCCGTAAGTAATATGGCGATGCTGGCTGAATGATTCGATTTTTTAACTGACAACTGACTACATATGGCTGAATATAAGACAACAGTAGCCCTTGAGATTGGCTCGCAGAGCGTCACAATGGGTGTCTTTACCCCGGCCGGTCGTGGCTTTGCGCTTTCGCGCTATGCCCGCAGGGATATCCTGTTAGACCCGGTGGAAGAGGGAATGCGCATGGATTATGTTGGCAATGCCATCGCAGAGATGGTGCAGGAACTCAAGGTGCGCGGCAGCGATGTGCGCAACGTGGTTTCCGGTCAGCAGGTGTTCATGCGGTTTATCAAGCTGCCTGCCATCGATCTTGATGACATTGCAGAGCAGGTGGGTTATGAAGCGCAGCAGCATATTCCGTTCCCCCTGGAGGATATCATATACTCCTACCAGGAACTTGCTGACCGCGGTGAGGGCGAACGCGAAGTTCTGCTCGTGGCTATCAAGAAAGATGTGCTGGATAACCTGAACTCCCAGGTGGAGGGCAGCAGCCTCAAGACCCGCAGCGTGGATTGCTCCATTACTTCCCTCTATAATGCATTCCGCGCCAATTATGATGAAGATGAACCCGTGATGCTGCTTGATATCGGCGCCAAGACTACCGATATTATCTTTGCAGAGGAGGATCGCTTCTTCACTCGCTCTGTGACGGCTGCCGGTGCGTTTATCACCAACAGTATTGCCCGCGAGTTCAATCTGAGCTTCCGCGAGGCTGAAAAGCGCAAGATTGAAGATGGCGTCGTCTCCCTTGGTAATGGGTATACCGATGCCATGAGTGAGGATGAGGCGGCTCTGGCTACCACCATCCGCACCGCCATGAGCCGCCTGAGCTCTGAGGTGCAGCGCACGATTAACCACTACCGCGCCCAGTACAAGGGCAACGCGCCCACCAAGGCATACATCTGCGGCGGTGGTGCCCGTCTCCCGTTTGCGCTGGAATTCCTGCAGTCTGCTCTGAATATTCCGGTGGAATATCTCAACCCGGTAGATATTCTTTCCGTCGGCCCCAAGATTGACGAAGCTGAACTGGAGCAGGATGCCATCTGCCTTGGCCCGGTTGTGGGTGCCGCCATTACCGGCGCCGGTACAGGTGAGTTCAACATTGACCTGGTACCCACCAGCGTAGGCAAGGACCGCGCGGAGAAGAAACTGCTGCCCAAGGTGGCCATTGCTGGTGTGCTGGCACTTGCCGGTGCCGGTTTCTATGCCTTTGCTGCTAACCAGGCTGCTGTGGAATCAGAGAAGATACTGGCCGTAGCCCGCAGCGCAGATGCCAAAGTGGCTCAGGTCGATTCCCAGATTGAGAATGTGCAGTCCAAGTATGATGCTGAGATGAAGAAGATTCGCGAGTTCGCGGAGTTGTACACCATGCGTGGTGCCTATGCCGAGGTGCTGCAGCAGCTCAGCAGCAAGGCGGCTTCCATCAAGTTCTGGTTCTCTGAATTCTCTCCCCTCATTAATTACGATGTGGATTCCTATGAGATTGATGCCAAGGGTGGAGTAAAGGGAACAAAACTCATCGATATGCGTGGTGGTCGCGTGAAGCAGAACGCTACGGCGCTCAATGATGCCCCGGATGATGGCGAGGCCGGTGGCCGCCGCAAGTCCAAGTCAGAGCCGATGGTGACCGCCATTTACCTCCAGGGTTATGCCGTCAAGCCGGTGGATGGCGACGGCCTGGCTCAGCGCCGCGCTGTACGGGAACAGATTGTAGGTCTCTTCGATGAACGAAATGCAGACTCCCTGTTTGCATACGAGAATCAGAAGGTGGAAAAGACCGGCATGCACTATTTCCACTTTATCGGAAACAAAGAGGATAACACTCTGCCGAAGTATGTGGACCGCTTCTTTATGGTGATGCCGCTCAAGACTCCCATCCCCGCTGCTCAGAAAGTAGTAGGTGGCAAGTGATATGAACCTTTAATTTTATATTGCGATAATGAATATAAGTGAAAATAAAAGAGTTGTAGCGCTTTCTGCCCTCTTTGCCCTGGCTTTTGGCGGTGTTATGTTCTATGGCTATGGCGAAAGCCAGAAATACGCTGCCAACGAGGCGGAAATTTCCCAGATTCGCGACCGTTTTGAGGGCTATACCAGCAAGGATATGGCCCCCACCAAACAGAATCTGAAAGAAATCAAGAGCGCATTCTCGGAAGTGGCTGCAGCTCGTGCCGATATGCAGGCGGAGATGAACCGCTATGCTGAGAAATGCATGGGTGAGGGTAAGAAGATTTCTGCGTTGGAATTCCAGGAACGCCTGAATGCCTCATGCGATGCGCTTCGCAAAATGGCTAATGCGCAGAAGGTGGCATTCTCCGGTAGTGCTGCTGAGATGGGTATGGAAACCCACAGAAAGGCCATTCCGGTTGCTGATAACGTGCCCTTCCTTGATTTCCAGCGTCGCGCTGTCCAGCGTGTGTCGGAAACCATTATCAGCGCCAACGTGGCCAGCTTCACCAAGGTCTATTGCCACGCCCTGCCGGATGAAGCTATCGAGTCCATCGAGCCCAATAACCGCAAGGCTGCTCCGTATTTTCCGCTCTCTTTCGAGGTGGAGTTTGAAGCAAAGCGCGGGGCTATCCCGGCGGTTATCAATTCCATCGTGAAAGACAAGGATTACTTCCTGACCATCACGGGTGTGGCGGTCGAGGATGCTTCCAAACTTCCGGGCGTTGATGCCTACAAGGAACCCGGAGCACCTGCTGAAGGTGGTTCCAATCTGGGGGAGGAAACCGCCGCCGCTTCTGCCGGCGATGTGATTGCTGTGCGTAAGGTCGGTGCCCCTGATGAGAAAGTTCGGGTATATCTGACGTTGCAGGTATTGTATTTCACTCCCGGTGTGACCAAGTAAACCCTAAAAGATAATCACAAATATGGCTGAAAAATCAAATCCCGGGCTTAAAGTTATTGTGACTGGCGTGTTGCTTGGCGTTGCTGCTGCTGCGCTTGGTGGCTATACCATGCAATCCGGTAAGGTAGCAAGTGTTGATACGAACGTAAAGGCATCCGCTGCTGATTCCTTACTGACGGAGGAAGCCCAGAAGGTCAAGAATCTGATGAAACGGGACCTGACCATCGCAGATACTGCCCCCAAGGGTGCAACTATCAATGGTCAGCCCCGCCTGGCACCGCTCTTCTATGCTCCTGAACTCTGGCAGGTATCCCTGCTGGATAAAAAGGCGGTTGATGTAGTGGACATTTACGACCCCGCCTCACCCTCTGTGCATGGCGATATCCCCAATACATGGTTCATTGCCAATAATATCGCGGCTGATTTCGGTTATGCTGACGGCCGGGAACGAGACGCTGATGCCGATGGCTTCACAAACGAGGAAGAATTTGCTGCCAAGACTTGCCCCTCTGCCGCAAAGAGTTATCCGAATCTTGTGGGTGCCTCCGGCGCTGCTCCCAAGCTGGAGGTGGTCAATATCGCTACGGCTAAGGCTCTCATAGCTACCGATGGTATGTTTGCTGATGTGTCGCAGAAACCGACCTCCGTCAACATCCGTGTCTACGGCAGCCGTGCGGAATATACCCCGATTTACAAGGTAACTGTCAAACCAGGTGAAAGCTTTGACCTCTCTGCACAGGAGAAAAAGGGCCGCTTCACTATCGTCCGCTTCGATGTTCGCGAATTCCCGGATTTAAGTGGCACCATGACGAAGGAAAACGTGGTCGTTATCCGCGATAATGTGACTGCATCTGCAGAGAAGGAATTCGTGCTGCGCGGCGGTAAAACACCCGACCGTCACCGTGACCTGGGTACTCCCAGCGAAAAGGGCCGCATGATTTCAGACACCACAGTTACCTTGCGCGTGACTGCCGGTACTGCCAAGGATACTCCCGCAGGGAAATTCCCCGTTCAGCTGAATGGCTCGTTTGCGATTCCCGGTGGCAAGGCGGATGGCTCGGAGCTGCGCGCAACTCTGGAGTCTATTGATGCCTCCGGTTCTGTCAATATTCGCCTCGATGGTGCTGAAAGCCCGGTGAATATACCCCGGGGCAGCTCATCTCCCAAAAAAAATCGAAAGAAATAAGAAAAAATTAAATTCTAAACTTTACATTTGAATAGAATTCTGCCATAAATAGGACATTACCATGAACCACACACCTCTCATTAACTCAAAGCGTGCGATGATCTTTGCCGCCATTGCTTCGGCCTGCCCGTTTGTACAGGCCAGCACGGCTGGTTATATCACCACTTCGTCCGCTGCCGGCACCAGTCAGGTGGGTCCCACCGCCGTTTATTCTGGTGACTCTCAGAATAGCATCAATGCTCGTGAAGCAGCCCGCCGTAAGGCTAAGACTTCCGAGGCTCTCGAGCTGCTCCAGCAGGGTCGCACATGCTACTCCCAGAAGGAATATGTGCAGGCTCTCGAGAAGTATGAAGCCGCGTGGAATGTTGTACCCAAGGCCCCGGCCACCCAGAAACTCCAGGAATTCCTTGTAAAGAGCATTGGTGACGCCTCCATTGCCGTTGCCATGGAGTATTCCCGCGTCGGCCGCTACGATGAGGCTGAACAGCTTCTCCTGGACGTGCTGGAACGTGACCCGAACAATAAGCGTGCTCGCCATGAGCTCGGCGTGCTGCGCGACCCTGTCCGCAATAATCCCGCCCTTACTCCCGACCATGTCAAGAATGTTGAGGAGGTGAACCGCCTTCTGACCCTGGCTTATGGCCACCTGGATCTGGGTAACTACGATGCCGCCTATACCGAGTTTAACCGCGTCATTAAGATTGACCCCTACAACACCGCCGCGCGTCGTGGCCAGGAGGCAATCAGCAAGCGCCGCTCCAACTACTACAAGGCTGCTCACGATTCATTCCGCGCCAAGGCTCTTGCAGAGGTGGATGCTCTCTGGGAAGAACAGCTCCCCCGGGAGCTGCCGAACATTCAGACCGGTTCTGTTGAGGCAGTTGCTACCTCCGAGGGTGTTCTTCGCAACCGTGAGAACCTGGTGAACCTGAAGTTCGACCATGTGCAGTGGGAAGGCCAGACTATTGATGATGCTCTTGAGTATCTGCGCAAGAAAGCTGCTGAAAGCGGCATGCAGATGAACTTCATCTTTGAGCGCGCCAAGCAGGTTGAGACCCCCGCTCCTGCAGCCTCCGATGACGAAGAGGAAGAAGGTGAGGAGGAAGATGAGGAAAGCGAGGATGAAGAGGAAGAGGAGGAAGCCGCTGCTGCTCCTGTTCCGGTGGCTCAGCCGATTACGACCGATGTTATCGATAAGCTCGATGTCCGTGATGTGACCGCCGCCGACCTTCTTCGCTTCATCTGCGCCAAGACGGATTGTGAGTTCCGTGTGGAAGATAAGGCTGTTGTGGTGTACCAGAGGGGAGCCGCTTCCGGCAACATGGTTCGCCGTCAGTGGATTGTGCGTCCTTCTTTCTTCCAGCAGGGCGGGGCAGATGAAGAAGCCGCGGATGAGGAAGATGGCGATTTTGTAAGCGCCCGCCGCACTCCCAAGGTGGATGCCAAGGCGGTTCTCATTGAAATGGGTGTGAACTTCCCGGGCAACGCCAGCGCCAAGTATGCTCCCGGTATCCAGACTCTGACCGTGGTCAACACCGAGGAAGAACTTGAAGCCGTTGAGGAGGCTATCAACCAGTTCCGCCAGGCCATGCCCCGCATGGTGAAGGTGTCGGCCAAGTTCGTGGAAATCAGCCAGACCAATGAGGAGGAACTCTCCTTCGACTGGGTGGTCAATCCTTTCTCCGTCGGTGGGTTTGCCGGCTCCAACAACACCATGATTGGTGGTGTGAACTCCTCCAATGCTACCCCTGGCCGTGGAATCCTTGATTTCGTGCAGGATGGTCCCGTGCAAACCATTAAGGATACAGACGTTGTAAAAGGTCTGGCCACTGGTGGGCTCCGTTCCGGTTCCGGTGCTATCACGACTGGTGCTCTGCACAACCTGATGAAATCCGGCTCTGCTGGTGCCGCCACAACCTCCAATGCGGCTCCCGGCATCATGTCTCTCTCCGGTATCTACGACAAGGGCTCCTACCAGATGATTATGCGCGGCCTTTCCCAGAAGAAAGGCGTGGATGTGATGTCTGCCCCGAGCCTTGTTATCAACGGTCTTGAGCCGGTTGAGCACACTCCTCAGCCCGACCCACTCGCTGCTGACCAGAACCCGGAAGATGGTTGCGCCAAGATTGAAGTGGTTCGTCGCTTTGTGTACCCGACCGAGTATGATCCGCCTCAGATTCCGAACGTATCGGATAATTCTGAAGACTCCGACATCCGTGGCCGTAGCATGCCCGTGGCTGCTCCTGCCAACCCCTCCAGCTGGGGTGTTGAAGAAGTGGGTGTGATGCTCCGCTTCCGCATTGAATCCCTTAACGAGGGTGAAGCCGATGTGATTCGCTTCAACCGTTTCGAAATCCGTGTGATTGACTTCGAAGGCTTCGTGAACTACGGTTCTCCCATTCAGACCGCAATTCTCGATGAAAATAGCTCAAGCGCCGGTGCTGTGACGCTGACCGAAAACCGCATTGACGTGCCCATCTTCAGCCGCCGTTACATCAACTCCAACCCCTGCGTGTATGATGGTCACACCATCGCCATCGGTGGTATGATTCAGGACGAAGTGCAGAAGGTTGAGGATAAGGTGCCCGTATTCGGTGACCTGCCCCTCATTGGCCGCCTGTTCCGCAGCGAGGCCGAGGCCCACACTCGCAAGAACCTGATGGTGTTCGTCACCGCAGATGTGATTGACCCGTTCGGCAAGCCGCTCCGCAATCGTGACACCGGCACGACCACAGCAGCCACTCCCGGTTCTGTTCCCGGTCTCTTCCCGGATGATGGCCTGGTGAACCCCTGATGAACTAGGTTCAATGGTAATTTTGCCCCGCTCTGGAACCCAGAGCGGGGCGATTTTTTTTTGGCCGTGCCTCAGAGAACGGCAGGGGGGGCGAGGGCAGCGTTTGCCGTAAAACCAACCTTCGTGTAACTCAAGCTGATAGCCTGTTATTGCACAGTCGGGCGCCTTTTTATGAGCTATGTGATGAAAAAATGAAAAAAATGTGATATTTTGCTTGCCAGCGGGGGAATGATATGGTAAAGTGCCCTCGCGCCGGGTGACCGGGGTCAAGAAAGTCTGGATCGTCTAGAGGCCTAGGACTCGCGCCTTTCACGCGCGCAACACGGGTTCGAATCCCGTTCCAGATGCTGAATCGGTTCTGCCGCAGGGTGGAACCGATTTTTTTCGTACGGAATATGCAATGCTTCCTGAAACAGATGGTGGATGGCCGGGAGCTCAAACGCCTGTTGGTGCTGATGCTGCCGCTTTATGCTGCAAACCTGCTCAATATGGGTATGGGAGTGGTGGATACCATTGTGGCGGGCAAGGCCGGGCCTGAGCAGCTGGCTGGGGTGGCATTGGGTACCTCGGTGACGGTGCCGATCATGGTGGCGGTGGGGGCAGTGCTGACCATTGTCGGTCCTATGATTTCCCGTTTGCGCGGTGCTGGTTCTGAGGGGAAGGTGGGTTTGCTTTTGAATAATGCCAAATTGCTCTCTCTCATATTGATGGTGGTTGAGGTGGTGGCTCTGCTGGGCGGTGTGCACGTGTTTGCGCTTGTGTCTGATGATGCGGTCATGGTGGAGGTGGCCCGGAATTATCTGTATTTTCTGGTGCTGGCTGTTCCAGCCAGTGTGCTGATGCGTGCGCTCCAGGGGCATTTCGAGGGCTATGGACACACGCGCCCGGCGATGCTGATTTCCCTGGTGGGGTTGGTGTTGAATATCCCTCTTAATTATATATTCGTGTTTGGCTGGGGGCCGGTTCCGGCCATGGGTGGCGCGGGCTGTGGGCTGACCACGGCGCTCATTCACTATCTGATGGCGGCTGCCTTGCTGCTGCTCATGGCGGTGTACCCGCGTTACCGCCGCAATATGGTGCATATGTGGGCCAATCGCAAGCCGGAGTGGAGTGTGGTGCGCGATATTTTTGCCAAGGGGCTGCCGCTCGGCGTGGCTTCACTCTGTGAAATGACCTTCTTCTGTGTGGTCACTCTGGTGATTGCACCGCTGGGTGCGCTGGCGGTGGGGGCGCATCAGATTGCTATCAATGTATCGGCGGTGTTGTTCATGTTCCCGCTCTCGCTGAGTATTGCCTCCTCCATCCGCTCTGCTTATCACGTGGGTGCGCGCGACAAAGGAAAGTTTGATGCCCTGGTGCGCACGAGTATCACTTTCATGCTCGTGGTGATTGTTGTCTCTGCTGCGCTCACCATCGTGTTCCGGCGCGAGATTATCGCCCTGTATACGAATGATATCTCTATCATTGATACCGCTGCTGCGCTCCTCTGCGTGTGTGCTATCTACCAGCTTTCTGATGCCTTGCAGGCGCTCATGAGCGGCTTGCTTCGCGGCTGCCACGATACGCAGGCTATCACCTGGGTCAATATGTTCTCCTACTGGGGCATCGGGTTCCCTCTGGCTTGCGTGCTCATCCGCACCGATTATCTTGTGCCGGCTATGGGCCCCATGGGGGCCTGGGTGAGCTTTGTGGTGGCGCTTACCATCACTGCCGGGCTGCTCAGTTGGCGATTTGTGCATGCCCGTAGGCGCGTTTTTTGAAAAAAATGCAGGGAGGGGGAGAAAAGTCGCGTTATTTTGCTTGACGCGTGGCAGAGATAAGCGTATAGTGGGGGTGCCCCGCACTACAGGTGTAGTGTGGCCTGAACACATACAAAGAAAACACAAACGATGAAGACCCACGTGAAGAAAGGTGATAATGTCGAAGTTATCGCTGGCAAGAACAAGGGCAAGCGTGGTGTTGTTCTTTCCGTGAATGTCAAGAAGCAGACTGTGACGGTGGAGGGTGCCCGCATCCTCAAGAAGGCTACCAAGCCCACCGAAGCTGACCCTGAAGGCGGCATCAAGGAAATCGACGGCGCCATCCACATCTCCAATGTGAAGAAAGTGAGCTGATGCCGAAAGGCTGAATCTCCGCGCTTAAGCCATCACTAAACTAACTATTAACAAGAGCTGACCCGCTAATATTATGAGCACACCTACATTGCTTACATACTACAAGGAGAAGGTCACCAAGGCCCTCCAGGCGAAGCACAACTATGCCAACGTGCATCAGATTCCCCGTCTTGAAAAGATTGTGGTGACCACATGCATGGGCAAGCACCCTGACCGCAAGCAGGCTGTTGAGGATGCTGTTGCTGAAATCGCCAAAATCACCGGCCAGAAGCCGGCTATGACCTACGCCCGCAAGAGCGTGGCTAACTTCAAACTCCGCGAGGGTGAAGTCCTCGGCGCCCGTGTGACGCTGCGTTCCACCCAGATGTGGGAGTTCCTCGATCGCTTCATCAACATTACCGCCCCCAACATCCGCGACTTCCGTGGCCTGCCCACCAAGTCCTTTGACGGCCACGGTAACTATGCCATCGGTATTCCGGACCAGTCCATCTTCCCTGAAATTGAGCTGGACCAGATCAAGCGTAACATCGGTTTCGACATCATCTTCGTGACCACCGCTAACACGGACGAAGAGGGCCGCGACCTGCTTGCTGAGCTGGGTATCCCCTTCCGCAAGCCCACCAAGAAGACTGAAGAAAACGCCTAACTAAATTACGATTATGGCAGTATTAAGTGATCCTATCGCAGATTTCCTTACCCGCGTGAAGAACGCCGGTGCCGCCCGCAACGAGGGTTTCACCGCTCCTTACTCCGGTATCAAGGCTGAAATCGCCCGCATTCTGCAGGCTGAAGGCTACATCTGGAGCTACGAAATCGTTGGTGAAGGCAAGGACAAGGCCATCAAGGTGAAGTCCAAGTTCACGAACGAGGGTAAGTCCATTATCACCGACGTGAAGCGCGTGTCCAAGCCGGGCCGCCGCGTGTACGTTCCCTCCGCCGAGATTCCGACCGTCATGAACGGCCTGGGTATCTCTATCGTTTCCACCTCCCGCGGCATGATGACGGGCGCTCAGGCCCGCAAGCAGCAGATTGGTGGCGAGCTCATCGCTCTCGTATGGTAACACTAACCCCTGACCTGATATAAGAATATGTCTCGAGTAGGTAAAAAGACTATCACCGTTCCCGCCGGCGTGACCGTGACGATTAACGGTGCTGATGTTACCGTAAAGGGTGCTAAGGGTGAGCTGAAGTGGACGATGCCCGCCGGTATCTCCGCCGCTCAGGAAGGCGATGTACTGACTGTTTCCCGCGCCAGCGAGGATCGTCAGGTGCGCGCTCTGCACGGCACCAGCCGCTCCCTCATCGCCAACATGGTTGAGGGTGTGTCCAAGGGCTTCGAAAAGAAGCTTGAAATCGTAGGTGTGGGTCTGAAAGCCGCTGTGAAGGGCAATGTGCTCGACCTGGCTCTCGGTAAGTCCCACCCCATCCTTCACCCCATCCCCGCCGGTCTCACCGTAACGGTAGCCGACAACACCAAGGTGACGGTGGCAGGTATCGACAAGCAGCTTGTCGGTCAGTTCGCAGCAGAAGTGCGCGGTTACTATCCCCCCGAGCCGTACAAGGGCAAGGGTGTCCACTATGTGGGCGAGTACATCCGCCGCAAGGAAGGCAAGAGCGTTGGCAAGTAATCATTATCATCTCAAACCCTTTAAAAGTTTATTAGAAGAATATGAGCACTATCAATCGCAAAGCCATCCGTTCCCGCGTTCATATGCGTATTCGCAAGAAGCTTGCCGGTACGCCTGAACGTCCCCGTCTGGCTGTCAATTTCTCTAACCAGCACGTTTATGCCCAGGTGATTGATGACACCAAGGGTGTGACCCTCTGCAGCGCCTGCACCAAGCAGCTGGAGCTGAAGAAGGCCAATCTGGAGACCGCCGCCAAGGTGGGCGCCCTGATTGGTGAGCGCGCGCTGGCCGCTGGTATCACTGAGGTTGTGTTCGACCGCGGTGGTTTCCTCTATCACGGGAAGGTTAAGGCCCTGGCCGACGCCGCTCGTGAGGCTGGTCTGAAATTCTAAAGAAGAAAGGTTTATAGAAAATGAACACTGAAGAAACGAAAGCTCCGGCCGAAGAGACGACGCAGGCAGCCGCCCCGCAGCAGCGTGGTGGTCGTGCTCCCCGTCGCGATGGCAATCGTCCTGGCCGCGGCCCGCGCCGTGAGGGTGGTCGCCGCACCGAGACTCCGGTTGAGGAAGGTCCTCAGCTGATGGAGAAGGTTGTGTACGTGAACCGTTGCGCCAAGGTTGTTAAGGGTGGCCGCCGCTTCTCCTTCTCCGCCCTCATCGTTGTGGGCGACCAGAAGGGCAAGGTTGGCTACGGTTTCGGCAAGGCCAACGAGGTGTCCGACGCTATCCGCAAGGGTACCGACGCTGCCAAGCGTGCCATGAAGAAGGTGGTCGTGGTGAACGACACCATCCCGCACGAATCCTACAGCGAATTCGGTGGCGCCAAGATTGTTCTCAAGCCCGCTGCCTCCGGTACCGGTCTTGTGGCCAGCGCCAAGGTACGTTCCGTGCTTGAGGCTGCCGGCGTGAGCAACGTCATCGCCAAGTCTCTGGGTTCCTCCAACGCTGCCAACGTGGTGAAGGCCACCATGCAGGCCATGCTCGGCATGCGCACTGCTGACCAGGTGCTCTCCGCCCGCGGCAAGAAGAAGAAGGACGCCTCCATCTGAGTTAAACCACCAACCATAGATATTCAAGAATCATGTTGACTCTCGACAATCTCCAGCCGAACCCGGGTGCCAAGCATCGCAAGAAGCGCCTCGGTTGCGGTGAAAGCTCCGGCCTGGGCAAGACCTGCGGCAAGGGCAACAAGGGCCAGAAGGCTCGTTCCGGCGGCACCATCCGCCCCGGCTTTGAAGGTGGTCAGATGCCCCTTCACCGCCGTCTGCCGAAGAAGGGCTTCAACAACGCCCGCTTCCAGTCCACCATCGCTATTGTGAACCTGAACCAGCTCGAGGCCTTCTTCGAAGCCGGTGCCACGGTGACCGAGAACGAACTGCGCGCCATGGGCCTTGTGAAGGGCCAGGCCGACGCTGTGAAGCTCCTGGGCAATGGCAACCTTTCCAAGGCTCTGAACGTGACCGTCGATTTCGCCAGCGCTTCTGTTGCTGCCAAGATCGAGGCCGCCGGTGGCACCCTTACGGTTCTCAGCGCCCAGTAAAGGATTCAGGCTCAGCTAATGAGCCTTTGCAAAACCTTAACACAGAGCCGGGCAGCGCAGCGCTGCCCGGCGGCTGTGTAAGAGGGGACAGAGAATGGAAAATAATCTCCAGACTTTTGAGCCTCAAACAGATGCGGATAAAACAGCTGCATGCCGGGCTGCCGCACTAACCACGCTGCACACCAGACTTCAACCAACATCTTAACATCTCAGGAAACCATGATTTCTGCATTCGCTAACACCATGAAGGTGCCGGAGCTCCGGAGCCGCATCCTCTTTACCCTCGCCATGATTGTTATTGTGCGCCTGGGTGTTCATCTGCCCCTGCCGGGCGTAGACGTGACTGAGCTCGCCCGCTGCGTTGCGGAAGCCTCTAAGGAAGGCGACAGCCCGCTGGGCGCTCTGGGGTCGATTCTGACCATTTTCTCCGGTGGTGGTCTGCAGCAGTGTGGTATTTTTGCACTGGGCATCATGCCCTACATCTCCGCCTCCATTATGACCCAGCTCATGGGTGCGGTGCTGCCCTCCTGGCAGAAAATGATGCGCGAGGAAGGCGGCCGCCAGAAGATGACCAAGTATACCCGTATCCTGGCCATCATCATTGCTATCATCCAGGGGTATTTCCTGACCCAGACCCTGCGCAACCCCTCCAGCATCGGCCTGAATGCCAATGACCTGGTGATGAACCCCGGCGTCATCTTCACGCTCACCACCATCTTCATCATCGTGACCGGTACCATGTTCCTCATGTGGATTGGTGATCAGATTACCGAACGCGGCGTAGGCAATGGTATTTCTCTTATTATCTCCGTGAACATCATCCATGCGCTGCCCGGTGCTTTTGCCGTGGCATGGAAGACCTGCGTGATGAAGGGTACAGAGGTGAACCCGCTGGGTTCCCTTGGCATGGTAGCCCTCATCCTGTTCATGGTGCTTGTGGTGGCCCTGGTGGTCATCGTAAGCCAGGCGCAGCGCCGCATTCCGGTGCAGTATGCCAAGCGTGTGATGGGCCATGGTAAGATGATGCAGGGTGGCACGCAGTACCTGCCGCTCAAGCTCAACTACTCTGGCGTGATGCCCGTTATCTTCGCCACCGCCATCCTCGCTCTGCCGCAGATGCTGGTGCAGCAGATGTTCTCCCAGGACAGCTGGGTGGTGGGTCTGGTGGCCAACTGGCTTTCCCCGAACGATTTCCCCTACTACATCATCTCCGCCATCATGATTTACTTCTTCTCGTACTTCTGGGTGGCCACGATGTTCCAGCCGCAGCAGATTTCTGAAGACCTGAAGCGCAGCGGCGGCTATATTCCCGGCGTGCGTCCCGGTCCTCCCACCGCGCAGTTCCTGGACACCACCATGTCCCGCCTGACCTTCTCCGGCTCGCTTTTCCTGACGCTGATTTACTTCCTGCCGAGCCTGCTTTCCGTGTGGGGAGGTCTCCCCATGCTGGTGACCCAGTTCTTCGGTGGTACCTCGCTGCTTATTCTCGTGGGCGTGCTGCTGGATATGATGCGCCAGATTGAAGCCACCCTTCTGCAGAAGAACTATGATGGCTTCATGAAGAAAGGCAAGATTCGCGGCAAGTACAGCCACCTGCAGGGCACTGGCCAGGCAGCCGAAGGCCGCGGTCTCGTCATCCTCTGGGTGATTATCGCTATTCTGGTACTTGGCGGCGCCATTGTGCTTGCCAGCTGATAAGCCCGAACCAAAACGATTTCGCCGGGCGCGGTTCCTCACGGAATCGCGCCCGATTTGCATTGACAAACGGTACATATCAGGTAGAATGGGCGGCGTTATGAGTCTCCGCCTTGCCGTACTGGGTTCCGGGTCTGGTTCCAATTGCCAGTCTATTTTCAACGCCATTGCCGATGGCCGCCTCGATGCCGAGGTTGTCATCGTACTTTCTGATCACGAGGATGCCTATATTCTGGAGCGGGCCCGCCAGCATGGCGTGCGTGCCGAATACATGGACTGCGGCGGCTTCAAGAACAAGTTCCCGCTCGAGGTGCAGGAATCCCTGGCAAAGAAACTGCAGGAGCTCAACATCGACCTCATCTGCCTGGCCGGTTTCATGCGCCTGGTGAAGGCTCCGCTGCTGGAGGCATTCCCGCGCCGCATTCTGAACATCCATCCCGCGTTGCTGCCCGCGTTCCCGGGCGTGGAAGCATGGACCCAGGCCCTCAATGCCGGGGTGAAACAGGCCGGCTGCACCGTGCACTATGTGGATGCTGGCATGGATACCGGCGAAATCCTCATGCAGGCCTATGTGCCGGTGCTGCCCGATGATACGCCGCAGACCCTACATGCACGCATCCAGGTGCAGGAGCACATTCTTTATCCCGCCGCGATTCTCTCGGCTATTTCCCGACTGTAAGATATGAAAGAAACGCCCTCTGCCGAGGGCGTTTTCTGTGGCGTGATTAGTCGTTTCGCACGCGGGAGCGGGGCGAAAGCACGATGGGAACGCCCGCCGCCTTGATGCGGGAGCGGATGGTGTTGCGCAGGTACTGGGCGTAACTGTCGGCCAGCAGACGCTTGTCGTTCACGAAGAGCACGTAGGTGGGTACCGGGATGGTGGTGTACTTCTCATTCACCGCTGTGGTGGCGTAGAAGAGCTTGAGGCGCTTCTTGAGCACGCGGTGCTGACCGGGCGGGTTCATTTCCATGGCGCGCTGGAGCAGGCGGTTCAGCTCACCTGTGCCGGGCATGTTGAGAGCCTCCTGCTGCACGCGGGCAATGCTCTTGAAGATGGAGTCAATCCCCCAGGAATCCTTGGCGGAGACAATGGCCACGGGGGCGTAGTCCAGGAAGAAGAGGTTTTCTTTGATATGCTCCTTCACTGCGTCCTTGCGGGCGCTCATGGGGGCGTCCGGGCAGTAGAGGTCGAACTTGTTGACGATGATGATGCAGGGTTTTTTCTCCTCTGCAATGATGGAGGCGATACGGCGGTCCTGCTGGGTGACCCCGGCGCCCATGTCGATGACCAGCAGGCAGATGTCTGCCCGGCGGATGGCGCGTTCGCTGCGCATGGCGGAGAACACCTCTACCGAGGTGTCGCGCTTGCTGCGGGGGCGCATGCCTGCGGTGTCGATGAGCACGTAGCCTTGTTCCCCGCGGGTGTAGGGCACGTCGATGGCATCGCGCGTGGTGCCGGCCACGTTGGAGACGATGGTGCGCTTATCTTGCAGAATGGCATTTACCAGGGAGGATTTGCCGGCATTCGGGCGGCCCACAATGGCCACTTTGATGGGGGAGTCCTCGGTCACTTCCTCCTGCACAGGCTCATCCTGCGGGGTGGCATCGGCTGCGGCTTCGGCTTTCTTGGGCGTGGCTCCCAGGGATTTGAGCATGGCGTTGAGTTTATCTGCCAGGCGGGGGAAACCGCGGCCATGCTCGGCAGAGGTGAACACGTAGTCGGCAAAGCCCAGGTCTGCAAACTCACCGAGATTGAGTTCCTGTTTTTCCGTGTCGGCCTTGTTGAGTACCAGCAGCACCGGCACCTTGCTCTTGTGCAGGTGGGCAGCGATGGTGCGGTCGATGGGGGTGAGGTGATCGCGGCAGTCGCAGACAAACATGATGTAGTCGGCGGCGTTCATGGCGATGTCGGCCTCCTGGGTCACCTGGGCGGCAAAGCCATCGTCCAGCGTGCTGCCGATACCGCCAGTATCCACCACCAGCGCATCGAAATCCGTGATGCGTACCGGGGCGCAGAGGCGGTCGCGGGTGACGCCTGGCTGGTCATGCACGATGGCAATGCGGCGGCCCACCATGCGGTTGAAAATGGCAGATTTGCCCACATTCGGGCGGCCTACGATGGCAATGGTCGGGGTAGACATAAGGATTAGAAGGGGCGATCAGATGCTTTGCGGATATTTTCGCGGCCGGGGGCAGGTGCCACATAGGGAGTAACGCCGACGGGGAAGATACCCTTGCCGGTGCCGATGAGGTCTACGGTTTCGCCGGTGCGCTTGTAAAGTTTGGCAGAGGCGCATTTACCATGTGTGTTCATGACGGCATAGGTATAGAACTCCGGAGAGGACTGGAAGAGAACATGCATGTTGTAGGCGCCATCCAGCAGGACGCTGGGCTTCATGAAGTTCAGGTATTCCGCCAGGAGACAGGAGCCGATGACCTGGTTGGTGTCGATATTGGTAGCCTGGCCGAAAAGGCATGGTTTGCCGTTAATTTCGGTGAGGCGCAGGCTGAGGCAGATGCGCTCACCGCGTGCCTGGATGTTGAACTCGCGGATTTTACCGCCGTTCTTCAGGTTGAACATGGCGCGGTTCGAGCTGTAGGTGCTCTGGCCATCCGGCATGCGTAGAGTGGCAACTGCAGTATAACTGCCGGCTATGCTGAGGCGGTACATGGATTTGATGCTGAACTCAAATGAGCGTGTGGAGGCTGCAGTGAGGGTGATTTCCGGAAATTTTACCGTGGCAGCCGGAGAGAGCGGCCCCTGGGTTCCGCGCCGGCTGAGGCTGATATTGAGCCATGGGCGGCCGGGGGTGTTGCGGAGCTGCACCACAGAATCGGTCTGGTTGGTGATGGTGATTCTGAAAGAAGCGTCCTCACCAACGATGTAATCTTTGCGTACCGGTTGGAGTTGTATTTCTATCTGGGCTTGTGCCTGGTTCACGATGAACAGGCAGAGCATGGCAATGAGGAGATGATATATGGTTTTCATGATAATCAGAATGGTCAGGTGTTAGTCTTTGGCTGTTTCGGGCAGGCTGATGCGGAATCCCCGCTTGCTGGAGTAATTCTGGGGCTTGTTTGTGGGAATCGGATTTCCTTTTTGGTTAACAATCAGGATGGAGGCATCTGCATAGACGCCGGGCAGGGGCGTCTGTTCCATCGTGCGAGTCCATTCCTGCTCCAGCAGGTTTGTGCCAACGGATTTGATGGCCTGCAGCTGCTGTACGGTGGGAAGGTCACCCCCGGCGTGGTAGGCGTAGAGCAGGGCTTGCCAGTAAGTGACGCCAGTTACTGGTTTATCGGATTCCTTGCCGTTCCATTGTTCCTCCCAGTTTTCAGGTTCGATACTGGTAATTTCTCCGGGGAGACTGTCCAGAAGCTCGTTCCTCTGTTCATCCTCCATTTCCTCGAAAGCTCGAATGAAGGCATCATATTCCTCCACGGAAACCGGTAGCCTCAGTACGATTTCTTTTTCTCCGTTCTGGTGGCAGAGGAAGCCTTCTTTATCACCTGCTGAGGTGTGAATCGGGTCTGCCATGCCGAAGAATGTTCCCATGCACGAAAGGACAATGATGATGGACGCGTAGGCGACAATGTAGCCGAACCAGCGCTTGATGAACAGACGTGCTTTAATCAGGAACGGATTGTGTGCGATTTTGTAGGCAAGGGTGCTCTCGCGGGCAATGCGGGCATCCTCTGCCAGCTGCTGGAGAATGGTGGAGGCTGTTTCTCCCAGAACCTCCCACGCGAGGTATTGGCCTTCATACCCCTCATTAAGCCATTGAAGCAGGGTGACGGCTCGCCCCAGACCTGAGGCTTTCTGTTGCGGACAGAGTGGTGTGATAGCGCCGGCCAGCGCCTGCATCTGTGTATCCGGGGTATAGATTTCTCCCTCCACCAGCGGTGAGAGGAAGTGGACTTCGCCGCCTTCTTCTACGAAAATGGAGGCGGGAGCCAGGGGCATGGCCTGCAGTTCTACCTGGTTGCAGAGGTCGTACATTTCTGCCGCTGCGCGTATGATGCAGCAAATCAGCGGTACGCTGAGCTGCTCTCCTGCAGAGGCAAGCTCTGCGAGGGAACGCCCGGGGGGGAGCTCCTGGGTCAGAAACCAGTGGCCCTCCGCGCGGAGTGATTCGTACACGTTGGATACGTGTGGTAATTCGGAGGATGCTACACGCAGACGGGCTTGTGCCAGGAAGGCTACTTCTTCATCATGGGTGGCATCCGGTGTGAGCACCTCGAGTACCACGGCGCGGTCAACATGGGTCTGCCGGGCTTCATAAAGAGCAGTATTGTTGCGCAGCTCTATGAGGCGGGTCAGGGTGTAGACGCCGAGTTGGCGCGGAAGTTCGGGAAAAATCGGGGTCATTGCGGGAGTGGAAGTTCGGGGAGAAAATCGGAAACTGGCATGGCGTCCTCATATGCGGGAACCAGCCCATCATCCGGCAGAAGCGAATTCGAAGGTGTGGAGTAGTGGCGCTGGGCGCGGGTGTTCAGGCGCTGCTCATGCAGAACAAGCGCTGAGGGGGCACTCACGCAGTCCAGCGGCTCTCCCTTATAGTACAACTTGGCAGTAAATCCGTAGTATTTGACATCTCCGTAGCTGCGTTGTTCCTCCTGTGTAAGTGGGGGCAGCGAGTAAGAAACTTCGAGGTTTTCTTCGCTTTCGTGCCAGTTGGGTTTTTCGTTATGCCAGGCCCAGTCCACCTTGCCGCGGCTGAAAGCAATGCGGCGCCCGTTGATGATATCAAAGAACTGGATGTGGATATAGAGGTCATCCATGCGCACTTCTTCTCCGGGGGCCAGCAGAACCGGCAGTTTCATGTTGAGCGTTTCGCCTTCGTCGGGGGTGTAGGTGTGTTTGAGCTGGTAAGGCCCGAAGGAAAGCTTGCCACGCAGGGCAGAGGCCTGATCAAATCCATAGGTGAGGCGGTGCGCGGCGCGTTTGAAATAGTTGCCGGCGCGGTCGCGCATCTGGAATACTTTGGTGAAATACTCGCGTGCCTTTTTCGGGTTCATCAGTTTATCATAGGCCATGCCGTAGTAGTAAAGCATGGCGGGGTGCTCCGGCGAAATGATACTGGCTTCCTCCAGGCAAAGCACGCATTGGCGCATATCACCAGCAATCATGGCTGTCACACCCTGGCGAATCAGGCTGTCAAGTTCCTCCCTGTCATCCTTGCTGAGTTTGCTGACAGCTTCCTCCTCTGCGGGAGAGGGGGGGGCGGCCTGAGTGGTTTCCGCCCCCATATCCTCAAAGTCAAAACCACCCTCCTGGAGGAGAATTGTGTCCACATCCCGCACCCGGAGCGGGGGCGGGGCTTCTTCAGCATTCTGAGCCGGGGTGGGGGGGCCCGGTGCGGCAATTCCGGCAGCTCCTTGGTTCTCCAGGCCGAGCTGGGCCAGCTCGCGTGCTTCAATTACCGCCAGCTGGGCGCGTGAAACTTCCAGCGAGTGTTCATATGCCATATCCAGCCGGCGGGTTACACCCACACCGAGTATCACTAGCTCAGTAGCCACCACAGCAACAAGAAACACCACCACCACGCGGCGTGCTGCCAGAGCATGCAGCAGCTTTCTGCCACAGCGGCGGGTGCCGGGCAGAATGCGCGATACCGCAGAACGAATTTTGTTCTCAGTTTGCTGGGGTGTCTTGCTGTTCATATTCCAGAATTTCGCCCTGGTAGCGCTCAAGAAGAGCCTGCATGAAAAGTTCGGCGGGCTGGCCGGCAGCTGGGTCAAACCCGCCGTAGGTCATGCCATCCAGACGTATTTTCCTGCCGTTGACGGTGGCATAGGCTACTCCTTTGTAGCCCTTGCCCCATTGGCGCAGATCCAGGCGCGTGATGTCGTTTACCTGGAACTGTCTGCCAGCTGCGGTGATGGTGTCTCCCTCCAGCTGCATGGTGCGGCCGGCTGTGCGGAAAATGAAAAAGAGGATAAGGGCGCTGATAACCATGCAGACGCCGCCTGCAATCCATTGCTCACGGATGGCGGAGGTGTCATACCCATGCTCTGCCGGCTTGACCGGGTAGTGCATGCGGGCTGTGTAGGCGGTCCAGCAATCTGACCAGCTTTTCTTCATGGCTTCGTAATCGGCAGCCTCGGGTGGGGTGATGGAGGCGGCGGCGCAGTTGTCGGGCAGGGGGTATTGGCCGTCTACCATCCATTGGCCATTTACCTGTTCGGCGGCAATCAGGGGGTGCAAGGCGCGCTCTGCGCCCCAGGGTGCTGAGGTGCTGGCCTTGTTGCCAAGTTCTGCAAATGCCTGATAGGAGAAATAGACCTCATTCGCCTTGCGGTATCCCACGGCTCCGTCATAGAAAAAGTATGTCCCGAAGCCGAGAAATGCAGCCAGAACAATCGCGAAACGTACAAAAGTATCACGAGTGGGGCGGCAGATTATGGTGTTATTCGTCATCTGCGCGAGATTCTACCACAGCTTCACGCATCTGCACAGCTAAAAATGCGGGCGTGCGCGTATGCTGACGCGCTGCGGGCGCGCGAATGTGACGAAATAAAGGCTTGATTTCAGTAGGGCTTCCTGCTAGGCTTCGGGGTATGAAGACGTTGTTCCGGGTACTGGCTCTGGCCATGAGCATGGTGGCATGTGCCCAGGAGTATGACCCGGCGCCCATGAATCTGGACCCTCTGGCACTGGAGGAAATGGAAAATGCCGAGGTGCTGGATAGTCCTCGTCCTCTGGATGATGAGGAGGATTACGCTGAGGAAGTGGAGCCTGATGAGGTGCTGGATGTACCGCGCGACCAGACCCGCGTAGCTGTGCTGGGGTATCACAATTTCAGCGAAACGGAACCGGTTACGCGCATGATGCTGCGCACCTCTGAGTTCCGCGCACAGATGGAATACCTGAAACGCGCCGGCATCACCGTCATCAGCATGCAGGAATTTCTGGAGTGGAGGCTCGGCACCCGCACCCTGCCGGCTCGCTGTGTGCTTATCACGCTGGATGATGGGTGGAAAAGTGTATACACCGATGCCTATCCCATTCTGAAAGAATACGGCTACCCGTTTACTCTGTTTCTGTACACCAATTTCCTGAATGGCCGGGGAGACAGCCTCACCCCGGAGCAGGTGCGTGAAATGCAGGCAAATGGAGCCACGGTGGGCAGCCATTCTGTGAGCCACTTGTACCCGAGCGACTGGAAAGCCCGTGAGAAAGAAGGCCCGGAGGCCTACGCCAGCCTGGTGGATGCCGAGTTCGGTGAATCGATGAAAAAACTCAGCAGTCTGTTCGGGCCTGTTAATACATTCTGTTTTCCCGGTGGTTATTATACCCCTGGCATGGTGGAGCGCATGGGTGGATATGGTTATGTGGCTGCATTTACCGTGCAGCCTGGCAAGGTAACCGTGACAGAGGTTCCCCTGGCCATTCCGCGATATATGATTTTTGGTGATGATGCCTCCGTATTCCGCACCGCAGTAGATTTCCGTGTGGCCCAGCTTGGTACGGTGGTGAGCACGGGCTCCCGCCCCGGCACGCTGCCAGCCAGGACTCCGCCTCCGCCTTTTGCCGTCTCCCCCAAGCCGCATGAAACAGTCGCACCTGATTTTCCGAGTATTACCGCATACATGAGTGGCGTGGCCGGAATTAATTTTTCAACCGTTCAGATGCGGGTGAGTGGCTTTGGCCGCGTTCCTGCCAAGGTGGATGAAGCAACCCGCACGGTGCAGTGGGTGCTGCCCTGCCGCATCTATATGCCGAACCTCTCCGTGCACGTTACCTGGAAGAGTACCGATGGCACCAGCCACAAGGCTGAGTGGTCCTTCAGTATTGATCCGACCGCGCCGATAAAAACAGTAAACAGCATACCATAACACTATGGCCCCCGAAAATACCCCCCAGACCGAAGCTGAGGTGAAGCCCGCCGCTCCTAAAAAGACGCGTGCCCCGCGCAAGAAAGCGGCCGCCACCCAGGCTAGTGGAGATGCCGGCGCCCCCGCCGCCTCTGCCGAAGCCGCAGCTCCCGCCCCTAAGAAGCAGCGCGCCCCGCGCAAGAAAACCACCAAGCCGGCTGCGGAAGCTCCGGCCTCTGCCGAGAAACCTGCTGAGGCTCCTGCTCCCGTAGTGGAGAAAACTGCCGAAGCCCCGGCGGCCGAGTCGCACCCCCGCAAGGAACGGCACCGCAACCGCCCCCAGCAAAATAAACAGCAGAACAAGCCTGCCGAGGCTCCTGCCCAGGTGGAAAAACCGGTGGAAAAACCGGTGGAGAAGCCCTCCGATATCGAGAATCCGGATGCCGCACCGCAGCTGCCCCCGGCCCCCGGCTTTGCTGCACCGGAAACGGTGGGTGGAGGCGAAGGTGGTACCGGTGGTAGCCGCCGCAAGCGCCGCCGCAATCGCAACCGCAACCGCGAGAATGGTCAGCAGCCCCAGCAGCCGCAGGCCACTCCGCAGGTGGACAAGGAGGAACTGGTCCGCCGTGCCTGGAAGATTTTCCTGGGCGAGGTGACTGAGGAAGGCCTGGCGCTCATGGATGACCGCACCGCTGCTGAGGCTTCCCGCCGTGCGTTCCGCGTGGCCGAATTGTTCCTCATCGAGGCTGCCCGTCATCGTCCCTCTGCGCCTGTGGCTGAAGAGATGCCCGAGGAACCCGAGGCTGATTCTGCCGGGGAAATGGAGCAGGAGTAAAGCCAGCCCCATGATTTATCTGAAAAGCCCGCGGTGCCTGGCATCGCGGGCTTTTCTGCTAATCTTTCAGTTGTTCGCGGAGTCTGGCGCATTCCTTCAGCTCTGTCTGCACCTCGGGCATATCCAGTGGGCTGGCGAGCAGGGATTCTGCGTAGCCGCACATGCGTGCTTTTTCAATGTTGTAGTTGAGGTAGACATCGGAGTGGTAGAAATCTTCGCAGAGCCCCAGCATGCGGTGCAGGGCTGCCATGGCTTCCGGTGTCTCGGTGTCCAGACTGATGCAGCGGATGCTGATGATGCACTTGGTCCATTGCGCAATCTCTTCGAGCTTTTCGATCTCCTCGATGTGGGAGAAAAGCCGTTCCCAGGCGGGGGCGTAATAGGCAAATCCCACAGGTCCCATGAAGGCCAGGCTTTCCTGCATGTGCTGGTAGCCATCGATGAGCTCTTCGAAAATCTGCTCCCGGGTTTTACCGTAGAATTCCTTGACGGCATACCTCTCATCGAGCGAGTCGTAGATGTTGATATCCTCTTTGCGGGGCAGGGTGGGCATAGCGGTGCTTTTTGTTGTTGAATTCCTGCTAATCGGGAAGGAAGTTACTGCATGGTGGTAGCTGGTGGCAGTCAGATGTAATTCAACTTTATTTCATCTATTTGTCAAGTTCGGAGTGTAAAACAATCCCCCGCCAGCATGGTTACAGGCGGGGGATTGAGGAGAGTTGTTCCTTTAGTTGGCAACGATGTTGACGAGGCGGCCGGGAACGACGATGACCTTGCGGACGGTCTTGCCGGCGGTGAACTCGAGCACGCGGGGCAGAGCCAGGGCGGTGGCTTCCAGTTCTTCCTTGGGGGCATCGGCGGCTACGGTCATCTTGTCGCGCAGCTTGCCGTTCACCTGCACCACGATTTCCTTCGTGTTTTCCACAAGGTATTCGGGGTTGTAGGTGGGCCAGGGCTGCTGGCAGAGCTGACAGGCGGGCAGGTTGCTGAACTGCTCGCGCAGGCGGCTGTAGAGTTCCTCGGTGATGTGCGGTGCGTAGGGGTTGAGTACATGCAGCAGGTTCACGTAGTCGGCTACGCACACCGTCTCGGCGCTGGTCATGGCGTTCACGCATTCCATCATCTTGGAGATACCGGTGTTGAAGCTCATGGCTTCGATATCCTCGGTCACTTTCTTGATGGTCTTGTGCGTTTCCTTGCGCACGGGGGTGACAGCGCCTGTGTCCTCGCCGGTAATCTTGCTGCCCAGCACCCATTCGCCCTCCTGGTTTTCCACCATGGCGAGGCGCCACACTCGGGCCAGGAAACGGCTGATGCCTTCCACACCCTTGGTCTGCCAGGGCTTCACTTCCTTCAGCGGGCCCATGAACATTTCATACATGCGCAGGGAGTCTGCGCCGTAGGCCTTCACAATGTCATCCGGGTTCACCACGTTGCCGCGGCTCTTGGACATCTTCTGGCTGTCCTCGCCCAGGATAAGACCCTGGTTCACCAGCTTGTTGAAGGGCTCGTTGGTGGTGACCAGACCGTAGTCGTAGAGCACCTTGTGCCAGAAGCGGGCATAGAGCAGGTGCAGCACGGCGTGTTCGGTGCCGCCCACGTAGAGATCCACGCCGCCGGGGTTGCCGCCGCCCATCCAGTACTGCTCCACGGCGGGGTCAACGAAGGCGTTGTCGTTGGTGGGGTCGAGATAGCGCAGGTAGTACCAGCAGGAACCGGCCCACTGGGGCATGGTGTTGGTTTCGCGTGTGAAGGATTCGGAGTACTGAATCCACTTGGTGGCTTTCACCAGCGGGCCACGGGGGTCGCCGCTGGGCTTGAAGTCCTCCATTTCAGGCTGCAGCAGGGGCAGCTCACTTTCGGGGATGGCGTAGTGGTTGCCGTCCTCGCTGTTCCAGACAATGGGGAAGGGTTCGCCCCAGTAGCGCTGGCGGCTGAACAGCCAGTCGCGCAGCTTGTAGTTCACCTTGCCATGGCCATAGCCCTTTTCTTCGAGCCAGGCGGTCATCTGCTTCTTGGCCTCGGGCACGCTCAGGCCGTTGAAGTGCTCGGAGTTGACCATGGTACCATCGTACCCGCAGAAATCCTGCCAGGGGGTATTGGTATCGTCCGGCTGCACTACCTGGATGATGGGTAGACCGAATTTCACGGCGAATTCATAGTCACGGCTGTCGTGCGCGGGCACGGCCATGATGGCGCCGGTGCCGTAGCCGGTGAGTACATAATCTGCAATCCAGATGGGAATCTGCTTGCCGTTCACCGGGTTGGTGGCATAGGCACCGGTGAATACGCCGGTCTTCTCCTTGCTCAGCTCGGTGCGCTCCAGGTCGCTCTTGGCGGCGCACTCGGCCTGGTAGGCCTCTACTGCGGCCTTCTGCTCCGGCGTGGTAATTTGCGGCACCAGGTCATGCTCGGGGGAGAGCACCATGTAGGTGGCGCCGAAGAGGGTGTCCGGGCGGGTGGTGTAGACGGTGATGGTGTTGCCCTGGCAGTCGAAGTTGACCTCGGCACCGGTGGATTTGCCAATCCAGTTGCGCTGGAGCAACTTGATGCTCTCCGGCCAATCGAGCGGCTCGAGCTCGTCGATAAGGCGCTCGGCGTAGGCAGTGATGCGCAGCATCCACTGGCGCAGCTTGCGGCGCTCCACGATGTGGCCCTTGCTCTTCCACTCCTCGGCCTCTTCGTTGGCCAGCACGGTACCCATGTCGGGCGACCAGTTCACCATACCCTCGGCCACGTAGGCCAGGCGCACATTGTCAATCTGTTCGCGGGTCCAGCCCTTGGCTTCCAGTTCGCTCACCGGGCAGGCCTTCTTCAGCTCCTCGTTGTAGTACGAGTGGTAGAGACGCAGGAAAATCCACTGCGTCCAGCGCACATAGCGGGGGTCGGTGGTGGCGATTTCGCGGTCCCAGTCGTAGGAGAAGCCCAGCATCTTGAGCTGGCGGCGGAAGGTGTCGATATTAGCGTAGGTGGTGATGCTGGGGTGCTGGCCGGTCTTGATGGCATACTGCTCAGCGGGCAGACCGAAAGAGTCCCAGCCCATGGGGTGCAGCACGTTGTAGCCCGTCATGCGCTTGTAGCGGCTCACGATATCGGTGGCGGTGTAGCCCTCCGGGTGGCCTACATGCAGGCCGGCACCGCTCGGATACGGGAACATATCCAGGATGTAGCACTTCGGCTTGCTGGCATCAAACCCCTCCTGGCCGGGATTGAGCACCTTGAAAGTTTTCTCTGCGTCCCAGGTGGCTTGCCACTTGGGTTCAAAGATATCAAAAGGATACGGATTCTTACGTTCGCTAGACATGTCGCGCGCGAATATAGCGCACGCGTAGCTCTTAATCAAGCCTTTTGTCTCGACGGTGACACGGAATGTCCTGGGCTGTGCTGCTGTTGTGAAAAAAAATGAAAAACTTTTCCCTTGAAGACAAAAAAAGGGGTTGACGAAATGTCATGATGCTGCTATTGTTGGCGGCACACAGCATTTGGAGCGGTGGCTGAGAGGCTGAAAGCACCCGTTTGCTAAATGGACGTACTGCGTTAAACAGTACCGGGGGTTCGAATCCCCCCCGCTCCGCTGAAGGCACCAGCACAATTTTGTGTTGGTGCCTTATTCGTTTTTTCACCATGAAACTCACTCAGGCCAGAACGCAGGATGAATTGATGCAGCTTACAAATCGCAAGCTGCGCCGCAGCTTGCTGGAAAGTACGCCGCTCAACCTGCCTGCGGCCTTTCTGTATGCGCTCTGCTTCACGCTGATGCCTGGTGCCGTGCTGGGCGGGCGGCTGGGAATGGTGAGCACGGCAGTACTGGCAGGGGTAGCGGCATACTTGTGGTTGTGGGGGGAGCCGTCGGCGTTGGATTCGTTTTTGTGGTTCTGGCTGGTGTGGGCCTTGGTGGACTGGGTGGTTATCATGCTGCTGAGGTCGTTGGTGGGGGTGCGTGATTTTTTTCGCGGCAGGTCATTCTGGCAGCCGGAGGAGGAGCTCGGGCCTGTAGATCTGCAACCGGGCGGGAGTAGGGAATACGAGCTTGCCAAGGGCGGGAGCCGTAAGCTGGACCTGGTAGTCCAGGTGCCGGTTCAGGGGGTGTATGTGCTTGATGTCAAGGCGGATGATGTGGAATCCCGCCTCGATATCAGCTTTGATGATGACCCCTGCATGGAGGAATCTGAACATGTACCCGGCCTGGTGAATGCCGCTTGTGCCGCATATCGGCTGGAGGCTGGGTGCCATTGCCTCAGTACGTTGCTGCAGGGGCAGACGGCGGGGAAAGTTCGCTTCCACTTCCGGGGGTAATGTCGGCAAAACGCCCTTGCGGGAAGGGGGAATTTATGCTAAGCTCTTGCGCGTGAAGATTGATGCCACTACCACCCAGGAGCAGTTGCTCAAACTCAGCGAACAGGTGCTGCAGCGCGATTTGCTGCAGAGTACCCCGCTCAATCTGAAATTCTTTCTGCGTTATCTGATTCTGTTTCTCCTGTTTCCCGGCATGGTGTTTGGTTTCAAGGTGGGGTTGGGTATCACACTCGGCTTCTGCGCAGTCCTGGTGGGTATTCTTTTCTGGGGGAGTGAAGCGGCTTCGGCGCTGGCTATTTACAGTTGGTTAAGTGCTGGTCTGCTGGTGTTGCTTCTGGTGACCATTGGTGTGATTCGCAAAGCCTGGCAGGAGCGCGAAGTGCGGCGGCAGTATCGCCCGTCCACACCGGGGTTGCGCCATGCCCAGCGCGCGCCGCAGAACCACCCGCTGCGCTGGCATAAATCGAATACCGAGGGCTTTCTGGCCACTCATCTGGTGTTGCAAGCCCCGCAGCGCGGCGTATATGCCGTGTTGATTCATTTGAAGAATTACGAAGGAGCTCAGCTCATCACCCAGGGGCGGCAGGGAACGTCGCTGGTGTATGCCGGCGGTGGCAAGGGAAAGGATTTCAATGCACTGGTGCTCTACCGTCTGGAACCCGGTTTGCACGAACTCATCTGGGCGGTTCCGGAGGGGCATACCCCAGAGGCAAAAGTTTCACTTCTTAACCAGATATAAAGGCTATGATAGATTTTGAAAATAACGGCGTGTTCAAGCTCTCCCCGGTAGAGGCGGAATCCCAGATGGGGCGCGTGGCGCCGCTCCTTATTGAAGGTGAACATATTGTTGCAGCGTTCAAGGCTATCCGCGATTCCGTGGTGTTCACCAACAAGCGCGTGATTGCCATGAATGTGCAGGGCATTACCGGCAAGAAGGTGGATTATACCTCGCTGCCCTACAGCAAGGTCCAGGCATATTCCGTGGAAACGGCTGGCACTTTTGACCTGGATTGCGAGCTGGATTTGTTCTTTAGTGCGCTGGGGCACGTGCGCTTCGAGTTGCGCGGTGGGTGTGATATCCGCGCCCTCTGCCGGGCGATAAGTGAGTATATCTTGTAAATGCAGAATGCAGAACGCAGAATGCAGAATGGGAATTCAGGGCGCGGCTCCCGCCGCGCCGGGATTGGGGAAAAGGACTGACCTGCGGATCAGTCCTTATCTGGGATGCTCTGGTCTCGCCCTTCTGCCAGTAGTCGCTTATGTATCGTAATCGCTGAGGCGGTCATGATGGCTGTTATCTGGTTTGCTTCGTTACGTATGGATTCAAGCTTCTTCGCTGGTATCATCCCGGAGTCTGCCAGAAGTGCCAACCAATAACAACTCTCATCGGCTTCTTCCTGACAAATCCGGATTTTGTTCAGGAAATCACGGTCGCTCTTGCCGACGGTGGCTGCTCGGTAATTGGCTCCGATAGAGGTTCCGCATCGCAGTAATTGCTTGCCTATCACTTCGTATTCTGCCCCCTTGGGTAGGGATTGCCACAAGTTGATGATTCGTAGGGAGAAATCATAAGTCCGCTGCCGCAATTCTCCTCCTCGTTTACGATAATCGACTTCCTTCATGCTGTCATGCTACATCATAGAGCCATGCAATGCAAGCATCAAAGAAAAAGTCTGATCCGAAGGTCAGGCTTTTTCGCCTTCCACGGCGCGGCGGAAGCTGCGCCCTGAATTCCCATTCTGCATTCTGACTTCTGCATTTTGAAATCCTTTTGGGCTTGCAAATCACTTGTTTTATAGTAGAATACCCCGCGTTATGGCAGACCGTACACAGACTGATCCCGTCCGCATGGAAAAAATCGTCAGCCTTTGCAAGCGCAGAGGGTTCATTTTTCAGGCCGCAGAGATATACGGCGGTCTCAACGGTTGCTGGGACTATGGTCCCCTGGGTGTTGAGCTCAAGCGCAATCTGAAGGACTACTGGTGGCGTGTCCACGTGCAGGAACGCCCGGATATTGTGGGTATGGATGGCTCTATCCTCACGCACAACTCGGTGCTGGTGGCATCCGGTCATGTGGGTGGCTTCTGCGACCCGTTGTGTGACTGCCTGCTCACCAAGGAACGCTTGCGCGCCGACCAGATTCCCGCCCAGAGCGGTGTGGCCTACTGGTGGAAGGGCGCTGCCCGCAAGGATGGCTCCTGGAGCACGAAGAAGGAATTTTCCATGCTGGTGGAGGGCGCGGATGACAAGAGCGCCAAAACAGCCCGCAAGGGGGCACTGCAGTACTACAGCCAGATTGCCGGCAAGGGTACTCAGCCCGCCGACCTGGAACTCATCGAGGAACGCACCGAGAAAGTAACCGATTCTGTGCGCTACAACCCGGCTAACGGCTCGCTGGTGACGGAGGCCCGCTCTTTCAACCTGATGTTCAAGACCACCATCGGCGCCACTTCCGATGAGAACGACCCCGCCAGCACCGGCTGGCTGCGTCCGGAGACGGCGCAGAGCATCTTCTGCCAGTACAAGAACATCCTCGATTCTTCCCGCAACAAGATTCCCTTCGGCATTGCCCAGATTGGTAAGTCTTTCCGCAACGAAATCAACCCGCGCAACTTCACCTTCCGCTCCCGTGAGTTTGAGCAGATGGAGGTGGAATACTTCTGCAAGGGTGAGGACGGCTTCCGTCTGACCGATGAGTGGCTGGAGAAGAGCCTCCAGTTCTACGAGAACATCGGCATCGCCCGCGACAAGATTCACATCCTCGACGTGCCGGATGAGGAACGCGCCTTCTACTCCAAGAAGACCTACGACCTGGAGTACGAGTTCCCCTTCGGTGTGCAGGAGCTCATGGGTATCGCCTACCGCACGGATTATGACCTGGGCCGCCACCAGGAAGGCTCCGGCAAGCCCATGGAATACTTCGACGAGGCTACCCGCGAGCGCTTCATCCCCCACGTGGTGGAGCCCTCTGCCGGTTGCGACCGCTCCGTGCTGGCCGTCATCTGCGAAGCCTTCGATGAAGAGGAACTGGGCAAGGACGGCAAGAGCGACATCCGCACCGTCATGCACTTCCACCCCCGCATGGCTCCCATCAAGGCCGCTATCTTCCCGCTGCTCAAGAAGAACGCCGAGCAGGTGCGCATCGCCCGCGAAATCGAGGCCGAGCTGCGTCCCTTCATGAACGTGTTCTACGACGAAGCCGGTGCCGTGGGCCGCCGCTACCGCCGCCAGGACGAAGTGGGTACGCCCTTCTGCATCACGGTGGACTTCGAGACCCTGGGCGAGGAAGGCGACCCCGCTCTCAAGGACACGGTGACCATCCGTCACCGCGATTCCATGGAGCAGGAGCGCGTGGCTATCAGCGAGCTGCTGCCCTGGCTGCTCAAGCGCATCCACTAAACATCCCCTTCAACCCCCAACCGCCATCCCCGTGGATTTCCCCCTGCGGGGGTGGCTTTTCTCTTTCTTAAGCCAATGAATCATTATGAAACTAATTGATACGGAACTGAGCGCCGATGAACGCCTGCTGATTGAAAATTCCCTGCTTCGCGGTGAAGAACTGCTGTGGGTGGGCAAGCCTGTGCCTCGGCTGTGGACACCTCTGAGCATCATCATGATGCTGATGGGCGTTTTCTTCCTGTGTATGGACAGCGTGATTATCCTCGGCGTCATGGGTATGGGCGGTGTGGAGCTGCTCTTTTCGCTTCCCTTCATGATTGCCGGGGGGCTCATGATTGCTGCTCCCTGGATGGGCATGAGCTGGCAGAAGAAAAGTGTGTATGCCCTGACTTCCCGCCGCTCCATCGTGTTCCGCTGCATATTCTGGAAGCGCCATCAGATGGCCTTTCCTGTGGCGAAGGTGATGTTGCTCGACCGCAAGGTTGCCTCCCATGGGCTGGTGAGTCTGGTGCTGGGTAAGAGTTCTGTTTCGAGTACCAACAATGTACCCGATTCCGAAGGCTTCCTCAACATCTCAGCCGAGGCCGCTGCGGTGGTGGAGCCTCTTATCCTCGAACTTGAATCTTCCCAATCCCAATAACCGTTATGAAATTATCCGATACCGACCTGACTTTGCCGGACCGCCAGATGGTGGAAAATAACCTGATGCAGCAGGAAGAGCTGCTGTGGGTGGGCAAGCCCATTCCCCGCTTGTTCAGCGCCGGCAGCCTGGCTACGTTCCTGCTTTCTCTGCCTTGGCTGGGCTTTATTGCTTTCTGGACCTGGGGTGCTGCGCAGGGCAGCGCCATTTTTGCCTGTTTCTCCATACCCTTCTGGTGTGTGGGCATAGGCCTGTTCTGTTCGCCCTGGTGGACTCTGCGCACTCAGAAGCGCACAGTGCTGGTTATTACTGACCGCCGCGCCATGGAAATATACCCCGGTCTATTCGGAGCAGTGAAGAGCCGCGTCTGGCCGCTGGAGCCGGGTATGGTGAAATCCTGCACGGTGCGCAAGGATGGCAGCGGGGACCTGATTCTTGGCTATGAGGAGCGCCACTCCAAAAATGGCACCCACGAGGTGGCCCGTGGCTTCATGAACGTACCCGAGGTGCGCCGCGTGGAGCAGTTCCTCTACGATTTGACGGAGGAAAACTCAGCCGAATCGTGAAATCCTCCGACCCCAGAGATTTCGGGCTGAATCCCCGGCAATGCGAGCGTTTGCAGGGGGCGTTGCAGCCTGGTGAGCAGCTCCGCTGGGCGGGCAGCCCCATTGTCCGTCATCCGGAACCCGATAAGGGGAATCGCGTGGTGGGTGTGCTGTTTATCCTGCCGTTCGGGTTGGTCGGTGCGGGCTTTATTTATTGGGTGCTGACGGGGGAGCTGTCCAAATCAAGTAGTACAATCGGAGGGTTCCTTATAGGCGTGATATTTCTGCTGATTCCCATCGTCGCGCTCATCATATACCCGTGGTTGCATCGGAAAACGTTACGGAATAGTGTCTACGCCATCACCAACCGCCGCGCCATTGTCTGCGGAGTGGACACGGAATCCTGGCCGCTGGCGCCGGGGATGGTGATATCGAATCAGCAGGCTAAGGATGGCTGCGGGAATCTGGTCTTTTCCTTGCGCCCCAATGAAGACCACCCTGGCTGGGTGGAGTTCGGATTCATAGATATCCGCGATGTGCGGCTGGTGGAGGAAATTCTGGAAAAAGCTATATCTGAAAGGGAAAACGCGTGATGACTCAGGATGAACAGACCCGCTTACGTGCCGAGCTGCTGCCGGGGGAAAGGGTGCTGTGGCATGGCCGCCCGCAGCTGCCGATGGTGAACAGTACCACGCTGCCGCTCTTCCTGCTGGCGGTGCTGTGCCCGCTTCTGCTGCTGTTTCCCATTCTGCAGCAGCGGCGGTTGCGCCGCACGCTCTACCTGCTCACCGACCGCCGCATCCTGGTCTACCGCGCCAACTGGTGGCGCGGCGTGCAGCGCCATGCCTGGCCGCTGGAACCCGGCATCATCACCTCCCGCGTGCACCGCCCCGGCGGCAGGGGAGACCTCATCATGGAATATACCTACGGTCGCCGCGTTTCCGAGGATAAAGGCTTTCTCAACGTGCCTGATGCCATGCGCATCGCCCGCCTGATTGATGCGGCGGAGAAACGGTTGAACTGTATCTGATGGAGGATAGATGTATGTTCCGGTTGTGCATTCTGATGGGGTGTTTTGTGTGGGCTTCTGCGCTGGCGCAGGGAACTCCGGTGGGGAAAATGATGCCCAGCTCTGCCAGCCACGGTAAAGATGCGTTTTCTCAGGCTATAGCAGCGGGCGATATCGCACGCATCGGGGAAGTACTGGATAGCGGTATCAGCGTGAACCGGTCTGTGGTTCGCCATTTTGCCGAGGGATACACGGTTACGCTCACCCCGCTGGCGGAGGCTATGTTCCGTTATGTGGGCGGATTCCCGGAGGATGAGAAAAAGGGTGTGGAGGTGGTGCAATACCTCATCAGCCGAGGGGCAGACATCAACGCCGCCATTCCGGAGACTGGCAGTACGCCGCTGCATCTCGCGGCTGGCGCACTGGATGGTTGCATAGCATTCCGCCTTTTTGCAGCGCTCCATGAAGCCGGCGCTGATGTTTCCGCTCGTGATAACAAGGGGCAGACTCCCCTCGATGTTATGAGAGAAACGCTGGAGGATTGGTGAAATGACAAAAAGGTCTGTGTGAGCCCCGTGAGGGGCGGTATAGAATAGACAGGGGTGCAGCGACGTAGTCGCGGAACCCCTGGTATGTGTAACAAACGAGCCGGAACCCCGAACGCAGTGAGTGGGTGGCATAAAGCCTTGCAACGAGTTTGCTCACATGATTGCATCATTTGAGCAGTCTTATTTATCATGGGAAATTCATACATCAATATCAGTGTTCACATTATCTTTCACATCAAAAGTACAGGATGTATGATGCGCGAAGAGGATTTACCGGAAATCTCACGTTACATTGGCGGCGTTATCCGTTCCATGTCCGGACATGCATATATGGTGGGAGGAAGGCCAGACCACATTCACATACTTACTTCTCTTCCTGTTTCCGTCAACATATCTGATTTTGTCCGCTCCATCAAAGCTAATACCAGCAGATGGATAAAGAAGTCAGACTCATGGTATCGCGATTTTGCATGGCAGGAAGGGTATGGTGCATTTGCTGTCAGCGAATCCATGAAAGATACTGTTATCCGGTATATTGCTAACCAGAAGGAACACCATTTCCAGCATTCTGCACAGGAGGAGTTCTTACGTTTTTTACAAAAAAACGGTATCAGCGAGCGCGAGTAAAATGATGCGCCATGGCACGGTTCATTCGTATATCCACCGTTTATGCCACCCACTCACTACGTTCGGGGTTCCGGCTCGTTTGTTGTACATACCAGGGGTTCCGCGACTGCGTCGCTGCACCCCTGTCTATTCTATACCGCCCCTGCGGGGCTCGTATTCACCCCGCAATCTGCTGGTGGGTGGCGATGAAGGCGTTGAGCTCATCGAGCATGCGGCGCTGGGTGGGGCAGGCGCGCTGGCGGTCGCCCAGGAGTTTGCTGCAGGTCTCTGCCCCGGCAAATTCGTAGGTGGTGAGCCCCAGGCGGCGCAGTTGCTCCAGCTGCTGCTCCAGGGCGTTGTAGAAGAAAAGGGGTAGGGGGCTTTTTTCGGCCAGTTCTTGCAGGTCGATGACTACGGGAGGGGTCTGCAGACGCAGGTGGTCGGCAATGAGCGGCAGCCCGGCCTGGCGCAGCATGCGCGCAATGCGCTGGAAGAGGTAGTCCAGCGGCACGGCGTGCAGCGGGCATTTCTCTTCCAGGTAAATGAGGATGGCCCTGGCGATTTCGCCACGGAAAGGCAGGTTGACCCCGGCGGAGTCGGACGCTTGTTGCAGCACATCCTCCAGCCAGGCGGCATCGTAGTCGGAGATGACGCAGTGGCCGGTCTGCAGCAGCGGGCGCTTGTTCTTGAACGCTATCATGGTTATTCCAGGTCGAGCTTACGCTGCAGCGGGTCCTGCACGGTCTTGATTTCCATGCGGCGCACCAGTTCGATGAACTCATCCACTGTGCGGAACTGGCGGTACACGGATACGTAGCGGATATAGGCCACGGGGTCGATGCTCTGGAGCTTTTCAATCACCTTCATGCCAATGACTGAGGAGGGAACTTCGCGCTGGTGGTCGCGGTGCAGGTCTGCCACGATTTCGTCCACCGCGATATCCAGCTGGTCCATGCTCACCGGTCGTTTCTCGCAGGCTTTCACCATGCCGCGCAGGATCTTTTCACGGTTCAGCGCCTCGTGCAGGTTGTCGCGCTTCACCACGCGCAGCTCGGTGCGCTCAATCTGTTCGTAGGTGGTGTATCGGTAGCCGCAGCGCAGGCATTCGCGCCGCCGGCGTATGCACGTGCCGTCTTTCGACATGCGCGAGTCTATCACCTTGTCATCCATGTATCCGCATTGTATGCATCGCATGTCCCCAGAGTAGCACAATTTATTGTACCGTCAAGCAGGAAATTGTGCCGTATCTGGTATATCAAGGCTTTACGACGATGCTCGAATGTTCACTTTTCCGAAGTATTTGCCCACATGATAAAATTTTAGAAAAGTTCTAAAATAACTATTGACATACTGAAATGGTAGTGATATATTGGGCGCGTTACCGGCAAACGGGTAACCCATACACGACAAACAACAACACAACGAAAAACACACGACTATGAAAAAATACCAGTGCACCGTCTGCGGCGAAGTCATCGAGAGCGAAACCATGCCGGAAGTATGCCCTGTATGCGGGGTGGATACCTTTGTTGAAATTGATGAAGCCGCCGAGAAGGTTTATGCGGATGAGCACCGCGTGGGCGTGGCCCAGGGGCTGGATGAGGAGGTAGTGAAGGGGCTGCGCGACCACTTCCAGGGCGAATGCTGCGAGGTGGGCATGTACCTGGCTATGAGCCGCCAGGCCGAGCGCGAGGGCTATCCGGAGGTTGCCGAGGCCTTCCGCCGCTACGCCTGGGAGGAAGCCGAGCATGCCGCCAAGTTTGCCGAGCTGCTGGGCGAAGTGCTGACCGACAGCACCGAGAAGAACGTGGCCATGCGCGCCGATGCAGAGTTCGGTGCCTGCAACAGCAAGCTGGCCATTGCCAAGCGCGCCAAACAGCTGGGCTATGATGCTGTTCACGACACCGTGCACGAGATGTGCAAGGACGAAGCCCGCCACGGCAAAGGCTTCGATGGACTCCTGAAACGTTATTTTGGTAAGTAAATAGTAAGAGATAAGAACAAGCAGAGAGAGTTCGGGCGGGTCCCGGACTCTTTTTTTGTATGTAGTTTTGACAATCAGGTGGTGCTGTGCTAAGCTGTGGCACATGCAGAGAGAACAGCTGATAGCCGCAGCCCGGGACTTAAGCGCAGAGGTGGGGGAACTGGAGTTTGCCTTACCCGTGGCGTATACCTATAACCCGCTTGATTACGCCTGGGAGGGGCACGAGGCCTATATCCGCAAGTTCGGGGCAGGGCAGAAAGATGTACTGTATCTCGGCATGAATCCGGGGCCTTTCGGCATGGCTCAGACCGGGGTTCCGTTTGGTGAAATCGCGGCGGTAACGCTGTGGATGGGCATCATGGCCACCGTGGGGCAGCCGGAAAAAACGCATCCCAAACGCCCGGTGCAGGGGTTTTCGTGTCCGCGGTCAGAGGTGAGCGGCCGCCGCTTGTGGGGGCTGTTTGAGGAGATGTATGGCACGGCAGAGGAGTTTTTCAGGCATGCGTATGTGGCCAACTATTGCCCGCTTATCTGGATGGGCGAGAGCGGAGCCAACATTACTCCAACGCAACTGCCCAAGAGCCAGGTAGAAGCGCTGGATGCCGCCTGTCAGCGCCACCTGGTGCGGTTGATTGAGATTCTGCAGCCGCGAGTGCTCATTGGGGTAGGGGGCTATGCTCTCAAACAGCTGGAGCTGGCCGCCGCCTCCTTGCCTGATAAGGAATTTGTGCTGGGTACTATGCTGCACCCCAGCCCGGCCAGCCCGGTGGCCAACAAACATTGGCCCGCCCGCCCGAAAGAGCAGATTCAGTCGATTCTGGCGCAGGCCGGACTCTGATTCACAGAAGATTGTGAATGCCCAGCAAGATAAGCAGCGCACCCGCAGCCGTTTCCAGCCAGCGGGTGGGCAGGTGGTGCAGCAGTTGCGCGCTGTGGAAGGAACCAAGAGCGCACACGAACGTGATGCCGCCAATCAGGCTTACCGCCGGAAGCAGCTGCAACTGAGCTCCCCCTATATTACCCAGCGCCATGCAGACCCCGACGGCCAGCGCATCAATACTGGTGGCAATGCTTACCAGCAGGAGTCCGCAGATGCCTAATGGTGTAGCGGATACCGGGTCTGCATCCTCTTTCTGCGACCATGCCTTATAAATGATGGAGCCACCCAGAAGCGAGAAAACACCCAGTACAATCCATGGGGCCAAAGTGCTGACTATTGTGCGTAGAGCTTCGCCTCCCCAATAACCCAGCAGCGGCATGCCTGCCTGGAAAAGCCCCACACTCAACGCCAGCCACAACGCGGCCCAGCTACGTCTCTGCCTCAACACCAGCCCGTATGAAAAGGCGTACACGGTGGCATCTACTGCCAGAGCCAACGCAATGAGTATGATTTCCAGGTAATTCATGGTGCTCGCGTATGGTAACATAACAGGCGGTAGTTTGCAAAACTCAAAATGCGTAATTCCGGATGCATTCGTGTGTGTCTGTATTGAAGATACAACTTGAAAAAGCGTGTGGGTCTGGTAGAATGCCCCGCGTGAAAGTCATAGCCATAGCGAACCAGAAGGGAGGCGTAGGAAAAACCACCACAGCGGTCAACTTGTCTGCTGCTCTGGCAGCTCGCGGTAAGCGTGTGCTGCTCATCGATATGGATTCCCAGGCTAACGCCAGCACCATGCTGGGCGTAGAGGTGGAGAGCGATGCCAGCCTGTATCCCGCTCTTATTGGTGAATCTCTGCTGGAAGAACTGGTGCGTCCTACCAAGCGCCGCAATCTATCCATTGTGCCGGCGCATGTTGATTTGTCTGGTGTGGAGGTGGAGCTGACGCAGAATGATTCGCACCTCACCTGCATGTACGATGCTATGGCCGGGTTGCGCCAGCGCGATTATTTTGATTATGTATTTCTGGACACACCACCCTCGCTGGGTGTGTTGATGACATCTGCTCTCTGTGCGTGTGATGAGGTGCTTACCCCCATGCAATGCGAATTCCTCAGCCTGGAGGGCCTTTCCAAGATTCTTTTCGTGATGGACCAGATTCGCGAACATGGCGTGAACCCCCGCTTGCAGCACGAGGGTATTCTCATGACCATGTACAATAACACCAAACTGGCAAATGAGGTGATTCGCCAGGTGCAGCAGGAGCTGCCTGATAAATTGTATAAAACCTATATTCCCCGCTCGGTGCGCGTGGCTGAATCTCCCAGTTTCGGGCGCACCATTATGGAGCATGACCGCTTTGGCGCGGCTTCCATGGCTTACCAGGCTGCTGCGCGTGAATTCCTGGCTCGTCATCGTTAATCCGGCGTTATGCTCAGCTGGCTTTTCCCCAGCACCTGTGAACTTTGTGGTGAAACGGCGGAAATGACCATCTGCCCAGATTGTCTGGGCAAATTGCCGCGCATCCCGGCCCCCATCTGCCTGCATTGCGGCGCCCCCACCGCCGGGCAACTGACAGCCCCGGAGCGATGCGAGGAATGCACCGGTCAATCCCGCCCGTTTAC
Source organism: Akkermansia sp. (assembly GCA_045538275.1). Lineage (GTDB taxonomy): Bacteria > Verrucomicrobiota > Verrucomicrobiia > Verrucomicrobiales > Akkermansiaceae > Akkermansia. Next base: position 7,496 of record JAZSRB010000020.1, on the reverse strand, counting down.
GATGGCACGTCAGGCATTGCGCCAGACGGAGGAGGTCATGCAGCTTATTTATGCTTTCAAGTACCACCATGCGATTCATCTGGTTCACCCGCTGGCAGGTTTGCTCAATGAACTGTGGGAGAAAACACCCCACCTGATGCAGCGCCGGGATTGGGTGCTGGTTCCCGTTCCGGTAACACCCAATAAACTCTATACGCGAGGGTTTAACCAGGCTGAGGAGCTGGCCCGGGCGCTGGGTAAACGCCGTAAACTGCGCGTGGAGAACCTGCTCATCCGGCGGGAGACCGGGGTGACCAGCCAGACCCGCCTGACGGCAAGTGCCCGCCGCCTGAATGCCATGCGGGCCTACCGGCTGAAGCGCCCCGGGCTTTTCATCCGCCGCAAGAGCTATCCGCCCTATCTCGTGCTGGTGGATGATGTGTTCACCACCGGCGCCACTGCCCGCGCGTGTTCTACGCAGTTAAAGAAACTCCCCGGAGTAAAAGAAGTTGTGGTTATCTCACTCGTGCGTATTGGCGCGTAAAAAAGCCCCGGCGGCTGGTGCAGGGGCTTGGAGGAAATGGTGTCGCAGTATGGGCAATCAGTTCAGGCGGAACGTGATGCGTGCCTTGCTCATATCATAGGGAGATACCTCGATACGCACGCGGTCACCCACTACGAGACGGATGAAGCGCTTGCGCATCTTGCCGGAGATGTGGGCCAGGAACTCATGGCCGTTGGCCACCTTTACGCGGAACATGGTGCCTGCCAGCACAGCGGATACCACGCCCTCAAGCTCAATCTCACCCTCGCCGTCATCGTCAACCTTCTTGGGTTTGGGTGCGGTGTTGGTGGGGCGAGGGGCGTTACCAGCGGGACGCGGGCCATTCGGGCGCTGCTGCGGCTTGCCGCCGCGATTATTAGGGGGATTTGCCATTATGTCGTTCTTAATTGGTTGCTTCTCGTAGCGTATTTCTGCGCTTACGCGCGTTTAGTTTAATGCCGAAACGCCTGTAAGGCAAGCACATTTTCTCGAAAAGTGAAAAAAAGTTACAGCAAGTCACAAAATGCGGTTGACATTAAAATTGTGCTGTGCTACCCTCTGCGAGCTGACCTGTTTATGGGGCAGTATGTGGCGAAAGCCAAAACTGGAATACGAAATAAGAATCATATGAAAACCTTCTCTGCCAAGCCTCAGGAAATTGAGCGTAAGTGGTATGTGATCGACGCTGCCGATAAGGTGCTCGGTCAGGTTGCAGTTGAAGCAGCTAACCTGCTTCGTGGTAAGAACAAGACCATCTTCACCCCCCACGTGGACTGCGGTGATTATGTGATCATTGTGAATGCTGATAAGGTAGTGCTCACCGGCAACAAGGAGCGCGCCAAGATTTACACCCGTTACACCGGCTATGTGGGCAACCAGGTGGTGACCACCCCCGCCAAGCTGCGTAAGACTCACCCCGAGATGATTGTGGAACTCGCCGTTAAGGGCATGATTCCCCACACCCGCCAGGGTCGCGCCCAGGGTGGCCGTCTCAAGGTTTATGTTGGCGCTGAGCACCCCCACACCGCTCAGACTCCGGAAGCTGTAACCATCGCCTAATTTATTCTGACTATGTCTACTACTCCCTACAACGCTACTGGCCGTCGCAAGGAAGCCATCGCTCACGCCTGGCTTACCCCTGCTGAGGAAGGCAAGTCCGGCAAGATCACCATCAACCGCCGTTCTTTCGAGGAATACCTTCCCACGGACGCCCTCCAGAACGCTGTTCTGCAGCCTTTCTACGCCACCAACACCATGAAGAAGTTTGACGTTCGCGTCGTCTGCCGCGGTGGTGGTGTGCACGGCCAGACTGGTGCTATCTCCCTGGCTATCGCCCGCTCCCTTGTCATGATTGACGAGGAGTACCGCTCCGCACTCCGCGAGCAGGGGCTGCTGACCCGCGATTCCCGCATGAAGGAACGCAAGAAGGCTGGTCGCCCCGGCGCCCGCAAGCGTGTCCAGTTCAGCAAGCGCTAATAATTACAAGTTATACCAGCTTTTGGTTTTCAGAAAGTGCTTTTCCCGCTTGGGAAAAGCACTTTTTCATTCTCCCCGAGTGCAGTCGTGTCAGTCATCTGCCCTGTTGGCAGATTTCATACGCCGGGGGAGGACAATAAAAAACGCAGGACTGAAGTCCTGCGCCCCGATTACCGGGTCAGCAGATTGCGCTGCCAGTTCATCAGGGCGGCCAGCCCCTTATCCTCGTTGGAGGCAATGGCTTCAATCTGGCTGCGCGTGGCAATGAGGGAGGGCTCAAGCGCAAGTTCCTCAGCAATGGCATTGCGGCGGCTGGCCCAGCGTTCCACACGGGTATCAAAAAGGGCATCTGATTCATGATGCACCCGCTTGAGGAGCTGCGGATAATCCTCCTCATCCAGCAGTTGGAATTTTTCCACCGCCTTGCGGAAGCGGGTGGAGCGGTGGTTGTGCATATTGCGGTTCGGGAACACCGGCCGGAATTCCTGCAGAGCCGTGCTCCAGCGGATCAGCTCATCATTGCCGCATACCATGAAGGCCGGGCGGTCGATGCTGGCGGCTTCCTTATCGCGCCACATCCAGAGTGCGCGCAGGGCAGCAAGCCCGCGGCGGGTAAGTTTACCTGCGCCTTTGATGCGCCAGGGTTCCTGGCCGGTGGATGCGTGGCGTTCGCGGCCGTGCTCCAGATTGCAGACGCAGCTTTCCAGGAACCAGTCATAGCGGCCGAGTTGCTTCAGCTCAGCCACCAGCTTGTCGGCCATTTCGAGCATGTATTTTACATCGCCCTGGGCATATTCCTTCATGTCATCGGGCATGGGGCGCAGCCCCCAGTTGGCACGCTGATTTTTTTTGCTGAGTACTACGCCGTAGTAATGCTCCACCAGGGCGGCCAGTCCAAATTGCTGGAACCCCAGCAGACGGGCTGCAATCTGGGTGTCCAGAATCATATGCGGCAGTACTCCGTAGGCATTCTGCAGAAGGCTCATGTCGTAATCTGCGCCGTGCATCCACACATCGGCCTCTTGCAGCCAGAGGGTGAAAAGTTTCATATCCTCAATGGCCAGCGGGTCAATAATGACTACACCTTCTGCATCTGCATACTGAATCAGGCAGAGCTTTTCGCGGTGGCGGTGCAGGCTGTCGGCCTCCAGGTCAAGCACAGTACGCCCCTGCGGCTGGGCGGCCGCGCGGAGTTTCCATTGGAAGAGTGCTTCGGAGTCAGTAATCATGAATGCGCGACATGCTACCACATAGAGACTCAGATTGCAAGCCGATAATGCATGCCGAAAATGTACGCGTCTGCCATAATTTGTAAGGAGAGGCGTGGAGTGGAGTGATTGAGCTTGCCCCACGGGGAGAGAAAGAGTATAATGGTGCGCGTTATGAAACAGTATGCCACCCAGCTTCTGCGGTACCCCGAGATGGGGATTTCCCTCGACCTTTCCAAGCTGCCCCTCACGCCGGAATACCTGGCAGAGATGCAGCCGCTCATCGACCGCGCCTATTCCGATATTGCGGCATTGGAGAGCGGCGTGATTGCCAACCCGGACGAGAATCGCATGGTGGGCCACTACTGGCTGCGCAACAGCGCTATTGCCCCCACGGCGGAACTGCGTGCCAAGATTGATGAACCTCTGGCTGACCTGAAGGCTTTTGCTGCTGATGTGCTCAGCGGTAAGATTCCTGCCCCGAACGGCAAGAAGTACACCACCTGCCTGGTGATTGGCATCGGTGGTTCTGCGCTGGGACCGGAACTGGTGGCCGATGCCCTGCCGGCAGATGGCCTGGCCATGGCTTTCCTTGATAACACCGACCCGGACGGCATGTACAAGGTGCTTGATACCCTGCCGCTCACCGAAACCCTTGCTGTAGTCATTTCCAAGAGCGGCGGCACCCCCGAAACCCGTAATGGTATGGTTTGCGCTCAGCAGTACTTTGCGGATAAGGGCCTCAGCTTCGCTAAGCAGGCTGTGGCTGTGACCGGCGTGGGCTCCACGCTGGATAAAGTGGCCGTGGGCGAAGGCTGGGTGAAGCGCTTCCCCATGGAGGATTGGGTGGGCGGCCGCACCTCCGAAACTTCCGTGGTGGGGCTGGTTCCCGCTGCTTTGCAGGGCGTGGATATTGATAGCCTGTTGGCCGGTGCTGCAGCCATGGACGCCAAGACCCGCGTGGCCGACACCGCTTCCAACATGGCCATGAAGCTCGCACTCGCCTGGTACGAGGCCGGCGAGGGCAAGGGTAAGAAGGATATGGTGGTGCTGCCTTACAAGGACAGTCTGGTGCTTTTCTCCAAGTACCTGCAGCAGCTCATCATGGAATCCCTCGGTAAGGAGCTTGACCTGGATGGTAACACCGTGAACCAGGGTATTTCCGTGTACGGCAACAAGGGCTCCACCGACCAGCACGCCTATGTGCAGCAGCTGCGCGATGGTATTAACAATTTCTTCGTGACCTTCATTGAAGTTCGCCAGGCCCCCACCGACACCGTGAAGGTGGAAGATAACTTCACCGCCGGCGACTATCTGCAGGGCTTCCTGCGCGGAACCCGCAAGGCTCTTTCCGAAAGCGGCCGCAAGAATATCACCATCTCCATCCCCGTGGTAAACGCCTACACCCTGGGCATGCTCATTGCCCTCTTCGAGCGCACCGTGAGCTTCTATGCCAGCCTTATTCACATCAACGCCTACCACCAGCCCGGCGTACAGGCTGGCAAGCTGGCGGCTAATGTGTTCCTTAAACTGCTGGCTGCTGCAGAAGGCGCACTTACCTCCACCCCCGCCACTGCCGGCGATATTGCCGCCAAACTTGGAACGGATGAGGAAGATACCTACCATGCGCTGGTGCATATTGCAGAAAGTGGCAAGGCTACCTGGACTCTGGGAGAATGCCCCTGCTGCGACACTTTCGCTCTTTAAGGCGTAAGTTTTACCAGATAAAAGAAAACGGTCTGAAAGGTTGTGCTTCAGACCGTTTTTCTTTTGGAAAGTTATCTTCTGCGCCCGAAGAGCCCCTTTTCGTGAGTACGGTGCAGCAGGAATACCAGCGCCAGAATCAGCCACCAGGCCAACATCGGGCTCGCGGTAAACCATAATCCGAGTTTTACCTGCTCTGCCGCCGCCCATACGACGCCGCAGGGCATGACCAGCAGAATCAACCACCTCAGCAGCCCGGGTACAAAGGGCATGACCCACAGGAATACCAGCAGACCAAAGCCGACTAGTACCAGACTTTGCCAATCTGCCAGCAGGGCAATCTGGCGCAGCACCTGGCCTCCCTTTATCTGCTCGCTGGTGTGTGTGATAATCTTTTCTGTGCCAGCCAGCTGGGAAAGGGTGCGCGCCAGCCGCTCCAGGCGCAGCGGGGTGTTCTGGCTTTCTGCCGGTTGCTCAAGCATGACTACCGGATTCTTGCCGAGCCTTGCGTCCAGCTTAACGCCACTTACTACATCTGCCAAGGGGATTGTGGTGATTTTTGCATCGGTCAGGCGGGTGCGGCTGTTGGCATCGATGGGCAGGGTGACTCCCCCGTAGGTGACTTCTTTGCCCAGTTTGACCTTCACATCTTTGCCATCCAACCCCAGGTGTGCAAGGGCCAGGCGGAATGGCAGGGTGGGGATGGTTTCTCCGTTCCAACGCATGAGCAGGGGAAAGGAGATGCTGTCTACGGCCGATGGGTTCTGCGTATGAGGCTCGCCTTCCAGCCAGTCTGGTGCCCATACTACTGCCAGGGCATCGGGTGTTTCGGTCAGGCCATTGGGCATGGGACGGTTAGCAATAGGAAGCCCGCTGGGGTCACCTTCTATGTTTTCGGGGGGGATAGAGGCGTTGCGCAGCATGGCCGGTGTGAAATCCGGCTGGGCTGCGGTGCGTCCGCGTAGTCCCACCGCAGAGTGGGGAAACCCTGCCAGCACCCGGCAAAGCATTTCACGCACCATATCTCCCTGTTCGCCCTGCCAGATAAGCGGTGAGGAAAGTCCTATGGTGGTGGCTCCGCTTTGTCTGAGCTTGTTGAGCAGTACGGCAAAGTCCTGAGGTGCTAAGGGCAGAGCGGCAAAAGCGGCTGCACAGGCGGTATCATTTAACTCCACCATGCCTACAGTAGGGCATTCGCGTAGCCGGGTCTGGGTTATTACCGGCTCCATGACTACCGGTTCATGAGGCTTCAACAATTGGGGAATATCGGCCTCATTCCACGAACAGACGGAGTGCCCCAGACGGTTGAAAAGCCATTCGTCGTATTGATACAGGCTTCCCTCAAGGGAAAACCATGCCCCGCCAAGTACTGTAAGCCAGAAGATGACGGCCAGAAAGCTTACATGTTTAGAAGTTGTAGGAGGCATGCGGCAACGGGGCTTGCAGGTGAATGGGGCGGGGTGTGGGAGGCTGCGTGGCGGAGCGCGGACAGCCCGGCGGGAATAAGGCTCAGATACCAGTCGCGCTGCTGGTTATAGCCGATGTTGGCAAATGCGCCCAGAGCCTGCATGAGCCGCTGCAGGGCGCAGGCGTAGTAAACATCTGGTTGCAGGGAACGGCCACTCACCTGCTCCCAGAGGGTGAGCAGGTTATTGCGTTCGGTTTCGCTGAGCTGCATGTAGGGGTCGTATATGAGGGAGGCCAGGTCGTATTCCATACGGCCGTAGCGCATGCCCTGGAAATCGATGAGCCATGCCTTGCCTTCGTGTAGCATGATGTTCTGGCTTTGGCAGTCGCGGTGCACCGGTACACGGGGGAGGCCAGCCAGCCAGTCGGCCATGGTCTGCAGCTCCGGGCGAGCCAGAAATGCGGCTGCGCTGCCTCCGAAATGGCGGGAAATAAGATGCTCGGCAAAGTATTCCTGTTCCCAGCGGTAGAGGGCTGCGTCAAATGGCGGCTGGAGTTCCCAGTCTGGCTGTAATTCATAGAACGGGAGCAGGGTACAAAAGGCTTCTGCATAGGCTGCCTGGCGCTCTGCCCAGGGGGATTCCCTCAGACTCAGGAGATCTGTGCAGCCTAAATCCTGTACAAGGCATGCCCCGCAGTTATCCGGCAACGATTCTTCTGCCAGTATGGCAGGAACCCGGATACCATTTTTTGCAAGACCATGCGCCGCGGGCAGGAAGGAATGGTTGTCGGCCCGCTGGCCGGTCCAGTAGATTCCCAGAACGCCGGCTGCCCGCATAATGCTGCGGCCGCTGGCTCCAGCGCTGATGCTTTGCAAATCTCCCGGCAGCACCGGAGTGTTACTGTGCTGCTGCATGATGCGCGCCAGGGTGGTGCGTGCCTGCGAATTGGGCTCCATATGCGTAGGAGGGCTCCTGTATCAGTCTACCTTGAAGAAACTTAACCCCTGGTTTTCTCCTTTGCGCGGGGCCCGTTTCCCACCGGAGGGAAGCCCGGCAATGCCGTCTGCCTGCGGAGGCATGGGAGGCGGGGCCTGGGGAACACGGCCACCACCAGGGATGGGGGAGTTCGGGTAAAGCGGGGCTTTGGAAGTCGGATCGTAGCCATGTCGTTCTGTG
>JAZSRB010000035.1:0-49847 GCA_045538275.1 Akkermansia sp. | reverse complement strand
CGCCCTCTCCGAGACCTTTGAAATTCAGGCCTACCGCGAGGGGCAGACCCGCCGCATCCGCTTCCAGGCCGGAGATGTAGTGGAAGGCAGCGATATCACCAGCCCCACCGACCAGCCGGACGGCACCCGGGTGGCCTTCATAGTGGACCGCAGCATCTTTGCGGCTGACGCCGCCTACAACCTCAGCTTTGTAGAGCGCATGTGCCGCTACTACTGCTACCTGAACACCGGGCTTACCATCAACCTGAACGGTCGCAACATATCCTCCAGAAACGGGCTGCTGGATCTGCTCAAGGAGGAAATGAAGGAGGAACCACTCTACGCCCCCATCCACATCTCCGGCAACGATATCGAAATTGCCATCACCCATGGTGATGACTACGGCGAGGAGTACTACTCCTTTGTGAACGGCCAGCATACCACCATGGGCGGCACCCACCAGGCCGCTTTCCGCGAAGCTATCGTCAAAACCCTCCAGGGTTACTTCAAGAAGAGCTACGAAGGCTCCGACATCCGCAACGGAATCCAGGCCGCCATCAGCATCAAGGTCATCGAACCCGTGTTCGAATCCCAGACCAAGACCAAACTGGGCAGCAACACTATGGGCCCCGGCAAGGAAACCATCCGCACCTTTGTGCTCAACTTCCTCGCCCGCGAGCTGGATAACTACCTGCACCGCCACCCGGAAATCGGCGAGGCCATGGAGGAGAAAATCAAGGAAAGCGAAAAAACCCGCAAGGAGGTAGCCGGAGTCACCGGCAAGGTAGCCAAGGAACGAGCCAAGAAAGCCAAAATTCACACCCGCAAGCTGCGAGATTGCCGCGTGCACTACGACACGAAGCACAAGCGCGCCAAGGACACCATGCTCTTCATCACCGAGGGTGACTCCGCCTCCGGCTCCATCACCACCGCCCGCGATGCAGAAACCCAGGCCGTATTCTCCCTGCGCGGCAAACCCGCCAACAGCTTCGGCATGAACCGCGCCGCCCTCTTCGAGGAAAAGCGCAATGAAGAGCTCGACTTCCTGCACCTCGCACTCAACATCGACCGCAGCATGGAGGACCTGCGCTACAACAAGGTCATCATCGCGACCGATGCCGATGTGGACGGCATGCATATCCGTCTGCTGCTGCTCACCTTCTTTATCCAGTACTTCCCGGATCTCATCCGCGAGGGGCATCTCTTCATTCTCCAGACCCCGCTCTTCCGCGTGCGCAATAAGCAGAAGACGCTCTACTGCTACTCCGAAGCCGAGCGCGACCGCGCCGTAAAGCAGCTGGGCCGCAACCCGGAAATCACCCGCTTCAAGGGTCTGGGAGAAATTTCTCCCTCCGAATTCAAGAACTTTATCGGTGAGGACATCCGACTGGAGGAAGTGACACTCGAAAACGCCCACAACCTCAAGGAAATCCTGCGCTTCTACATGGGCGATAACACGGATGACCGCCGCCAATACATTGTTGATAACCTCCGCATTGAAGAAGATTTAGCATGAAGAAAATCATTCTCTCTACCCTGGCCTCCCTGTTCATTCTTCCCACGCAGGCTGAGTGGGAAGAAACGCCCTACGGCAAGTACTGGACGGGCGATGGCAAGCCCGAGCCCATCTCTGCCCTGAAGGGAACCTTCTACGATTTCCGCTACAAGGCCAATGGCAAGGAACAGCACACAAGCATTCCCAAGCAGCCAGATACGTGGTGGAACCTCATCACCGTGCGTACAGTCATCATCAGCGCCCTGAATGAAGCGATTAAAGGCAAGAAGACGGAGATTTCCAAGTTGCTCCGCTATGATGGAAACCTGTACGCCTCTCACTTCTACATCCCAGCCCGCCACAAGGAGTGCATTTCCAAACACCTGCCGGACAAGAACCAGAAAGCATACGAAGCCACCAGCGAGGATTCTGACTTCATCACAGAAAAGCCGAAGGAGGAAAAGGGATTACCCGGTGGCTGGGTGGCCGTTTACCGGGGGAAGGTGACGGCGCCCAAGAGCGGCAAGTTCCGTTTTGTCGGCACGGCAGATGACTGCATCATTGTGCGTTTTGCCAACCGCCTGGTTCTGGAAGCAGGCTACACCGTACCCAGCAGCATGGAGGCTGGAAATGCAGACAGCATCTGGGATGCCGCCGAGAAGGGCCTTTCCAAGGGGTATCACCAGAAGATTCGCATGGGGAAAGACCCGGTGCATCGCAAATATGAATTCCTGCGCCTGAAGAGTACCCCCAAGCTCAATGATATGATGGGAGGTTTCACCGCAGGCACGCCCTTCACCGTCAAAAAAGGCAGTTCCTATACCATTGAAGTCATCCTGATGGACTCGATTAACGACGCTCGCTTCTTCCTGCTGATTCAGGAAATGAGGAAGGATGGCAAGCTGGCCCCGCTTCACCTCTTCCGGACAGATGAATCGCTCCCCAACGCTGCGCTGCACACAGCCGATATGGAGAAGCCGGATTACGAAGAAGACTCCCTTATCTGGAAAACAGCCCAGGAATAAAGCGTATTCAGCTCCCCCATTCCTAGAAAAGATGAAACTAGCCCACTTATTCACACTTTTCCTCCTTGCAACCGCCCTGCCCACCCTGGCTGAGTGGGAACCCCGCGGCTTGTGCTATGTATGGACCGGCAAGGAGGCACCAGAAGAAGCTCCGGAAGACATGCTCACCGGGGTGCTGTATGATTATAACCGCAACACGAAGGGCAATTTCTTCACCTATTCAGAAATATACGCAGAACAAGGAAAGCAGAACCTTGCAGCTGCCATCAAAATCCGCAACACCGGTGCCAGAAACCCGACCAACAGCCCGGATGTCCACGGGCAATTTGCCTACACGCTCAAGGAACTCATCCAGGGCAAGTATGGCATTCTGAAAAAATACTACAAATACCCATACCATGTGGCTGCATCACACATCTACATGGCACCCATCAGTTTTCCATCACTCGATGCCGAACTGCAGGGGAGAACAACAGCAGAAGACTCCGATTTCATCGACGAAGAAGCCCCTGGCAAAAGCAAAAAAGATGGCAAAGCCAAAGCGTATGATGACCACATTTCCTGGTTTGGTGTTTTCCGGGGCAAGGTCATCGCTCCCAGAAACATGACCTTCCGCTTCTATGGCGCAGCAGATGATGCCATAGCCGTGCGCTTTGATGATAGGCTGGTGCTCGAAACCGGTTTTTTCAAACCAGCTCTTTACCAAGGTAATGGTCTCAAAGACAAAGGCTGCGACTGGAGCTACACCAAGGCCTACCAGCAGGAAGTGGCAGAGGGCAAGCACCGCGACAAAAAGGACTACGTAGTGCGCAAGCTCAAGAGCACGCCATTCTGCAACGATTGTTTCAATGGAATAACCGGGGGCAAGCCCATCACCGTAACCAAGGACAAGACATATCCGATAGAAATCATCATCGGTAACAACGGAGGCGCCTCACTTTTCTACCTGCTGACACAGGAAGTAACCCCTGATAACAACGCGCCTTTACAACTGTTCCGCACCAGCACCGCAACGCCGGCCATGCCCCCCTCATTCAAGGGGTACAGCGATAAGCATTTCCACGAAAAAGGCCCGGATTTCGCAGCCGATTCAGATATCTGGCAAATAGCCACCAAGACAGGAAAGACAAAACTGAAACCAAAGAAAACAAGAAATGCGCTGGAGCGCTTCCAGAAAGTTTCATAAATCTCCTCCCACCCCATCATGAAGCGTGTCATTTTCAGTCTGTGCACCGTCGCCATGGCAGGAAGCATCACCTGTTCTCCAGCCACGGCCGAGTGGGAGCAATGCCGCCTGGGCTATGTCTGGACCGGTGAGAAAGCACCCAGATTATACCCCGGAGACCGCTTCAAGATAGACTATTACGATTTCCGCCGCCGGGCAGACGGAACGTACTATCTCTACTCCAGCGAATATGAGGGCGGCAAAAGGCCCTACTTCAGCCCGGTATTCAGAAGGCAGTTGATAAACGCCGGCTATCCCGACCCCAGCAAGGGCAGAACAAAGAAGGTAGCCAGCGATAATCCTTCCAACAGCCCGGACCTCGTGGGGCATTTCATGAAGGTCATGCGCGAATGCGTTGAGGGAAACACGGAAAGCCTCAAGCAATACTACAAATACCCGGCTTCCTGTACCATCTCCCACTTCTACCTGAGACCCTGGCGGGTACTTGTTCCGCTGGATTTACGCGTCATCGAGGGAGATGTGGATGACCGCTTGGCCGCAAAGGAAACCCTGGCCGAATACAACCTGGATGACCCACTCTACATAGAAAACGCATGGGTTGCGGTATGTAAGGGGCGGGTCAAAGCGCCCAAAACCATGCAGTTCCGTTTTGTGGGTTCGGCAGATGATTATCTGGGCGTCAAGTTCGATGGCAGACTGGTGCTCGACACAGGCTACCGCCTGGTCACAGAATATGTAGGCAATGGCGAAGTCGACCCTGCAGCCAACAAGGGGCACAGCTCCAATTACATTCGACTGCTGACCGAGGGGAAAATTCCTGGTAAAGAAAACTACATCGGGTTATACGTGCCCGAAACGGGAACCTCCACCCGGCCCTTCAGAGGCATGATGATAGGCGGAGAGCCCGTCAGCGTTGAGGAAGGCGAGGAATACGACATTGAAATCATCATCGGCAACGGCGGGGGGCAGGCGCACCTGTACCTCATGACCCAGGAAGTAACCGGCGATAAGAGAGAAAAGCTCCACCTCTTCCGCACCAATAACGACCTGCCCTACAGACCCAGAACCTCCAACCACGAAAAAGAAGCAGGGCCACCCGTCAGCGCAGATGGCCCCATATGGCAGATTGCCGAGGAACACTACGTTTTCAAAAAGCGCAGCAAAAAGAATAAAAACAAAAAAGCCCGAAAGAAAAAGAGAAGATAACCGCCCATCACGCCCCCAGAATTTTCTGCACCTGCGTGGTTGACACCACCGCCACCCTGAGTTACAATATAAAATCGGCATTCGCCCCGCTTCATTTGCAATTCACCTCTGTTTAATACCATGAAGACACTCATCATAGCCCGCCACGGCAACACCTTTGCCAAAGGAGAAACTCCTACCCGCGTAGGCTGCCACACTGACCTGGAGCTCGTAGAAGAAGAGCGCGGTCGCGGTGTCGGCCTGTACCTCAAGAAACTCGGCCTGGTGCCCACCCGCATCCTGGCCGCCCCGCTGAAGCGCACCATGGGTACCGCAGCCCTGGCAGCGGAAGCCGCCGGCTGCACCTGCCCGGTAGAGCCCGACCACCGCTTCATCGAGGTAGACTACGGTCCCGATGAAAACAAGACCGAGGAACAGGTCATGGCCCGCCTGGGCACGGAAGCCGCCAAGGCAGAAGGCATTGACCCCGCCACCCTCACCCCGGAGGAAATTGAAGCCAAGGGTGCCGCCATCATCGACAAATGGAACGCAGATGCCACCGTACCCTCCGGCTGGAAGGTGGACGTGCAGCAAATCCGCGATAACTGGATGAGCCTGGCTTCCGAGGTGAAAGATGGCGAGATTATGCTCTGTGTTTCCTCCAACGGCACCATCCGCTTTGCCCCGGTTATCACCGGTGATTACGCGGGTTTCTGCGCGGAGCACGACATCAAGGTTGCCACCGGTGGTGTGTGTATCTTCACCAGTGAGGACGGCACCACCTGGACCTGCACCGAATGGGGCACCAAGGCATTCAAGAAAATCTGATCAACATTCACTCAGCAACCATGATTAGCAAAATCAAACCCGCCTGGATTGACGAATTCAAGAAATTCGCCCTCAAGGGCAATGTCGTAGATATGGCCATTGGTGTCATCATCGGTGGTGCATTCGGCAAAATCGTCACCTCCCTGGTGAACGATATCATCATGCCGGCAGTCTCTATGCTCACCGGCGATACCAAGAACCTCGCAGATCTCACTTATGCCCTCAGCGCCGAAGAAGGCGCCCCGGTTATCAAATATGGCGTATTCTGCCAGACCGTGCTGGACTTCCTCATCGTTGCACTCACCATTTTCTGGGCCGTTCGTCTGGTATGCAAACTGCGAGTGAAGAAAGAAGAGCCGGCCGCCCCTGCCCCGACACCGGAGCCTCCACCCACCCCGGAGGATATTCTGCTGCTGCGTGAAATCCGCGACGCTCTCAAGAACAAGTGAACAAAAAACAACTTATAGCCCGGGTTCAGCGCTATATGGGCCCGGGAGCCACCCGGAGCACCGCCTCTGCCGCCGTAGAGGCGGTGCTCGCATCCATACTCCTGTCCACCCGCACCGAAGGCGAAAAACTGCATATTGCGCACTTCGGCACCTTTGAACGCACCCGCCGCTCCGCCCGCCGAGGCTACGATATCAACACCGGCACCATGCGCAACATTCCCGAAAAGGAGGAACTCACCTTCAAAGCAGCCCGTGGATTCCTGACCGGGTCGCCCGGACAACCAAAATAACATAGCAGTTAAACCTTGACACTTGGCGCCCCGGCATGTACCATGGCCGCCATGGGCGCAACACGCGGAGGACAAGCCACTTATTACCTGCACCTCCCCCAGGGGGAACAGGAAGGACCTTATTCCCTCAAAGAACTGCGCGAAATGCTGCAGCGTGACCTCATCAGCGCCGATACCCTGGTAAGTGAAAACCAGGGACAGCCCCCACGAGCGGTCGATGCCGTGCTGAATGCCTCCGAGAGCAACGCCATCGATGACATCACCGGACTTTCCGGGCTTTCCACCTTCTCGCTCAGGCATTTCTTTTCAGATGTATTCCGGCACCACAGCAAGGAAGAACTGCTGGAGATCTTCTGCTGCGGCACAGCCGGCACAACCCCGCCGCTGCATGCTGTGAACAGCAACTGGCCCAGCCCCTGGATTTTTGCGCGCATGCTGCTGGGCTGCATCATCCTCTACTTCGGGTTCAACTGGGCCAGCAACACCTTTCAGAACCCAAACCTCATACCAGGGCTCATGTTCGTAGGCAACTTTGCCATTCCGTTCTGCGTGGCGGTCTTTTTCTTTGAACTGAATGTGCGGCGGGAAGTCCCCTTTCTGGAGCAGATGCGCGCCATGTTCTACGGCGGGTTGATGGCACTCATCTTCGCCATGTTGCTGGAAGCGTTCAGCCCGGATGTACTGCCCTGGATTGCGGGCCCCATTGAGGAACCAGCCAAACTGCTGGCGGTCATCCTCATTGCCGGCAGCCGCCGTAACGGCCGCATCCTGACCGGGCTGATGCTGGGAGCGGGCGTAGGTGCAGGCTTTGCCGCATTCGAAAGCTCCGGCTACACCTTCACCGAACTGGTGCGCTACATCACCGGAACAACCGCAGCAGAGCTGGTGAGCACCATCAACCCGGCACAAGGCCACGCCATAGCCCAGAGCACCAATGCCATCAACCCCGATGCCGTCATGCAGGTGCGCGCTCTCATCACCCCCTTCGGCCACATTGTGTGGACCGCCATCACCGCCGGTGCCTACTGGCTGGTACTCCGGCAGCGCATAACTGAAGGATACCGCGACATCTCCGCCACCCACATTGACTGGAACATTCTGTGCGATTTCCGTTTCCTGCGCATTGCGCTCATTCCGGTGGTGCTCCACATGGTATGGAACACCCCATGGCTGGCCGGCTATGGTCTGCTGCGTTTCCTGGTGCTGGGCATCATTGCCTGGGCGGTAGCGCTGCGCCTGGTGCAGGCGGGTCTGCACCAGATTCGTGAGGAAAAAAGCCAGAATTCCCTGCCGCTCTGATATCAGGGTTCTCCCTCAACATAAGGCAGCACCATGGCCGCGCCCTCTCTGGGAACCGAAATGAGTGACACACGCACAGCGGATTCATCCAACTGCAACGCCGCTGCCACAAGGCGCCGATACGAGCGCATCTGCGGGGCGTAGTGCTCCCTGAGCCAGCCGCGGTCCGTCTCACCTACCTTGTTGGTCTTGAAATCAATGATGAGGGCGCCTTCCGGCTCTACCACCAGGCGGTCAATAGCGGCAGAAATCCACTTATCCCCCTCCACCGCCTCCAACCGCTGCTCATTATACACCACCTGCCCGGGTTTGCGGGTGAACAAAGCGCGCACCTCAGACTGCTGCAAGGCCTCTGCCACCACGCGCTGCGCGGCTGACTGCGGTTGCTGCACCCATTCCGGCAGAGCATCCACCCACTCCACCTGCTCAAAGAGCGCATGCACCTCATTGCCGAATTCTATGCCATCCCCGGCGGTATGCACACCGGCATCTGCGTGTTCGCTATCGAGATGCGAGGGGCTCACACGCTTACGACGCGGCATCAACGCCAGGGGCTGTTTTTCCTCTGCAACGGCAGGGTTCGTCCTGTCCGGGAATCCCACAGCTTCCACCCAGTCGGGGTTACCGAACTCCGCCTCTTCCCCACCAAGCGCATTCTTGATAATGCCGGCAAAGGTGTTGGAGTTTGGCTTCTGTTTGGCGTTCAAGATGATATAATTGGCATGCACAGCACGCGTTATGGCCACGTAGAGGAGATTTTCACCCTCGGCAATCTGCTTTTCACGCCAGGCGGCTTCAAAAGCCGACATCTCGCTTTTCCAGGCATCGTTAAAGCGCTTATCCCGGAGCATAAGGCCGTTGAGGTGATGCCCCTCCCCGGCTGTGAATATCTTGAAATGGCGGCCGTGGTCAAACGGAGCAGCCGTGGGAGCCGCGACAAACGGCAGAATCACCGCATCATACTCCAAGCCCTTGGAACCATGCAGCGTCTGGATGTGCACGGCATGACGGGGAGATGCGCAGTTTTCTGACAACTGCTCCATGTGGGCAAGCCACTGCGGCAGGTCACCGCCGGCTGCGTCGTGAGCAAGGGCCTCGCGCTGCCACACGCTCAACTGCTCGCGGTGGTAAGGGCTGAGCAGGTCTTCCTCCTGCAGCAGCACCGCAGATATCTGCTGCAGCACATAGGAATACCCCCTGGTCCGCAGCGATTCCTGCCAATATGCCCAGCCGTGTTTTCCAGCGGGCAGACAACGCCACAATGGTGAGTTCTGCAGAATGGATTTGCGGTACACATCACCGGGGTGCTCCAGCCAGCGGAAAAAAGCCAGCAACACCTCACCCATGGGAGAAGCAGCGGGGCTCTCGCCCTTGCCCTCCAGATAGATGGGCAAATCCGGGCAGAGAGCAAGCAAGCGCTTATGAATAAGCTGCATGAACTTGTGTTCCCGCACCAGAATACCCACGCTCATCTGCTTGTCCCGGATGGGGAGCGACTTCAAAATCGCGGCTATACGCTGGCAGGTATCTTCCTCGATACTTTCCTGATTCCCGTTTTCCGTGCATTCCACACGCACGTAGCCCGGTCTGGATTTGGCAGCAGCATGTTGCTGCACACGGGAACAATTGGCAAACACGCGGTTCACAAAATCCATAATGACCTGGGAAGAACGCCAGCTGAGATTCATTTCTGTTTTCTGCAGGCAGTCCTGCCAGGGGGAAACACTTTGCAACTCATCAAACAGCTCCGGTGCACCACCACGCCAGCCGTAGATGCTCTGCTTCACATCGCCCACCACAAAAAGGCTGCGGTCAGAGGCTTTATCTTCATGCAAACTAGTTTCTTCGGCTATGGATTCAACCAGCGGGGTCAGCGCCGACCACTGGCTCAGCGAAGTATCCTGGAACTCATCCAGCATCCAGTGTCTCAAGCTGGCATCCATGCGGTAAGCCAGCAGGCTCGGCACGCCGTCCTTCTGCAGAAGCAATGGCACAAGACGCGTGAAATCGGCATATTCCAGCATGCCTCTGTCCTGCACTTCTGCCTTGTAGTGGGCAAAATAACGCTTCAGGAAAAACGCCATCGAGGCCGTGCGGGTTGACACTATCCTCAGGGCATCGCCGCGCGCCTGAATCTGCAGGGCTTCCAACTGCTCTGCCAGCTCGCCAGCCGGCTTATATTTCTTGCAGAATTTTTTGACATCGGCCAGATAATCGTGCATCCCGTAATGCAACTGAACCGGGGCATCCAGCAGTTTCTGCATCAGCTCGGCATCTACTGCCAGGGGCGCCAGCAAATCACGGAGACGCGCTTCCCATGCGCGCGCTTTCTCCAGCGTCAGCGGTTCATAGCCGGCGGGATATTTCAGGCCGAATGCAGCAGCTGAGCCCCACAGATGCGAATCCGGGCATTTCTTGAACAAATCACCGTATTCCGCAATGATTCGCTGCAGGGTGCCGGTTAAATCCATTTCGCCGCCCTCGGCCAGGCTTTGGAGCGTATCAATATAATCGGTCTGGTGCTCACTATCGTTGTTGATATCAAAAAGCAGAGCCGATAAGGCCTTCTGGCGGGCCTGGGTCAATGCGTTATCCGTTACCAGAGCAATGGAGGACAGCCCCAGGTCAGAACGCCCCATCGATACCAGCATTTGGAAAAAACTGTCCAGGGTGGAAAGATGCAGGCGGGACATGGCATTCACCACTTCGCGTAACAGCACACCAAAGCGCAAGCGATTCAGCGGATGTTCCTGCTCCGTGGCCACCGGGCAGAGAGACTTCCAGGTTTCGCGCACCATCTGCGCCAGCTTTTCAGCCCCGGCATCATCTGCCGCACCGGCAGCCAGTTCGCGAATAATACGCTCCTGGAATTCCTGAGCCGCCTTTCGGGTGAACGTGAGCGCAATCATCACCGTGGGCGGCACCCCCAACGCCAGCAGAGAGATAAATCGGGCTGCCAGTTTATAAGTCTTGCCCGTGCCAGCCGAAGCGGCTATCAGAGAACTGGTTACATTGGCATTCATATCAAGTTCGCAAGATTCAGCATGCAGCGCAGGTTGTTCTCCACATCCAGACAGCCGAAATCATCGAAGCTGTTGAATCCCAGGTCTGAAGCAGAAAGCAGACACCGCCCGGCCATAATCAGGCGTATCGCTTCGCGGCACCACTCCAGGGCGCTTTCCTGCTCGGCATCATTGATATTCCAGATACGGCGCTCCACCGTGCGGTTGCCCTTGGGCAGCAGATAATAGCCGCACTGCACCTCTTTCCCGGGATTCTGCTCCTGGATGCAGCGGCGATACAGCGGCAGCTGCACATCTGCCCAGCGGTATAACTTTTCGCCACACAGCAATGGCTTTAAGCCCGGCAGATATTGCTCCAGCAGAGACTGAGATTCCTCACTCAGCACCTCCAGATGCACTTCCTGAGGCGGTTTCTTACCTGTCTTGTAATCTATCACGCGCAGCGCCCCGGTTTCTTCATTGATATCGATGCGGTCGATTTTCATGCCGAAGGGCCATTGGTTATCAAGCTTCCAATCCTGCCAGGCCTCCAGCCCGGACTCCGGGTTGGTGCACCATCCTGCGCGTAAATCCTCCAGATGCAGCGCGGCAAACTGGCGCAGCTTGGCTTCGGCCATTTCTTTCTGAATCCGCACGGAGAGGGATATATCCTGCCCGACTGTTCTATTCAGATGGTACAAAGCGCAATCCTCGATGCGACGCACAGAAAGATTTGATTCCAGGCGCGGAATTTCCCGCACGGTATCCTCCAGCACCTTGTGCAGAATCTTGCCGTAATCCAGAGCATCCAGACTAGACTTGCCCTCCACATAAGCATCATCCGGATTGAGTTTCAGCACATATTTGAGCCAGAACGCCAGCGGATTCTTCAAGAACGCCCCGACAGAACTGGGCGAGAAGCTCTTTCCCCCATCGGCCCACGGATTCATTCTCCCGGGGGCAATATGCTCCACTCGTTCCTCAGCCAAGGCCAGACCGGCCGTTTCATTGCCGCCCATATACCACTTGCCGCGGGAATATTCAGGCTGCTGGCGCCTGCTCTCAGGGTGGGCAAAGATATGATTCACGCGGGATGCGAGCGCTGCCTCCTGCCCCTCGGCAAACCGAATCAGCAGCCGCGATGGCGATACCGGGGTGTCATCCGGCGCGACTCGTGCCAGAATCACATGAACAGCGTCCTTGTGCGACTGCACCAGCGAACTGAACAAGTAACTATCGCGCGCCACACGCTTGGCGGTGCAGTCCAGATCCAGGTATTCGCGCAGCGATTCCGGCAGATACGCATCCACTGCAGCCGCTTCCGGCACGCATTTTTCATGCAGACCCGTCAGAATCAGGTGCGAACCAGGAGCATAGGGCAGCTCCAGCCAGCCCTGCAATTCCGCGTGTGTGTTATCACGCGGTTCATCTGCCAGAGCCATGGCGGAAACCGACTGCTGCAGCACGGTCATTGCCACCATGGGATTGGCCAGTATTGCCCCCTGTTTTTCTGCATAAGTGGCCACAAGCTCCAGCTGCGCACTTATCTGCGCGGCGGCGGAATCATCGAGCCGCACCAGCCATGCCGCCAGCTGCCGCAGACACTCCGGCAACCGGGAGGTTTCGCGCATTTGAAGCACCAGAGAAATGACCGCGTCGGCATAATCCCGGCAGACCGCATCATCAGCCGCATGGCGCTGAATCAATTTGAGCAACATCTCGGGGCTGTCCGGCATATACTTCTGCTCAATCGTATCCAGCAAGGAACAGAACTCCTCTACCTGGGGCCCGGAAAGGGAGAAACATTGTTGCAACGTACTGTTGCGCAATACCGAGCAAAGGGGGAACACTCCTTCCGTCACCGAAGTGGCCGCCTCATGCAGCTGCCGCAGAATATGCCCCAGCGGCGTTGCAAGCATCACCCGGTTACCCGGCACAAACACATTCCAGCCATGACGCGCAAAATGTTCACTAAGCGCGGGGGTAAACCGAGCATCAGCGGACGCCAGCGTCAGCTCCCGATTCGGTATCTGCTGCGCCATTTCAAGAGTCAATGCCGCCATGGAAGCAGCATCGGCCGTGACATGGATGCTCGAATCTGAAATTTCCAATGGGCACGTGCACCAGGAATCGTCGCCATAGGCCACAGGGCACCCGAATGCATCAAACCGCTGTTGCAAGGCAACAGGTGCGTGCACCCAGATACGCACATCGGCGCTGCCCTTCTGCAGCAGGCGCTCCAGATACAGGCGATTCAGCTGGCTGAGCTGCGGGAGGCAGGCAAGAATCAGTAACGACGGGCGGGCAACAGGGGCATCAGCCTCCGCACAGATACGCTGCCATACCTGCTGATTCGTCGGCAATCCTGCCGCCACAAGAGCCGCGTCAACAACCGAAAAAAGCTCTTCCACCTCATTCCAGCGGGTCATTTCCACCTCCAGCACATCGGCATACTGGTCCGCGTGCTCTGCCAGGCACCGGCGCACATCTGCCGGAGTCAGGGCCGCCACGTGCAGCTGGTTCTGCATGCGCTTCAAATCCTGCATATCGCTGAGCAACAATCCGTACTTTGTCTCAGGCAGAAGCTCATCGTAATCTCGCTCATCCAGCGGCTTATGAAACAAGTGAGGCCAACGCTCCAGGACATTCACCTGCCCCAGCACCTGCAGCCACAGGGCGGTCAGCTCCACATCAGATACAGTTTCTCCCACAGGCAGCAGCTGACCGGGCAGAATGAGCCGCGGAATCAGCACAGGTCTCCCCGCCAACTCGGCAATACGCTCGCGCAAACGGCGTCCACTTTCAGCGGTGGGCACTACTACTGTGGCGCGGCGGAATGAATCTGCCGTATCAGGATTCTGCAGACCGGCAAGAAGCTGCTCCGCTACTAAATCCACGGCGGGTTTATCCCAACCGAGGTATGTAATCATAGGGCTTGGCATATCTGGTATTCTAAGCGAATTTCAGAGGGATGCAAGCCCTATTTGCGGCAAATCACCACTGGTTGTTGAGGCTCCTGGTCTCTTTGTGCACCTCCATGTTGCGCTCGGGCTTGCCGGAGATGGGAGGCGGCGTTTTCGTCACCATGAAGAGGTCAAGGATTTCGATGGTGTTCCTGCCATTTTTCAGGAATTCGCCGGGGCAGTAGAGGCGCTCCTGCGGGCCGAGGTTCCAGTAGCGCCCCAGCAGGTGCCCATTCACCCACACGTAGCCCTTCTGCCATTCCTTCATATCCAGGAAGGTATCGATAGGGTTCTGCAGCTCGATTTCTGCGCGGTAGAGAGCGCCTTTTTCGCGGGCGCGTACATAGCCGGTCTTGCGCACAGGCGCCGGCAGCGGTCTGGAAAGGTCGAAACGCTCCACTCGCCAGCCGATGAGTTCCTTTTCGCCCAGTTTCACGGCACCCATAACCCCCTTGCGGTCTTTTTCCATGTATTTGGAGAAATTCACATGGCCGAAGGTGTCTACCACGATTTTGAGAGCGGCAGATTTCTTGCGGGCGGGAAGCGCAATGCTGGTCTGGTTCAGGCGGCGGTCCAGTGTGCCGGTAAACTGCTCATCCAGATACACCTGGGCGTAGTCATGCGCTTTGCATTGCAGCGTTTCCGCAGGGCCTGCGGGAATGCGGGTCGTGTAGATGACGATGCCCTGGTTCTGCCCCAGGCTTTCCAGCGTGGGGGGCGCATCAAATGCCCGGGGGACACGGTTCCCGCGCAAGGCATGCCAGCCGCATACCCATTCCGGACGGAAGGCGGGAATCTCCATCGCCTTGGGCTGTACAGGCTCCGGCACCTCCGCACCGGCAGGCAAGGCAGCTGTGATGATGTCGCGGTATTCAAAATATTCCTTGGTCAGGTTGCCATTTTCGCCGATGGGTGAGCCGTAGTCGTAGCTGGTTAAATCGGGCTCAAACCTGGAGCCATCCGGGTTGGTGTTGGCACCGGCAGTAAGTCCGAAATTGGTACCACCGTGCAGCACGAAGATATTAAAGGATACGCCGTCCTTCATATACCAGCGCACAGAGTTCAGCGTGTTGCGGCTGGGGGTCCAGTTTCCTTCGCCCCAATGGCGCAGCCAGCCGGGGTAGGTCTCGCTGCTGAATACAGGCACACCGGGAGCTATACGCAAAGCATTCTGCATCTGCCCGGCATTGTCGGCAGGGTCGAGGCCTACCGCCACGCCTTTAGGAACAAAGCGCAGGTGGTGCGGGGCTCCGCCCTCGGAGAGATAGAAGGTTCCTGCCCCTTTCTTCTCCCAGAAGTTCTTGAGCCATTCGATGTAGGCCAGTTCATCGTGCTCGCTTTTGTAGCTGCCGTATTCATTCTCCAGCTGCACCATGAGGATGGGCCCCCCATTTTTGCTGAGGCGGGGAATGGCAATCTCTGCCATTTTTTCCAGGTAGCGGGTCTGGGCTTCCATGAACTGCTTGTTGCCGGTGTAGCGCAGCGGGGTCACATCGTCCTTAATCAGATAGGTGGGCAGACCGCCCAGGTCCCACTCACCGCACACATAGGGGCCGGGGCGGAACAGCACCCACATGCCCTCCTGCTGGCATAAGTCAATGAAGGCGGCTATATCGTTGCGCCCGCTAAAATCCCAGCTACCGTCTTCCTTCTCAATCGCGTTCCAGAACACATAGAATGCAATGGTGTTGAGCCCCATGGCCCTGGCCGCGCGGATGCGGTGCTGCCAGTGCTGGCGCGGTACTCGCTGCGGGTGAATCTCGCCCGAGCGAATCTGGAACGGCACACCATCCAGCAGGAACTCACGCCCGCCTTCTCCTCCAAAGGAAAGGACCGCGGCCTTTCCGCTTTCCGGCTTCTGCAGGTTCTTCATGGCTTCCACCCCGCCTTGGGCCACCATGGCCGCCATGGCCAGCATGCTCAGCAAAACGCTTTTCATACCCTGCCATATACCACAATTTTTATTGGCTTTCCAGACAAAAAAAACAAGCACCGCGTATTCCGCGGTGCCTGTTAAAATCATCTTACACAGATTGCTCAACCGATGCGGTTATAAACAAAGCCCTCCTGGGCGGCCTCCTCGGGGTCATAGAGATTGCGACCATCGATAATGAGGCGCCCTTTCATGGTCTTGCGCAGCACAGGCCAGCTCGGCACACGGAACTGCTTCCAATCTGTCACAATGACTAGTGCATCAGCATCCACACAGGCATCATACATTTCCTCACAATAGGTAATGGCTTTCTCGCCCAGTCGCCGCTTAGCCTCATCAGTAGCCACGGGGTCATAGGCCAGCACTTCGCAGCCATGCTTCAGCAGAGAATCAATAAGCACCAGGGACGGAGCCTCGCGCATATCATCAGTACCGGGTTTGAACGCAAGCCCCCACACCGCGATGCGCTTGCCCTGCAGCTCCGGCATGGCTGCCTGCAGCTTGGCAAAGGGTACAGTCTTCTGGCGTTCATTCACCGCTTCCACCGCCTCCAGGATAGACATCTGGTACCCCAGCTCAGCGCCGCTGCGGATAAGAGCTTTCACATCTTTCGGGAAGCAGGAACCACCATATCCGCAGCCGGGATAGAGGAATTTCTTGCCGATGCGGTCATCAGACCCCATACCACGGCGTACAGCATCCACGTTAGCCCCCACCAGTTCGCAAAGATTCGCAATATCGTTCATGAACGAAATACGGGTGGCAAGCATGCTGTTGGACGCATATTTAATCATTTCTGCGCTGGGAATATCGCAGACCAGCACGCGGTCGCTAATCATCGTGAACGGCCGGTAAAGCTGCCGCATCAGCGTGGCGGCTTTATCATCTTCCACGCCCACCACCACGCGGTCCGGGCGCATGAAATCCTCAATAGCCGTACCCTCCTTCAGGAACTCCGGGTTGCTGGCTACGCCGAAAGGCACACTCACCCCACGCTTATCCAGCTCTTCCTGCACGGCGGTCTTCACCTTGAACCAGGTACCCACCGGCACAGTACTCTTGGTGATAAGAAGCGTGTATTTCTTGATATTGCGGCCAAACTCGCGCGCTACCTCCAGCACATAGCGAAGGTCGGCAGAGCCATCCTCATCCGGCGGGGTGCCCACCGCAGAAAACACCACATCCACCTCATCAATACACTCCGCCAGGCTGGTCGAGAACTTCAGGCGGCCATCTTCCTGATTCTGCAGCACCATCTCCTTGAGTCCCGGCTCATATATGGGCATGATTCCTTCCTGCAGATTCTGGATCTTCTCCTCATTCACATCAACGCAGGTCACGGTATTGCCCATTTCTGCAAAGCATGTTCCGCTCACCAGACCAACATAGCCTGTGCCTACCATTGCAATGTTCATATCTTTCCTCCTTTTGTTAGAAAGTGTAAAAGCTGAGGAATGCACCGCATGAGAGTGCCCCCTTTCCTTGACGTTATATAACAAAATAGGCACAACTAGTCAAGATTTATTAAGGATTGAAAGCATTTCTCTTGAGTTGCGGAGGAATGTATGATTATATAAGCGGCGTACCGCGCCGGGGCATTCCGGTGCGTAGAGTCCCCGGGAGGCGGCGGGAAGCCGCAGGAAATAGATGGGAAAGACGGTGAAAGTCCGTCGCTGTGCCGCAGCCGTGATGCGCCATACCAGATGAGCGCTCAGTCGGAATGCCAGCCATGGGGATTTGCCACGATACACGGCGGCGATGCACCGCCGGCTCAACGGCCACCACAGAAATGAAAGTAAACAAGAAATCTCCTATCAGGAGTCATACCCGTATTGTGCCTGCCCTCTTGCTGGCAGGCGTCAGCCCCACCGCCCTCTTGGCGGATGAAGTTCCTATCACCACGCTGGCCCCCATCACGGTTTCTGCGCACGGTGGTTCCGGCATTCCCTACGACCAGAGCGGAGTCTCCGTCACCATACTGGATACAGACGAACTCCGGAAAGAGGGCGTGCTCAATCTGCAAGAAGCCATGACCCGAGTCCCCGGCGTCTATGTGCCCATGCAAGGAGGTTCCATGCAACATGGTAACAGCAATAACATTAGCATCCGCGGCATGAGCGGCGGCCAGAACATCCTGCCCATGATGGATGGCATGCGTCTCTACGATAACTCGAATGGCTGCAATCTCACGCCAAACCTTGTGGCACGCGCCACAATTTTCGATATCGGCACGCTGGAAGTACTGCGTGGCTCACAGGGCGCCATCTATGGGAACGGAGCCAAAGCCGGTGTTATCTACATGGAAACGCCGGAAGGGAAAGGCGAGCCCACCTGTTCGATATTCAATGAATTCGGGAGTTTTTCGTCCTATACAGGCAACATGACAGCCCAGGGACAGAAGGGAGACTTTTCCTATTTCCTCTCTGCGACCTATGAGACGAAAGACAATGATTTGAAGCGAGTAGATGGAAGCAGGCCGGCTGCAAAAAACGCAGGCCACTTTGAAAACTGGCAGGAAGCACTCCGGCTCGATTACAGACCGGACAAGGATACTCACGCCCGCGTCACCTACCGGCGGAGTGATACTCGTTACAACAACGGTCAGAACCTGTGGGGCGAGCCTCACTACAAATTCCGCACCAATCTATTATCCGGGGCAATGGAAAAGCGCATTACCCACGCCTTTGCCACGGAGCTGAGTGCTGGCTACTACGGCGCGGATTACACGCTTGGTAAAGGCTCTGAGCACGACCTGCGCAACGTGCAGCTCAACTGGCGCAACGAATACCGCTGGTGTCGGCACCAGGCAACCAGCTTCGGGCTGGGGTATACCTACAGCCAGCACGATGCAGAGAACAACGGCCAGGAGGATACCGGCAGCAAACATGAGGAGAACATGCTCAGCCTGTTTGCCGAACACCGGGTCACCCCTTGGAAAGGCTGGGAAAACACCCTTGCTGCGCGTTGGGATGAAAGCGATGTCTTTGACCGCCTCTATACCCTCCGCGCAGCCAGTAGTTATGCCTTCAACCAGGAGCGTACACGCCTGACGGCCTCCATTGCCCGTGGCTACAAGGCACCCTCGGCATTTCAACGCATGAACGGGCGCTACGTGACGGGGTGGGGCTCCTACCAAGGCAACCCGGAGCTGGATTGCGAGACAAGCTGGAGCGCCGATATGGGCATTGAGCACGAATGGATGGCAAACCACACCGCCAGCCTCACCTTCTTCTGGATTCGCACGCAGGATGCGATTTCCACGAAACAGGGAACATCTGCTACCGAGTTCTACAATGCTGTGGGAGCTGATACCAGCAAAGGCGTAGAATTGAGTCTGCAAGGCACCTGGGAGGACAACTGGAATACCGGCTACACACTAAGCCTTACCCTGTGTGACCCGGAAACGAGCGCAGGAAAGCAAATAGCCTCCACCTCACGCCAGGTGTGGTCGGCAGATATCCACACCAGCCCTTTCGAAGGATTCACCACCGGCCTCGGCCTTTCTGCCGCCAGCGGATGCAGCAACTGGGATTCCACCCGCCTGGATGCCTATTATACCCTGCGCTGGTACGCCCGCTACGAGGTCAACGAGCACCTGACCTTCCACCTGCGCGTTGAAAATCTCACCGACCAGAAATTTGTCTCTGATACCGAGTACGGCGCTGATTACAGCCAATCCTATCTCAACCCGGGCATAGGGGCATACGCCGGCTGTACCATCACCTTCTGATGAAACGAGCACTTGCTATTCTGCTGCTTACGATTGTACTGGTTGCCTGGTGGGCGGTCTCCAGGCAACCAGGAGTCTCTGCGGTGTCGGAATCTGCAAGTCTCCCAGCCCCCTATCCGGCAGATTTTGCCGAAAGGCTCTGCCGGGTAGGCGGGCTGAAGTTGGAGCTCAATGCTCCCCTGCCCGCAGGTATCTCCTGGCAAAGTGAGGAAGATGCTCCGGCGCTGGGTGACGCAAGCGCGCGCAAGGGCGGCTGCGTACGACTGAGCAATGCCGGGCCATTTCCCGCCCACTTCCTGCGCTTTGGTGGAGGCTCTCCCCAGTTCTTCCACCAGAATCTGCAGGCTGCCACCGAAATTCCGCTTATCGGCGCGCACCCGCTCAGCGGGCAGATAATGGCAGGAGTGGCAGAAGCCTGGGCAATCAACGGAAATACCATATATTTCAGGCTGAATCCAGCCGCGCGATACAACAATGGACGCCCGGTGCGCGCAGGCGACTATCTGCTGGCTGCCCTTCTTCAGGCAGAACATCACTGCGCCGAATACGAAACTCTGGTTGCAGAAGCGACCACTCTGCGCACCCATGGCGCACACCTGCTCTCCATCACCATGCGAACACGAGCCGGGTTATCCCGGGCTGCTCACTTGCTCATCCCGGCAGAGCCGGGCTTTTATGCCGCGTTCGACTCCCGGTTCAGAGAAAGTTACGCCCAACGGATTCCCCCAGCCACAGGCGCTTACAGCGTGAGTAGCATTGCGCGTGGGCGCAGTATCCAGCTGCAGAGGGTAAAAGGCTGGTGGGGAGAATCGCTCCCCCTGTACCGCCACCGCTTCAATGCCGATACGCTGGAATACCACTTTCTCACCAGCGAAGCTCAAGTATGGGAATTTCTGCTTCGCGGCAAGCTGGATGCGGTGCAGACCCGCAACATCTCAGCCTGGCAGGAACACGCGGAACCGGCAGAGCATCTTCACCGCACCGTCTACGATGCTGAATACCCCATGCCTCCCTACGGTATCGCGCTCAATACCCGCACTCTGCCGGATGTTGAACTGCGCCGGGGTCTGCTGCACGCCATGGATATGGACAAAGGCATGCAACTCATCATGCGCGGCGAGGGGCAGAGGCTTGCCACATTCCACTCTGGCTACGGAGAACTCACCCCGAGAGAAACACCCCAATACCACTATAACCCCGAAGCCGCCCGCGAGGCTTTTGCCCGGGCGGGCTACACCACCTCCGGGCCGGATGGCATTCTGCGCCGCGCAGACGGCACGAGCCTGAGCGTCACGCTGCTCTACACACCGCACGAAAAAATAAGCAATCTGCTGGCAATTCTCATTCGCAGCGCAAGAGATTGCGGTGCTGAAATTGTGCCGGAACCCGTTCCCTGGCAAATCTGCCAGGCTCGTCTGCAGGAACGCAGCCACCAGCTTGTATTCTGGGCCATGCCCGCCCCGGAGGTACCGGCGCCAGACACTTTCTTCTCACCGCAGGCAGCCCCCGCTGCCGCACCATTCTGCCTGAATGAGAGCGACATGAACACCGCCCTGGCTCAATTTGGAACCACCCCCACAGCCAGGAATCTCGCGAACATCGACCAACTGATATACAAACACGCCATATGGCTGCCGGGGTGGAAAGAAAACCGCGTATACATTGCCCACACCCCCCGGCTGATTATCCCCCCCAGTCCATGGTGCTTCGATGCACTGGATACGCACCAGTTCTGGATTACTTCCGCCCCATGATTCACGTACGCCACACCTCATCTGCCGAGCTGGCACGCCGCCGCATACGGCTGGCAGTCCGTTGCGTGCCCTGCGTGCTGGGGCCGGGAATCGCGGTTGCCACCTGGGCGCTGAGTTGCCCGCTTCCAATTCCATGCGGAGAAGCGGCTTGCGACTTCACCGGCGTGATTTTCACACCGCCGGCAAATGAACTGAACAGGCAGAGTCCCGAGCGGACCTTACCAGAAGTGCCCCAACAGGAACTTCCGCCCCCACAGGTGCTGGTACATGCGCTCGCTGAAATGAACACACCCGATTTCGAATTAGCAGATATCCCGCCTTCCTCCCCGGAAGAATCCCCTTTTTCAACAGATGCTGAGGCACTTCTCCGGCCTCATCCCGCCGCGAAAAAGGCAGCACCGCATGCTGCATCCGTTGCCCCCCGGGTGCAGGACTACACCCCGCCGGCATATCTCCATTGCCCGCATCCCAATTACCCAGCTCAACTGCGCCAACGCCGCATTGAGGGAGAGGTAGGCGTGCGCATTGCCGTGGCAGCAGATGGATTACCCGTTTCCGTTGAAATCACCACTTCCAGTGGCAATGCCCGGCTTGACCGCCACACCTGCGCCTGGATTAAACAACATTGGAAATTCTCCCCCGCCCGCCAGAATGGGAAAGAGGTTGCAGCGGTTGTTGTAACTGCTGTGCGCTTCCTCCTGCGTGCCTGACACAAAAAGGGCCTCGCCTGGGACACCCGGCGAGGCCCGATGATGAAAGGCATCAGAGCTTCTTCCAGGGAAGCGCGGCCAGCAGCTTATCAAAACCAAGGCCGGTGCCGGCAGGTACTGGGAAATCCGGGGTGATGTTCATACCCAGTTCCTCGGAAAAAGCATTG
The DNA here is from genome assembly GCA_045538275.1 of Akkermansia sp. Classification (GTDB taxonomy): domain Bacteria; phylum Verrucomicrobiota; class Verrucomicrobiia; order Verrucomicrobiales; family Akkermansiaceae; genus Akkermansia. Next base: position 27,852 of record JAZSRB010000035.1, on the reverse strand, counting down.
GGGCGGTACACATGGTGGGTCACCAGACCGCACAGAGGCACATCTTCAGCCGGTTTACCTGTATAGAACACAGCGGCATTGTATGCAGCCCAGCACTGCCCCAGCGGGTGGTCCATATATGTGGTGAACACAGGCAGACCAGTCGTGCTCTGGTGGCGGGCCGGCTTCACGATACGCATCATCGGCTTACTGGTGCGGGCGGGAATGGCAGCCTCGCTCTGCACAGGCATGTCATAAGCCAGAGGCATGCCGGCATCCTGCAGACTCTGCCAGGCTTCCACATCATAGTAGCAGGGGTCTTCCACAAAATCGATACGCTGGCGCATAGCCTCTGGCAGCATATTCCAGAACTGCAGGGCTTCCTCCGGTGAAAGCGTACAGTTGAAATCCACACGCCACTTCCAATCCGGCACCATGGCGGCCAGGTTCACCAGGCGTTCCACCGTGGCAGCAAGCTTGGGAATCACCTTGATTTTGCCAACGCGGAACCCACGCTGGTGCAGATTGTACACCTGGGAGGGGGTGGTACTCACGGTAAGGGTGGCATAGCTGCGGGGAACAGTCAGCCCCTCAAACAGACTCACGCCTTTTGCACGGGCTTCGCCGTCAAGCTCAATGCACTTAAGCGCACGGGCACCCAGACGCATGGGGCTACCCTCGCGCAGAGCATCCAGCTCATACTCCAGGGGAGAGTCACCCAGCTCCGGCCATGCCTGCAGACAGGCGTAGCCACCGTTGTCACCACGCAGCAGAACGCCTTCACGCGGCTGTGCTGCAGCACGGGCGCTCATGGCACCCACGGGATAAAGAGTATACGGGGTATAGTGCATGCCCCTATTTAAGCATTTTAGCCACGATTGTCACGCCCATTTTGCGTTTACTGCCACTCTTTTTACATGTTTGACAGCCTTAGTTCTGGCATATGGGCGTTTGAAGCTTGATTTCCTGCAGAGGCATGGGTAAAATGCCCCCATATGAAGACGTGTCTGGGCAGTCTGTTGTTGGTTCCTGTGATTCTGGCGCTGGTAGTGTCGGTAATCTACCACACATCAGTCAATTCTGAACTGCAATTTGAGCAGCGTGACACAAACGCCCAATACATCAACACCGCCCGCTCATACCGCCCCCAGATTAAGGAACCTGAGCAACCCGCCACCCCGCCGGTCCCGGCAGATAAATCCAACACCCCCACCCCGGCTGGTGCAGTCCCCGGCCTGGTGGATGACGATGTGGCAGAAGAAGTCTGAACCATGAGCAGCAGCCCAGCACAACGTCCCGTCATTGGCTACACTCTGGGTGACCAGGCCGGCATTGGCCCGGAAATCATGCGTGCAGCGCTGGCTGCCCTGGCAAGCGAAACCGCCGAGTTCCGCCCCATGGGACCGGTCGTTGCAGCCACACCGGGCACCCCCACCCGCGAAACCGCTCAAATGGCGCTTGAACACCTGGAAAATGCTGCAGCTGCACTCAAAGAGGGCAGAATCGATGCCGTGGTAACAGCTCCGGTCTGCAAGGAAGGGCTGCACAGCGTCGGCTTCCATTTTCCGGGACAGACTGAATTCTTTGCTGACCGGCTCGGGGTAAAGAACTTTGCCATGTGCCTTACCGGCCAGCGTCTCACCGTAGCCCTGGGAACAATTCACACCGCACTGGCAGATGTGCCAGGTTTGCTCACCTCCGCAGAACTGGTGCGTATCGGCTCCCTGCTGGCGGATTTTATGCGCCGCAGCGGCAAAACGAATCCGCGCATTGCCGTAGCCGGGCTCAACCCGCACAACGGCGAAAATGGTGCTTTCGGCAATGAGGAGCACCATATCATTGCCCCTGCTGTTGAACAACTCTCTGCCGCCCTGCCCTGGGCCTGCTTCACCGGCCCCTGTGTGCCCGATTGCGTTTACCGGGATGCTGCGCTCGGCCAGTACGATGCCGTGCTGGCTCCCTACCACGACCAGGCGCTCATCCCCCTCAAACTGCTCGACTTCGATAACGCAGTCAATGTTACCCTCGGGCTGCCTCGCTACCGCACCAGCCCGGACCATGGCACCGCCTTCGGCATCGCGGGCAAAGGCATCGCCAACCCGGCCAGCACCATACGCGCTTTCCGGCTTGCGCTTGCCTGCGCCAGGTCTAATTGATGCAAGGCAAAAAAATCAGGAAAACCTAATTATTTTTAGCTGTTTTTTTTCGTGCGTCATCAGCGCGTCATTCTGAACTGACACGCTTCTTCCGACCACATTCAGGAAATCCTAATCAAATTCGCCACAACCCGCACCATCATCGCCAATTCCGGGAACGAATGGTTCGCGCGCACGCGCGCGATACCACCTTATTTTGTCTATTTTATCACAATCAGGAAAAAATTGGAGAGCGTCGCAATCTGCCGCATCCCCCTGAAACGGATAAAACACTTGCCAACCCCCACCCTCTGTGATAGTATCGCCACCACATTGCATCGGGATGCCCGGTGCATACCCAGAGTCACGTATCACCTTCTCACCATTTTTCATGACAAACATCTTCAAAAAGGCACTCACGCTGGTTGCTCTGACTTTGGCAACCATCACCGGAATGCCGGAGGCGCAGGCCGCCTACAACCCGGGCATCACCAGCCGCGGGTTCGTACCGCCCGCACCGCCCCGCCGTTCCGCTATGCCGGATCGCCGCCTGCCGAATCTGGGGCGCGATAAACATGGGTTCCCATTCTACCACCCCCGCCAGCTCAACCGTGTGGTGCGCACTACGGCCTACACCCACTCGGAAAGCGACCATGTGGGTTACGGCCCCAGAAACGCCATTGGCACCTACCTGAAGTATGGAGAGCGCATTCGCAGCGCCGCGGCAGACTGGTCCGTATACCCGCTGGGCACCAAATTCAAGATTAAGGGTGAACCCTACACCTACGTGGTGGATGACTACGGCAGTGCCCTGGTAGGCACCGCCACCATCGATATATACCAGCCGAACAAATCCCTCATGAAGCAGTGGGGCCGCCGCGTGGTAGAAATCGAAGTGATTGAGTGGGGCTCCTCCCGCCTGAGCATGGAGAAACTCGTTGACCGCCGTGGTTATATCCATTGCCGCCAGATGTATGCTGCCCTGCTCGAGCAGAGCCGCCACCGCAACACGGCCGGTGCTCGTCGCCGTTAAGCGTACGGAACAGATTTTTATCAAAACCGGGCTCTGCTGTACTGCAAAGCCCGGTTTTCGTTTACTCCATCCGCTCCAGCTCAGCCTTGATAAAAGGAGCTGTAGGAGATTTGGCGCGGGCAAGCTGGCGCACGGTGCCCTGCGCAGCGATGGTGCCGCCATCAGCACCGGCACCAGGGCCTACATCGATGATGTAGTCAGCCTCACAGATGAGCTCCAGGTTGTGCTCAATGACCACCACGGTATTGCCCATCTCCACGAGGCGGCGGAGCACCTGCACCAGAAGGCGCACATCATGCGGGTGCAGGCCGATGGTCGGTTCCTCAATGATGTACAAATCCTGCGGCAGAGTCTTGCCCTTACGAATGGCATTGAGCGCGGCGCGGCGGCCTTTGATGAGCTCTGCCACCAGCTTGATGCGCTGAGCCTCACCACCGGAGAGCGTGTTGCTGGCCTGCCCCAGCGTCAGGTAGCCCAGCCCGGTGTCGCACAGCAGTTTCAGCGGGTCTGCCAGGCGGGGCTGGTTCGCAAAGAACTCTGAGGCTTCCTCCATATCCATATTGAGCACCTCAGCGATATTCCTTCCCTTGTAACGCACCTGAAGTGTGCGGGAGTTATAGCGGGCACCGCGGCAGGTCTCACAGGGCACGGTACAGGGCGGCAGGAAATCCATCTCCTGCCGCTGGTAGCCGGAGCCTTTGCAGGCCTCGCAATGCCCGGCAGCAGTATTGAAAGAGAAGCGGTTGGCCCCGAATCCCAGGCGGCGGGCATCGGCACTCTGCGCAAAGAGGGCGCGTATCTCGTTAAAGATACCAATGTAGGTAGCAGGCGTGCTGCGCGGTGTCTTGCCAATGGGCGATTGGTCCACCTGATACAGCGCGCGCACGGAATCCAGCCCTTTGGCACGTTTCCAGGCTGCGCGCTCCTCGCGGGTAATGCTGCCGCCCAGCGCCTCACGCACCGCAGGGCCCAGCGTACCGGTGATGAGAGAGGTCTTACCTGCACCGCTCGGCCCGGTAACCACGGTGAAACGTGCGCGGGGGATACGCAGCGTCACATCCTTGAGATTATGCAGGCAGCATCCCTCCACCTCCAGCCACTCGGCATCCTTCAGCGGCAGGTATTTGCCGCAATAGGGATGCTTTTCCCGGCTGAGCAGAGCGCGCCCGGTCACGGAGGCGGGGTTATGCTCCACCTCATTGAATGTTCCCTGCGCCATGATTTCGCCACCATGTACACCAGCCGCCGGGCCTAAATCGATAATATGGTCAGCCGCGCGCATAGTATCCTCATCGTGCTCCACCACCAGCAGCGTATTGCCACGGCTCTTCAACTCTGCCAGTGTATGCAGCAGGCGCTCATTATCCTGCGGGTGCAGGCCGATGGTCGGTTCATCCAGCACGTAGAGCACACCTCGCAACTCCGACCCCAGCTGTGCCGCCAGGCGGATGCGCTGCGTCTCGCCGCCGGAAAGCGTGGTTGCGGCGCGGTCGAGCGAGAGGTAGCCCAGCCCCACACGCTGCAGGAAACGCAGCCGGGGGGCAATCTCGGCCATCACATTGCGGGCAATTTCGGCTTCTCGCCCGGTAAATTGCCAGCTATCCACCACCGGCAACGCTTCATCTGCCGCCAAGGTGCCGATTTCCGCGATATTTCTGCCAAAAAGCGTTACACCCAGCGCAAAGGGATTCAGGCGAGAGCCCTGACACTCCGGACAAAGCACACTTTCCTCCTCCTTGGCAGCAGCGCGCTCCACATCGCGGTCGTATTTCAGTTCCACCTCCAGCTGGCTGAGCTTATCTTCCGGCTTAGCTCCGACTTTCAGCTTACTCACGCGCCCATGCCCCATGCAATGCGGGCACCAGCCGCGCGGAGAATTGAACGAGAAGGTGGAAGGTTCCGGCTCTGCAAAGGATTCCCCGCAGGAAGGGCACGTAAGACGCGTGCCGATAAGCAGTTCCTGCCCATTTTTCAGCAGGCGGATAAAGCCGTCACCCATTTCCAGCGCACGGGAAACTGTTTCCATAATTCCGGCATAATCTGCCCCCTGTCCATTCATGGTAATGCGGTTCCCCTGCACGCTGATTTCCGCCAGCACCACATCCACATCGTGATTCGAATAGCGGTCCAGCGGGGTAAACGCCTCCGGCGCCACCAATACACCATCTGCGCGCAGCCAGGGGTATTTCTTTTTCTGAGCCCAGCGCGCCAGGTCAGCATAATGCCCCTTGCGGTTACGCACCACCGGGGCCGCAATCATGAGGCTGGCAGGGCGGGCGGCAATTTCCCGCTGCACCAGTTCCTGAATCTCGGCAGGGGAACGCCGTCCCACCGGTACCCGGCATTTCGGGCAATGCGGCTGGCCCAGTTTAGCATAGAGCAGACGCAGGAACTGCCAGATTTCCGTGACCGTGCCCACGGTGGATTTGCAACCGCCGCGGGAGCGATTCTGCTCAATCGCCACGGTGGGTGGCAGCCCGGTCAGGCGGTCAATATCCGGCGTTTCCATCTGCTCGGTAAACTGGCGGGCGTAGGGGCTCATCACATCCATGAAGCGCTTCTGCCCCTCAGCAAAAATGATATCAAACGCCAGAGTACTCTTACCGCTGCCGGAAAGCCCGGTTACCACGGTCATCGCATCGCGGGGGATATCCACATCGATATTCTTGAGCTGGTGGTGGCGGGCGCCACGCAGGGCGATTACCCCCTCGGGCACGCTGGAATCGTGCTCCTCTGCCGCCATGAGCGGCAGCGTATCGTACTCCATCTGCAGCGCCTCGGCCAGGAAATGAGCCGTATATCCGGCGCCACTGGCAGCCACTTCTTCCGGCGTTCCCTGCGCCACCAGCAGACCACCGCCGGAGCCGCCCTCCGGCCCCAGGTCAATCACATGGTCAGCGCATTTGATGAGTTCCATATTGTGCTCAATGACCAGTAGTGTATTTCCCTGCTCCACCAGGCGGTCGAACACACGCAGCAGCACCTCCAGATCCCGGAAATGCAGGCCCGTGCCGGGTTCATCGAGTATCAGCAGACGCCCCTTATTCTGTTTTTCCGCAGTAAGTGTATCCACCAGAATATGAGCCAGCTTGAGACGCTGGTTCTCACCGCCGGAAAGCGTATTGAGCGGCTGCCCCAGCCCCAGATGCCCCAGCCCCACATCCACCAGCACCTGCAGCCGCGATGCAATGCGTCGCGCGCGGGCATTTTTCTCATGCGCAAAGAGACGCTGGGCCGTTGCAACATCCAGCGCCAGCATCTCTGCCATATTATAGCCCAGAAGCGTAATGGAAAGCGCCTGCTCGGTGTAACGCGTGCCGTGGCACAGCGCGCAAGGCACATAAATATCGGAAAGGAATTGCATTTCCACCTTCTCCTGCCCGAGCCCCGCGCAGCGCGGACAGCGGCCCTCACCACTATTGAAGGAGAAATACCCCGGTTTAAGCCCTCGAGCCTGTGCCGCTGGTTCCGCCACAAAAAGCGCGCGGATATCCTCAAACACGCCTATATACACCGCCGGCGTACTACGCGGCGTGCGCACAATGGGGCTCTGATCCACCAGCACCACCTCCTCCACCGCATCCAGCCCCGCAATGTTACGCACCTGCACCTCATCTTCATCATCCAGTTCATCCGGATGCTGCGAACCATACAGCACCTGACAGGCCAGCGTACTCTTGCCGCTGCCGGATACACCGGTCAGACAATTGTACACCCCCAGCGGGATTTCCACATTAAAATCATGCAGGTTATGGCATTCTGCCCCCTCAATGCGGATTACCCCCCTACCCTTCCGGCGACGCGGGGGCACAGGAATACAGCACCTACCGCTCAGGTACTGCCCGGTGAGCGAGCCCGGGGCGTTCAGAATCCCCTGCGGATTACCGGCATACACCAGTTCACCACCACTTGCACCACTGCCGGGCCCCATATCCACCAGGTAATCTGCCGCGCGCATCACCGCTTCCTCGTGCTCCACCACCACCAGCGTATTTCCACGGTGTGCCAGGCGGCGCATGGCTGATATAAGCCGCGCCGTATCGCGCGCATGCAAGCCTACGGTAGGCTCATCCAGCACAAAAAGAGTCTCAGTAAGAGCCGCGCCCAGACAAGTGGTGAGGCTGACCCGCTCAATCTCACCGCCGGAAAGCGAGCGCGTGAGACGGCTGGCAGCGATATAGCCCAGCCCCACCTCACAGAGATACGCCACGCGGCTGCGGAATTCCCTGACCGCCTGCTCCAGAGAGCGGTCGGCCCCGGTGTGGCCCAGCACGTGGGCATCCAGCCAGGGCAACAGCTCATCCATGGGCAAAGCCTGCACCTGCGGAACGGTGAGCCCGCCGATAGTAAAAGCGAGCGCCTCCGGCCGCAAGCGCCCGCCATGGCACGCCGGGCACACGCTGTACACGCGGTAAAACGACAGAAACACGCGCACGCTCATCTTGTGCGCATGCTTCTCCATGTCATCGAAAATCCCCTTGTATCCGTACCAGAGCCCCCGGTCGAATGCCTCCCACACATCCAGCTCTCCCGCTTCGCCATAGAACACCCAGTCGCGCTCCTGCTGAGTAAGCTCGCGCCACGGCACGTCCATACGCACCGCATGACTGCGCTTGTTTGCCCGCACCAAATCCTTGTAACAGGCTGAAAGTGTGGCTGAGGAAAGCATTTTCAACGCGCCGTCCGCAATCGTTTTATCCGGGATGATGCCCCGATTGTAATCGTAGGTGATGCTGCGGCCATAGCCCTTGCAGGCCGGGCAGGCCCCCAACGGCGAATTGCCGCTGAACAAGCCGGGGCGGGGTTCCTGCAGCGGGTACCAGTCGCTACGGAACTGCCGGGGCTCACTCCAACACCCCTTCCCCGCCTCCAGCGCTACATAGGCCGCATCCTGCCCGAGGTGCAGCGCCGTTTCCAGCGCCTCCATCAGACGAGCCCGGGATTCCGGCACCAGTTTCACGCGGTCCTGAACCAGCATCCAGCTCTCCATACCCAGAGCGTCCTCTGCAGCATCTGCCAGACGCAACACAGCCCCACCCGCCAGCACTCGCAGATATCCCTGCGCCTCCAAAGCCTGGCGCATTTCCTCAAAAGTACCCACCGGGCGAACCGCAAAACAAACCAGCGCGGCTTCCTCTGTGTGTTCCGCAATCATCTCCTCTGCCACCCCTTGCGGCGTAGCCGGGCGCACCACATTGCCCGCGGCATCCCGCCCCACCGCCAGGCGCGAGAAAATGAGCTTCAGGTACTCATTCATCCCCGTCATGGTGCCCACGGTACTGCGCGAATTCTTCACCGAATTGCGCTGTCCCAGAGCAATGGCCGGCGGCACATTCTCTACCGACTCCACCGCCGGCCTGTCCATGCGATCCATGAACTGCCGCACATAAGGTGAAAAGGTTTCCACATAGCGCCGCTGGCCCTCGGCATACAGGGTACTCATGGCCAGCGAGGTCTTGCCACTACCGCTCGGCCCGGTCACTACTGTGATACCGCCCAGCGGAATATCCACATTCACGCCCTTCAGGTTGTGCTCTGCCGCACCCCGAATGTGTATGTGTCTATCCTCTCCTTGTGCCTCCATGGAAACATTCTAAAGTAGAACAACTCATTTCGCAAGACTAATCTGCGTCTGCACATTTGATTCCGGCACTGATTACAGCGCCCGACTTAGCATTTGACAAGCGTGGCAAAAACCGCTAAACTGCGCGCATGACCGCAGGCATACAGGAAAATCTGCTACTGGGAGGGATTTTATCTATTCTGGCAGGTTTGAGCACGGGAATAGGCGCAGCGCTGGCATTGTTCGTGAAGCGCACCGACACGCGCATGCTCACCTTTGCCCTGGGAGCCAGCGCGGGGGTCATGGTGTATATCTCATTCATGGAGCTCATGCCCGCGTCCGGAGAAATGCTGGGAGAGAGCGCCAGGTGGGGTACCACGCTGGCTTTTTTCGGGGGCATGGCGCTGGCCTGCCTCATAGACCGCCTGATACCGGAGGACGAGAACCCGCACGAGATACCTGATGCCGCCAGACTTGACAGCGTGCAGAGCACCGGAGAATTTGCCGGCAACGCCAAACTGCGGCGTTCGGCCCTGTTATTCACGCTGGCCATAGCGATTCACAACTTTCCGGAAGGCATAGCCACCGTGGCCTCGGCATTTGATAATACAGGCATTGCCACATCTGTAGCCCTGGCTGTGGCAATTCACAACATACCGGAGGGTATTGCAGTGGCGCTTCCCCTGCTCTACGGTACCGGAAACCGGCGCAAGGCATTTGGGTGGGCGCTACTCTCCGGGCTGGCAGAGCCTCTGGGAGCCATGGTCGGTATGCTGATACTGCTGCCTTTCCTGAGCCCGGCTTTGCTGGCCGTTCTCTTTGCGACGGTTGCGGGCATCATGGTATACATATCCTTTGATGAGCTGCTGCCCATGGCCGAGCGCTGGGGCCACCACCACCTGAGCATTTACGGCGTAGCCACCGGCATGCTCATTATGGCGCTTGTACTCTGAACCAGTGAGGCATTATAACTCACCGTTTTTTTACCCGGCAGATTGGTTCTGCCGGGAAGCGACTAATCCTGGGCCTTTTGGGAAGCCTTTTCCTTCGCCTTTAATTTTCGCTGTTCCTGTTGAAAAGCAAAAAGAGATTTTTTCCAATCCTGCATATATTTACCACCGGCTTCGAATACAAAATTCCCCGCGGCATCCACAATGCACATCCGGGGCAGACCGGCCTCAAACTTCAGGCCGGGAACCGAACCTAACTCCGATGCCAACACAACGGGGCACTTGTATCTGTCCTCTGACACGTAATTCTTAACGACGGATTCCTCCTCCATGCCGAGAAATATCAACTCCACCTTAGCCCCGCGCATCCTGCCATAATCTTTCATGACCGGCGGCACAAAAATCTTACATGGTACACACCAACTTGCTGAGCGGATAAAGGCGTAATACTGCGCCTTAAGATTCGGTTTCCGCTTCGTCAGGTATCTGGCCTCGGCTAATACTGCAGAAACCGGGGCTAATTCTTTCCCTTTTTTCGGGAGGTCAACGTTGTTCTCATCGGCAGCAGAAACCAAGGGAGCCACCGCAGCTCCCAGAATCAGAAAGAGTATCAGGCAAATGTGTCTCATTGCCCCCTCACTATACCACGCAGTTTATCCCCTGCGCAATGAAAAAATATACCTCTTTCAATCGCGGCGGCGGGGACGGTGGCTGAACTTGTCGTAAAAAACGCGCTCAGATTTGCCACCACGCTCGCGGGAATCCCGGCGGTCGCGGGAGCCGTAGCGTTCCTCGCGGTCGCGGCGGAAGCTGGTATTGCCACGCCCGGCATAAGAAGCACCGCGGCGTTCGCGTTCATGGGGACGGAATTCGCGCTCGTGGGGGGCATTTCCCCCCTGCGGGCGACCTTTATCCTCGCGCACGTTCACTTCATAGCCACAGATGGAGCAGGTTCCCAGTCGCTCGATGAGCTGGGGAGCAATCTCGGGGGTCACCTCGATGAGGGAGTGCTTGAGGTAGAGGCGGATATCACCCACGGTGCCCTTAGGTGCACCGCCTTCGTTGTAGAAGAGGCCGGCAACATCCTTGGGACGCAACCCCAGGAGCTTGCCGCCATTCATGAACAGAGTCACGCTCTGCTGCAGGCTGCTCCAGTCATTGCCTTTCTCTATCGGAGCCGAGGCTGCATCGTCCGGGCGGGTATTGCGGGAGAACTTGCTGGGTCTATCTTCGGGAATAGGCTGGAGCTCGCGGCTGGTCTTAGCTACCAACAGGTTGAACATGGCAGCCAGCAGTTGCTCTGCTGGCAGATCAATATCCCGCAGCTCCTCCGGCAGCCCGGCAGCGGTCGCGGCATTTTCAAGAATTTCATCCACCAGGGATTCGCGGCGCACTTCTTCCACCTGCCCCCCGGTCATCACTTTCTCGCGCAGCATGCGCACACCAACAAAGCGTTCCAGGCGTCCCAGCAGGGAGAAATCGCGGCGGCCGATAAAAGAAACAGCGCGGCCCTTGCGTCCGGCACGGGCGGTACGGCCGATGCGGTGCACGTAGTCCTCCGGGTCGCGGGGTAATTCAAAGTTCACCACGGTATCCACATCATCAATATCCAGACCGCGGGCGGCAATATCCGTAGCCACCAGGACGGTGAGATTCCCCTTGCGGAAGGAATCCATGACACGCTCGCGCAGCGTCTGGGGCATGTCGCCATGCAATCTGTCCACCGCATAACCGCGAGCCAGCAGACCGTCCACAATATCATCTACCACTCTCTTCGTGTTGGCAAACACGAGGCCGCGCTTCATGCGGCCCATTTCAATGAGGCGGCTGAGCACCTCGATACGCGAGGAGAATACCACCTCATACACCACTTGTTCGCAGGTGGGCACGGTGAGCTGCGGCCGCTCAATGGCAATTTCCTGGGGCTCGCTGGCCACGGCATCCACCAGCTTGCGGATGGCGGCGGACATGGTGGCCGAGAATAGAAGAGTCTGGCGCGGCTCCGGAAGCTGCGCCACAATGCGGTCAATATCCTCCTGGAACCCCATATCCAGCATTTCATCGGCTTCATCGAGAATGAGCATAGAGATATTGTCCGTTTTCAACTCGCCCTGTTCCATGAGGTCGATGATGCGCCCGGGAGTTCCCACAACAAACTGCACACCGCGTTTCAGCGCTGCCAGCTGGGGGCCAAAGGAGGCACCACCATAAATCGGCACCGCCGAAACTCCATCCAGGAACATGGCCAACTTATCTACCTCGCGGCATATCTGCACTGCAAGCTCGCGGGTAGGAGCCAGGCAGAGCACCTGAACTTCACGTAAGGTGGGGTCTATGCTCTCTAACGCAGGAATCGAAAAGGCCAGAGTCTTACCCGACCCGGTGTGGGAAAGCCCCAGAATATCAGCGCCCTCCAGCGCGGGAGGAATCGCAGCTTCCTGAATGGGCGAGGGCGTTTCGAATCCAAGAACCTCAATGGCTTCCAGAATTTCCGGGCAGATACCAAGTTCAGAGAATGACATAGACGGCGCAGAGAATGCCTGAATTATTCACCATTGTAAAGAAAATTCTGCACCGCGAACACACTAACATGCCCGCTGCTGCAAAAAGGAATTGCAACCCTTCCGCAGCCGCGTTATACTTCTTTCCGCATGAGTGAACAACCAGAAGATTTGAACGCATTCAACGGCTGGGATAGTTTTGGTGCCACGCTGCTGCTGGGGCTTGTTCCGGTTGCCTTATACTACGTTTTCTGCTATGATAATGTGAATGCCATCAAGGCAGCGGCTGATGAGGCAGCTGCAGCCTCAGGCAAATCAAAAGCCGAGCTCGCTGCAGAACTTGCAGAAAAGGTGGCTGAGGCTTCTCCCGATGTCACATTTATCTGCCTGATGGTTCTGGGCGCACTGCTCGTAAGCCTGGCGGTGCTGGGGCTTGCTCTGATTACCCGCTGGCGCATCATCGGCACACTGGTCAACCTGGCAGGTGCCATCCTCACCCCGGTTTACATAGTGGTGCTGGTATGCCACTGGCTGCCCGATGGTGAGAAAACGCCCCCCATCCCACAGGAGGAGAAGGTGCAGCCGGTAGCACCAGGTACTGAAGCCACCAGCGCTTGAATGCGCATTCCTCATTAGGAGGAATGCGTGGGCTTAGTCTCTCTTGTTGCTATGGCTGGGGCTTTCCTGCCTCAGGAGGAAACTAATTCTCGTTCTCTTCCCCCATGAGCTCCTCATATTCCTGCACGGTTTCTTCGATGAAGAGCGTTACCGCAGAGGTCATGGTCTGGCCGTAGTAGGCACAGGCTTTCTGGAATTTCTCTATCAGGGTGCTGTCTACATACAGCCCCAGCATCTTCTTGTTTTCGGCTCTCTGTCGTGGTGCCATACTCTGTTACACGGTAGGGGTTGTGGGCAAGCCCAGAATAGTGCCAGGCATAATCTTGTGCCCGGCAAAGAAACTTTCGGCATTCATCTTACGAGCACCACTCGGCTGCATGGTGGTAATGCGGATGGCGCCCCCACGGCGGCCACCGCAGGAAATGAGCATTCCCTCCGGCCCGGACTCCAGCACCATGCCCGGCACAGCATCCGCAGGCTTGCGGACATTCAGGAACATATCCACCGGCGGATAAATTTTGAGCGTCTTATCCTGACCACTCTTTACGGAAGGGTAAATCGTGAATGTTCCCGGCCAGGAATGGTAGGCGCGTATCTTGCGCGCCACCTGCAACGCAGGCTGGTTCCAGTCTATCTGACCATGCGCGCGCAACAGCTTGGGGGCATAGGTCATCAGGTTCTCATCCTGTTCCTCGCGCATATCCACTCCTTCTGCCAGCGCCTCTATCGCTTCTTTCAGAGCATCTGGCGCCAGCCGGGCCAGGTCATCGTGCAGACTTTCCCCGGTTTCGGTGCCTCGCAGCGGTATCGCTACCTTGCAGATGATATCTCCCGCATCCAGCTTCTTTACCACGTGCATGATGGTGATTCCTGTCTCATCATCACCCGCCTCTATGGCGGCCTGAATGCACGCCGCCCCACGGTGACGCGGCAGCAGTGATGCATGCGCATTGATGCAGGCAATTCTGGGGACATCAATGACCTCCTGTGAAAGAATCTGGCCGTAGGCCATCACAACTACAATATCAGGAGCGTAGGCTCGCAGCTGTTCCAAGGCGGCGGCATCGCGCATCTTTTCCGGTTGAAATACAGGAATCCCCAGTTGCTCGGCCACCACTTTCACGCGAGGCGGCGTCAGCTCCATATGCCGCCCCACCGGTCGGTCCGGCTGAGTTATCAGCGCAACCACATCACCTGTCTCCACTAATGCCTGAAATGAGGGTATTGCTATATCCCCCGTTGCCATCATTACGATTCGCATGCCGTCTAAATACCAGACTCATGGTGTTTAGTCAAGCAATATTTCAGTTTTCCTTAGTTTTCAGGAGAATCCCCCCGGCAATGTAAGGGCCGGAACGTTATTTGACCAGCACCTTAAGCTGTTTCTGCGCACAACATCCATACTGGTTAAACACCTCGTACGTGATGTAGTCCTCTCCTGAAAAATCAGGAGAAGGTGTATAAATAACCTTATTGCTTCCCTTGCGAACCACCGTGCCGCCCGCGGCGGTCATTTTTTTCCAGCGGATACCATTCTGTTTAGCAAAACCAAGCAGAGTATCAGGGCCACAGGGAATGGAGAGCTTCTGATTCCGGGCGACGCGAGTTTCAGCCGGTGCAGTAAAGTAGGTAGCATCCCACGGTTTCAATTTCAAGTTATCCAAATGCAGGGCAGCGCCTTCGGACGGAAACATCTTGAAATGGGCGAAATAGGGGCGGACATCACGCTGGGCCGCTTCTGACAAGCCGATGAGATAACGGTCAATCTTAGCCTGGTCATGGTCAGCGCCCTGAACGAACTGCCACTTATACATATCATCCTCCTTATCGCGGAAACGCTTGATGGTAGCCTTGATGCACCCCCAGCCAAAGGCATCAGCATAGCCAATCATCATGGACGTGATGGGATATGACCAATGGTGCGTCCCCTTGGTGGAAATCTTGTACCACGCATCCTGCCTGATTTCGTTCATCCCTGCATCATTGACATCAAAGAGCCTGCGCAAATGGAGATCATGAGAATCCTTCCAATTGAAGTGTTTGCCTTTGCGCTCACGCATGTAATAACCACCCCAGTTGGGAGTGGATTCGGCCCAGAACGAGAGTTCCATTTCCCAAAAGTCGCAATGGTGACCATGCTCATGCAGGAAAAGGGCAGAGTTTTTTTCCTTCATGGCCTCCATATTCAGCAGATAGGCCATATTCTTGGGTGCCCATTGGAGCGGCCAGTAGGAAATGCCCTCCTCCGCATAATGCCCGGAATGCATGCGAAACGGGATTTTGGGGTAGTACGAGTAGAAGTCCTGCAAGTCTCGATTATTGGTATTCCACCAGCTCATCACCGCTGTGGGATTCTCTAGTTTCCGCAGTACATCACGCGGCACAATCAGCACGACATACTCGCTGACCAACTCTCCCCAGGGTGCCGGAGCTTTCCTGATTTTCTTCCAGTCCTCATCCGTATGTCTGCCAAGTATAAACCGGGGAGCACGCAAAGCCCCCTCCACGATGACCGGCGTGCTCTTCAGCTCCACTTCCTTAGGTACACTCAGCATCATCAAGCCTCCATGCGGGGTCACAAACGTAGAGCAAGCTTTCTCCAACAGAAATCTGCGGGTTGTGGAGGGCATGCTGACATAGGGATTTTTCTTTTCCGGAAAATGGTGGCCGACCTGCACCTGCAGCTTCTTGTCAGCCAATTCCTCCGGAATTGTAATAGTAAAGGGCTTGCCGGGAGCGGCGTACACGCCGAGCGACACCAGCTCGTTCATCCACTTTTCCCCGCTCGAGTTAAGCTTCTGAGTATACTTGACCCTCCTGGCATCTTTCGGGATTGAGCCCAGCGAATGAGCCAGGCGGTGCGGTCCCAGTTCCACCAGTTCCTCGTTGGAAAGAGTCTTCAGCCATGCCTCCTCAATGTCGAGAAGGCGTTTTGCCACCCGGTTATGCACCGGAGATTCGGGTGTTGCCACAATGCCGGAAGCCATTCTCAGGAGTTGTTTTATTCCACCATCCTTCTTACTTAAGCAACAGCTCTGCTCCCTGGTCAGTTTTTGCTCCAGAAGCTGCTGCTCCTGCGGGGAAAGCTTATTCAACCAATCCATGGTAGCGGAAGGATTCATTCCGCGTAGTTTCTGCAGAAGCTCATTTCCCTGCTTATCATTTCTGGTGGTCCTCTCCCAGAGAGCGCGTTGTTCCGGATTCATGCAGGGTTCCAGATACTTACTCTGAATAACCTGTTTTGCCCTAAGCCCCGGGCCTTCCCAGGCCAGGGACACATGCTCATCATTAATAGCCTCCTTATAATGCACCACAAGATAATATTTCGTTCCCTTGCTCAGGGTTACCTTGCAGGAGTTGCCATGCGGTACAAAATGATGCCGTGGCATGTATGAACGAACCTCGCATACCTTGCGCAGATTCTCTGGTGTCGCGTCAGTACTCAGCAACAGCTCTGCGGTATCATCTGCCGCGAGATAGAATGTGTATTCTCCACTCTCGGGAGGAGTCAGGAGAGCGCTGAACCTCGCCCCGAAATAATCTTTCTGAGAGCCCACCTCATCTATCCCCTCCCGGATGTAGGCGGCATTCGGCTTCTTTGTCTCGCATACCTCCAGCAGTGCAGATACCATGCCTGTTCTGACATCATCCCACACCTCCATCAGGACACCACGTTTAGGAACATCTGTATCTGCAAATACTACAGAACACATTACCAGACAGGTGCTGATTAAAGTTTTTTTCTTCATACTTCTCCGAGTGTTAGATCGTGTACTTATACAGCCAGGCGGAACCGCGTCAGATGTACTACCTTGCTTTTCTCAGGATAGCATTTTTTCCCTGACATGCAAGATGATTCTCTGCGAAACACAGGAGTCGCACAAAAAAACGTAACAGCTGCGCGAGGCAACTGTTACGTTTTTTGTCAATTTTTTTTGCTCGTTCTACTGGGCTCAAGCCTCCTCGGAGGTGGAACCGGTGGCAGTAGTGGTGGCGGGAGCCACGGGAGCGGTGAGCTGGGGCAGGTCAATGATTTCGATCAGAGCCATGGGGGCGCTGTCGGTCATGCGCTGGCCGAGCTTCACGATGCGGGTGTAACCACCCTGGCGGTCCTTGGTAGCCTCTGCCACCACGCTGAAGAGCTTGGCCACAACCTTGGGCTGGGGCAGCGTAGCGAGGGCCTGACGACGGGCATGCAGGGAACCATTCTTACCAAGGGTGATGAGCTTCTCCACATAGGGGCGGAGAGCCTTGGCCTTGGCCAGAGTGGTGGTGATGCGGCCGTGGCTGATGAGGCTGCAAGCCTGGTTGGCAAGCAGAGCCTTACGGTGGGAAGCATTACGCTGAAGCTTAGCTTTCTTTACGCCGTGTCTCATAGTCTTTTAATGTGTGTTTGTGTTGTTATTGATTTATTGGAATCTTTACTCGTCGTCGTCGTCACCGAAGGCGTCGATGTTGTGGGAGATAAGGGCCTGCAGATCCGTAGCGCGGGCTTCATCGTTGATGTCGCGCATGCGGGAAGCCGGGGCCGGGGCAGCCAGAAGCTTGGCGTCGAACTGCATACCCAGGGACAGACCATGCTGCACGAGCTTGTCCTTAATCTCGTTGAGGGACTTCTTACCGAAGTTGCGGTACTTGAGCATTTCGCTCTCGGTCTTCATGGCCAGCTGACCAACCGTGGTGATGTTGGCGTTGTTCAGGCAGTTGGCAGCGCGGACAGAGAGTTCGATTTCGTTCACGCTCATGTTGAGCAGCTTGCGGAGCTGGGCTGTGTTGGCATCCTGCTCGCCACCGTTGGCCTTGTCGAATTCAACGCGGCGGCTGTCGGCGTCCACGAACACGTCCAGGTGGTGGCGCATGATGCTGGCGGCCTGCAGCATGGCATCGGCGGGGCTCACGCGGCCATCGGTCCAGATATCGAGCACGAGCTTGTCGAACTCAGTCATCTGACCCACACGGGCGTTGTCCACAGCGTACTTCACGCGGGTCACCGGGGAGAAGATGGAGTCAATCGGAATCACGCCGATGGGGCGGTCCTTGTCGTTGTTATCATCGGCGGTGTGGAAACCACGGCCCACATTTACCTCGAAGTCGCAGTCGAAGATGGTGCTCTGGTCAAGGTGGCAGATAACCTGGTCCTTGTTCACCACAGAATAGATGTGGTCTTCCTGGATATCACCGGCGGTCACCACGCCCTGCTTCGTGACACGAAGGGAAAGAGTGCGGGGTTCCTTGCCGAAGTGCTTGAACTTGACTTTCTTGAGGTTAAGGATGATTTCAGTCACGTCCTCCACCACGCCGGGCAGAGAAGTGAATTCGTGCTGGGCACCGGCGATACGCACGCTGGTGATGGCAGCACCCTCCAGGGAGCTGAGCAGCACGCGGCGAAGGGAGTTACCCAGAGTGTGACCAAAACCGGTCTCGATAGGCTCGGCAATGAAGGTGATGTGGTTGGCATCCTCCGGGTCAACAATGCGCTTGAGCGTGTTGGGAATCTCGAAATGGGCCAGCTTGATGGGCCCCTGCTCCTGAATGATTTCGTCAGACATATTAGTGTATTTTTGTGGCCGGGTTTCCCTCCTTGCGGGCTCAGCTTCCTGGCGGAAAGGGAGGACCTACGACCGGATTTTTTAATAAACCCGCGCGGCGCAGAGAATACAGCTAATTGCCTCACTTAGCAAGCCTTTTCTTCACAAATGACAACTTTTGTTCCAAAATAGCCTAATATCGGCATTTTATTTCCGATTTTTGCATTAATTATGAATCAGCTCAGTAGTGATATCGGCCAGTTGGAAGCGCACCAGGCGGGCTAAATCCGCCAGAGAGACCTGCACCTGCAGCCCGATACGCCCGCCGGAGAAGATAATCGATTCAAAATCCTGCGCAGAGGCATCAACCGTGGTACGGAAGGCTTTTTTCATGCCGATGGGGGAGCACCCGCCGTGCACATAACCGGTGAGCGGCAGCAAATCTTTCTGCTTGAGCATTTCGAGCGATTTCTCACCCACCGCCCTGGCTGCTTTCTTCAGCTCCAACCCTGCCCCAACGGGAATCACAAAGACATAATGAGCCCCGCTGCGCCCGGTGGTCACCAGGGTCTTGAACACCTGGGCGGGGTTCTGCTGCAGCAATGCAGCTACCTCCACCCCGCTGACAGCGCCCTCCGACTCGTAGGTATAGTGGAGGTACGGCACCTTTTTCTGTTCCAGGAGCCGCATTACGTTGGTCTTATCCACCGCTTTCATTTACACAAGCTTCGCCATGGCCCAGCTATGGGGGCGGTGGAAGTCCGGCTCACCGCTCTGGTCATCCGACGTGGTGCAGAACTGGTAATCGGGACTGTTGAGGATGCAGGTTGCAGCCAGGCGGCAGCTGAATATGTCAATATCGATACTGCGCAGGTAGGATAAGGGGATGCGGGCAGAACAACTCCAGCCCTCGGGAGAGACATCACCCGTAGTGCGCACCGCCACAGGTACACCGGCAGAAGCATCGCGCACCCGCGGCGCGCTGAATGCACAGGCCCACCAGGCGCCGTTCGGGCACAGGTTAAATTCCATGTACTGCTTTCCTTCGGCATCTGCCACAAAGAACTCTGCGGTATCGAACATCCACAGTTCCTCGGTAAACTCTCCCGGCTGAGCCTCTGGATGAATCGTGACCGGAGCCGCCTGAGAAGCGCGGAAAACCAAATCATCCTCCTCAATCGTGAAACTGTATTCCACCGGGGTTGCCACTGCTTTACCATACCATTCATGAGTGAGCGTCTGCACAACGGGAGCTCCTGTGCTGATGATGTTCTGCATGGCTGTACCATAGCAGAGGAGACACCATTTTGCAAGGCTTCTCCGCCGGACTGAACGCCATTGCTCCATTTTTCTTCGTCAGCGTCCCAACATGTGCATCCGGATTTGAACGAACGATGCATCATCTGCGTCAACTGACATTGAAGAAACTTGCCAAAACGCGCGCAGATGGTAGACTTATGCGCAAATCACGACCATGAACACACAGGAATTCAATGAACAGATTGCGCAGAAATCCGCATGGGTCAGCGCGCTGAAACAAGAGATGGCCAAAGTGGTAGTTGGCCAGCAGAAACTGGTGAACCGACTGATTCTGAGTTTGCTCTGCAAGGGCCACGTACTGCTGGAAGGTGTGCCGGGTCTTGCCAAAACCCTTTCCGTGAAAGCACTGGCCGGCACTATGCAGGCTGCGTTTTCCCGTATCCAGTTCACGCCGGACCTGCTGCCCGCCGACCTGCTGGGCACCATGATTTACAACCCGGAGGAACGCCAGTTTACTGCCAAGAAAGGCCCGGTGTTTGCCAACCTGATTCTGGCAGACGAAATCAACCGCGCCCCGGCCAAGGTGCAAAGCGCCCTGCTGGAAGCCATGCAGGAGCGCCAGGTGACCCTGGGCGAGAGCAGTTATCCCCTGCCCAATCCTTTCCTGGTGCTGGCCACGCAGAACCCCATCGAGCAGGAGGGCACCTACCAGCTGCCCGAAGCCCAGCTCGACCGTTTCCTCTTCAAGGTGGTGGTGGATTACCCCAGCCGCGATGAGGAGCTCAAGGTGCTGGAAATGATGAGTAGCACCATGGCCACCCCCCACACCAGCCAGGTGGTCACCGTGCAGGAGATTGAGGAATCCCGCGCGCTCATGGACCAGATTTTCATCGACCCCGCCGTGCAGCGCTACATCGTGGACCTGGTACGCGCCACCCGCACGCCCGAGAAGGTGGATTCCCGCCTGGAAGGCATGGTGCGCGCCGGTGCATCGCCCCGCGCCACCATCAATATCGCTCTGGCAGCCAAGGCTCTTGCGTTCACGCGCCAGCGAGGCTACGTGACCCCGCAGGATGTGAAGGACCTGGCGCACGATATTCTGCGCCATCGCATCCTGCTTTCCTACGAGGCCGAAGCCGCCAACAAAACCAGCGACAACGTCATCGACAGCATCCTCTCGAAGGTTCCCGTGCCGTAAAACAACGCCATGGATAAAACGCAGGAAATCATGGAAAAAGTGCGCCGCATCGAACTGCAGGCGCGCCGCATGTCCACCGCCACCTTTGCCGGTCAGTACCGCTCAGGCTTCCGTGGCCAGGGGCTTGATTTCGATGATTTCCGCGAATACCGCGCCGGGGATGAACCGCGCTTCATCGACTGGAAAGTGACCGCCCGCACCGGCACCCCCTACGTGCGCACCTTTCATGAGGAGCGTGAGCAGGTGCTTCTGCTGGCGGTGGATGTAAGCGGCAGCATGGATTACGCCAGCGCCGGCATTGCTGATACAAAGCGTGAATACGCCGCGCAGATTGCCGCCGTGCTGGCCTACAGCGCTGCGCTCAATGGAGACAAAGTCGGGCTGTTACTCTTCGGTCACAATCCACACTTCTACCTGCCACCCGCCAAGGGCATGAAACAATGCCAGCGTATTGTGCGCGAGATTCTGAGCGCCCCCACCGCCGGTGCAGATGATACAGTGGAGGAAGTTGCCGCCGAAATTCTGCGAACCCAGCGCAAAAGCGCCATGGTATTCCTCATCAGCGATTTCCTGGCCGCGCCGGATAAACAATCTATCGGCAAACTCAATTTCCGCCACGAGCTTATACCCGTGCGCATTTGCGACCCTGCAGAAATCGAGCTGCCGCCCGCAGGGCGCATCTGCTTCCGCGACCCCGAGACCGGCGACCTGCTGGAAGGCGACCTGAGCAACAAACAACTGCGCCAGGCCCACGCCCGTGCCGTTCAGTCCCACCGAGTGGAATGGATGCGCGTGTTCAACCAGCTCGGCATTGATTCACTCGATTTACGCACGACGCAGGACTTCATTCCCGCCCTGCGCACCATGTTCAACCGCCGCAGCCGGCTTTTCGCACATTAAATCATGGGCAATGAGATTTTACAGGCTATTCCCACGTTGGAACAAGATATTCCTGCAGACCAGTTCCTGGTGCAGGAATTCTGGATTCCTCTGGCATGGGGCTGCGCTATCATCATACCACTGGCGGCGCTGTCCGCCTGGTGGCTTTACCGCCGCAGCCAGCGCAGCATTGTAACCGGCCCCACCCCGCTTCAGGAAGCGCTGACAGCCCTGGCTGAGCTGGAAAACCAGCTGCCGCCCATGCGCGAATGCGCGCTACGCTTGTCCATGATTCTGCGTTCGTACCTGGCCGGCAAAACCCAGGACCCCGCCCTGTACGAAACCCACGAGGAATTTTCCCAGCGCATGGATTCACTGACTAATGTACCGGTGAGCTGCCAGCTGGAAACCCGTGATTTGCTGGAACACCTGGCTGAATTCAAATACGCCGGAGAAACCGCAGAGGATACCACCCGCGCCCAATCACTCATCGCAACCGCCCGCAACCTGGTAAACCGCATTGATTCGGCCCAGCAGCAGGAAGCCGGAAAGGAGGTGGCAGCCGTATGATACTTGCCACAGCCCAGACCCTGGAAGCCACGCGAGAGTTCACCTTTGCCCAGCCGGCATGGCTCTGGGTGCTGCCCGCGGTGTTGCTCTTCCTCTTCCTGCGCCGCCGCTCCGGCACCTCCGCCAGCCTGGTGCACCCCACTATACGCTTTGCTGCAGCCCAGCTGCGCCGCCCCGCCACACTGGCTGGGCGTATCGGACCTATCTGCATGGCGCTGGCCATGGCGGCCCTCATCGTGGCGCTCGCCCGCCCGCAATGGAAAAACCAACACACGGAGGAATCCGTAAGCGGCATTGATATCATGATAGCCTGTGACCTCTCCGGCTCTATGGCCAGTCAGGATATGCTATTCTCCGCCAAGGACAGCGAGGGCCGCACGCGCCGCGCCGCCATTGACCGTCTCACCGCGGCTAAATACGTTATCAGCGAATTCATCACCGGCCGCCCGAACGACCGCATCGGGCTTGTTGCCTTTGCCGGCAAGGCAAAGCTTTGCAGTCCGCTCACGCTCGACCACGGAATTGTACGCTACATCATCCGCGAATTTTACCTTGCAGATGACCGACGTCCCGGTTACATTGCAGAAGACGGCACCGCCATCGGCACAGCTATTGCCTCCGCAGCTCTGCGCCTCAATGAGCGCAAGGAAACCAAGAGCAAGGTCATCATTCTGGTGACAGATGGCATGAGCAACCGCGGCAGCATTTCCCCCATAGATGCGGCAAAACAGGCCGCTGAACTGGGCATCAAGATTTTCACAATCGCCATCGGCAAAGATGAGCGCATTTCCCGCTACACAGCCAACATCGATACTTTTGATGAAAAAACGCTGCGGGAAATCGCCAGAATCACCGGAGGCCAATTCTACCGCGCCAGCAGCGGAGCCCGCCTACAGAAAGCGTTCGAAAACATTGATAAACTGGAGAAGACTGAAGCCAAACGCCGCACGCTTATCAGTTTCGATGAACTCTTCCCCTGGCCTCTGGCCGCAGCAGCCCTGTTCCTCACGCTGGGCATTGCTCTTAACTTTGCCCGTCCCAAGCCCGCACCATAACCCCGCGTCATGAGTTTCCTGTACCCGAGCATCCTGTGGTTTCTGCTGATTATCCCTGTCCTTGCGGGGCTGGTCGTGCTGGCATGGCGCAGCACCGGCCAGGGCTGGCGCAAACTGGTTTCGGCGCAGCACAGAGAACTGGTGACCCGCCGCCCCCTCTGGCGCACTGCTCTGCCTGCCACCTTTGCGCTTCTGGCACTCACCTGCATCATCATTGCTCTTGCACGCCCTATCAACGGCTACCGCGAGGGTGGTGCCACCACCACTGGCCGGAATCTGCTCATTGCGCTGGATATTTCCCGCTCCATGGAGACGGAGGATGTGAAGCCCTCCCGGCTGGCAGAAGCCCGCGCTGCAGCTTATGAACTCATCGATGCGCTGCCGGGCGATAAAATCGGCCTCATCGTCTTCTCCGGCGAAGCAGACCTGGTTGTCCCCCTCACCTATGACCACACCGCCCTGCGCGATGCGCTGGAACAGGTGAACCGCAACTGGGCCGGCGTAGGCGGCACCAACTTCGGGTTGGTACTGCGCAAAGCCATGCAGGACTTCAAACGCAGCACCCCCGAGGGCAGCACAAATGCGCTTGTCATCCTCAGCGATGGCGAAGATACGGTCGACTCCTCCCTCGAAATCGCCCAGGAGGCAAAAGAAAGCAAGTTACTGGTCATCACCGTCGGCATCGGCACGGCAGCAGGCGGCCCCATCCCCGACCCTCAGGGCGAAAATGGTCTCTGGCAGGATGCCAATGGCAAACATGTTATCAGCAAGCTCAATACGGAATCCCTGCGCAGCTTTGCTGAAGCCACAGGCGGCGATTATTTCGTGATGAATTCCAACGCAGACCTTACCGCATTCACGCAGGCCGCCGTGCGAAAAATTGATAAGCACGAGGAAGCGTTCTCTCTGAACAAAGTACCCAATGACCTTTTCTCCCCCTTTGCCGGAGCCGCTCTGTTCCTGCTTGCGCTCACCATGCTGAGCAGCACCGAATGGCGCCGCACCGCACCGCTGATTATTGTCCTTTGCATCGGTATCCTTACACCGCACACACAAGCCGCTCCAGAGGCGTCAAATGCTAAAGCTTACGCCCTGGGTATCAATTACATGCAGACAAACGACGGAAGCAAGGCAAAAGAAGCTTTCTCACAGGCTTTGCTGGATGAAGATAAAGCCCTGCAGGCTGCAGCTCTCTACCAGATTGGCCAGATAAATACCTCCTGTACCTTTGCAGAGCTTCGCGCTTTGTATGGACAGAATGATGCTGAGGAAGAGGTTGCCGCAGAGCAGAACGCACCACAGGTTACCCCCGAGGCGCTGCAGAAGATTGTGGATTCCCTGAAGCTGGACACTCAGCCCTACCGCGATGCCCTGAAACTACAGCCTGCACTCGCGCGCGCCCGTAAAAACATTGTTGGTATTGAGGCCCTCATCAAAAAACTGGAGGAGGAAATTGAACGGCTGAAGCAACAGCAGAACCAGCAAAACTCTGATAACCAGAAAAACAAGGATAACCAGCAGCAGACTGAGCAGAAGAACGACCAGAAACAGGATGACCAGCAGCAGCAGCCTGAGCAGAAAGACGAACAGAAGCAGGATGACCAGCAGCAGCCTGAGCAGAAGGACGAACAGAAGCAGGATGACCAGCAGGAGCCTGAGCAGAAAGACGACCAGAAACAGGACGACCAGCAGCAGCCTGAGCAGGAGGACGACCAGAAACAGGACGACCAGCAGCAGCCTGAGCAGAAAGCCTCTCAGGCCGAAGCACAGCAGGAGCCGCCCCCCAGCGAGGAAGAACGCGACCGCCAGTACGCGGCATCCGTTCTCCGCAGACATCTGGATGAGGAACAGGGCTCTCCCATTCCGCACGTCCTCGATCAAGTGCGCCCTCCCGAAAAAGATTATTAACCCCACACCCCGGATTTTTCATGAAGAACAGCATTAAATTTTTCTACAGCCTCCTTTGTGGCCTCTGCAGCCTGGCCATAGCCGAAGTTGTGCCGGTCTGGTCAGTAGATGTGGCTATTCCTGGTGAAAAAGTCGCTCTGTACCTGGTGGACACCGAAATCGGCGAGGATTTGTTCAGCATTCCTCAACGCCCCATGGTGAAAAATGCCGCCATCGATATGATGCAGCACTACGCCGGCGCCAACCCTATGGACCCGAACCGCGCAGCCATGGAAATCTATCCGCTGCAGATTACGCCGGATGCCCCCGGTGAGGTCAGCGTCATGAATCTGGAGGTGCAGTACCACTCCGGCCGCAAGGAAACTGTCGCCGTACCTCCGCTCCCCGTTGTTTCATCCAGTAATATCCGCTGGATGAAATCCCCGGTCAATTTCGGCGTTCTCTGGTACACCTCCATCAAGGATGGTTATGTTCACCAGCCGGTGAAAACCGCCATCAAACTTCTTCTCCCTGGCAGGGTTGATACCATGGGGGCACCCCAGCTCAGCTCGGTGGATGTGCGTGTGGGTAATTTCCAACCCACGCTGCAGGGCGTGCTGGCCATGGTGCACAACCAGGCCATGGGTACCACCACAGCCTACGCCAAAGGCCAGACCTGGCGCACAGTCGATTTCACCGGTACCCTTACCCCCTTCCGCGAGGGCAATTCTGATGTGGCCGGCAAAATCATCCTTGACCAGCGCCAGGGATTCTTTTCCGTCATGAGAGAAGAAGCTGAGCTGCCCGTGCTCACCATCGGCGCGCTCCCCCTCCCCCCGGGAGCTCCGGCTAACTTTGCCGATATGGTCGGCGAATACACCATTTCTGCTTCCACCACCGCTAAATCGCTCGCCATGCACGAGGCGGTAGAGGTAGAAATCATTGTAAAAGGTACCGGCAACCTCGACCAGCTCGAATGCCCCAAACCCACCGATGCCGCAGATTGGAAACTTGTTCCGGCCACCCGCAAACCCATTGTTGGTCCCAATGGCGAAACCCTCGGCATGGTGTTTAGTCAACTACTGAGGCCCTCGGCAGAGGTGCCGGGCATTCCCTCCTTCTCATTTGCGTATTTTGACCCGGCAAGCATGCAATACCGGGAGGCAGCAACCGCTCCCATTCCGCTGGAGTGGCGCGAGACCGAAACCTCCGGCAGCGGCATGCACCACGTTCCCGCAGCAGAACCGCCCCCCGCCGGTACTGTTCCCGTGGCCGAAATGACCGATATATACGGCTACATGCCCCGGGCCATGTATGGAAGCACCATTGAAATGCCCCGCTGGATGTGGTACCTGCTCTACCTCCCGGCAGCTTTGATACTGGCGGCGCTGCTCTTCAATGCACTTCGCCGCAGAATGGCTGCCGGCGCCGCGGGGCGCGCACGTGACCGCGAGCTCTCCCGCCTGGCTGCACTGCAGGATGGTCTGAGCTTTCTCAAGGGCGTTGGCGCCTATATCGAAACCCATGTTACACCCGGTAGCATGACACCCGAGCTCCAGCATATTCTCGACAAGCGCGATGAAGAAGCCTTCCGCCCTGATGCTCAAGCTACTATAACCACACAAGAACGCAATAAAATCATGCGGATACTGCGCAGCATCGGCACCAGGGCCGCGATAATTCTGCTCTGCCTGGCACCGCTCTGCCTGGGCAGCACAGCGCCCACCACCATGAGCGCCCGGGAGGACTATATGGGGGGGCAGTACAGCAAAGCTATCGCCCAGCTGGAAAACGACCAGACATATCCCGAAGCGCTGCGGCAGTACAACATGGGCAACTGCTATTACCGTCTCAACAAACCCGGCATGGCAGCCTTGTGCTACGCCCGCGCACTACAGGAGGACAGCAGCCTGGAAGAAGCCCGCGCCAATCTGCAATTCATCCAGCGCAAGGAAGGAGCGCTGCTACCCACCGGCTCTGTGACAGATGACATCTTCACCCTCATCTCCCCCTCTCAGCTTTGGATTGCGACTATATGCAGCACGGCGTTGCTGGCGCTCTGCATTGCCCTGCTCATTGCCCGCCGTAACGAGCAGAAGCCATGGCTGCAGACCTGCACCGCTCTGGCCCTGCTGTCCAGCTTACTCTGCGCGGCGGACTGGGGCTACTACGCCACACGCCAGACCCCCGATTTATCCTCCCTTCCCCCGGCTGATGTGGCCTATGTTGTAAGCCCTGCCGAGTTACGCAGCTCTGCTGAGACCAAGGGGGCAAGTATCATGAAACTCACACCCTCCACCCCCCTGCATCTTCTTGCCACCCGTGGCAGCTGGAGCTATGTGGAAACCTTTACTGGTGTGCGCGGATGGCTCAATGCAGCAGATGTGGCCACCCTGATGCCCAATGCCACCCCCCCAGTTCAGCCCATCATCATCCGCTTCAAATAAATCTCTATCCGTAAATCGGCCCCCCCGGCGACAACAGTTGCCGGGGGAACGTATTTTTCATCCTACGTTCAGCCGACTGGTTTTGTTAGACAATAAATTTGGGCTTGACCGGCTCTTCTGCAATAATTGTGGAATGAGCCAGGCAAGAAAGAAAAGGCAGAGGAGAAAAGTATTAGTAAAGGGCAGAAAAACATTGAGCATGGAGGAGAAAACTCCTACCATGCCCAGTGTTATGTATTTGAAGTACTT
>JAZSRB010000017.1:0-52827 GCA_045538275.1 Akkermansia sp. | reverse complement strand
CCAGATCCAGGCGGGTAGCCTCAGGCTTCTTGATTCCGCAGCTCAGTGCATTAGCAACATATCCCCTGGCGGCGGTCACGCCACCCTCAATGCTCTTCATGGTGCAATCAGACATGGTAAAATGTAAGATTCTAGGTACACGCCCACTTTGCCACATTTTCCCTGCATCTTCAAGCCTAAACGCCAATCCATGCCAGAAAAGCCCACGGCTGTCCAAAATACAGGTTTGGACCGCCATGATAGCCTTTTTGTTGGTAAGGTGTCTCCACCCCCTTGCAAAACAGAAAGAAATCAAGTGGAATACATCACAAATCTAGTCGTATTTTACGTCTTAATCTACTCAATAAAACCAATCTATGGTATATTGGCTTTACGATCCCTGTAAGAGCGTATGTGCAAAGCCCCCTGATTCGCACCAGGGGGACTTTAGGATTGAATAGTACTAAAAAGTGCGTATTCTAAAGTTCGATTAATTTTGAGGCAATTCGAAAATGCCCCGGGACAGCAGCTGTCACAAGCCGGGTATCCCTTTCGGGATACCCGCTGTCAGCACCGTAAATCCGCATTTGCAGAGGAAGCCTGGAGCGCTTTATTGATGCGTTTCCTGAAGCACTTTCCGCAGGGGCTCAGGGGCATAGTAGTCATCGAACAACACCTCACCCGCCACCAGTTTATCCAGCTCATCCTTGTCAAGCCTTAAGCCCTTGGACGTGAAATACCGGATACACTCCAGATGCCCGGGCTTCATGTAGCCGCAGGCCGCAAGCACAGTACTTCTCAAGGCGTTGCCGGAATGAGATCTTAACTCCGGGTTAATCACCACCCCATTATCCACCAGGAACTTGGCAACATCCAGGCGGCCTGACTGTCCGGCTGCACACAGAAGATGCTGAAGACGATCAACATCATCTATCGCCTTGATATCACGTGCCTTAATCAGTCTTTCCTCATCAAAGAGGGTCGAAAGCAAATCATCCGGCGTTGCCTTGGCGCCGTTATCCAGCAGAAACTTGATACACGCCATACGTCCGGGATTACTACTGCTGCAAGCTTGACCAAAAGCCCTCCATTTATACTCATCTCCTTGTATTTCCGCATTCACATCTACCTTTTCCTCAAATATCAACTTGAGACAAGCAAGGCTGCATCCTTTCGCGGCCCGCATGAACAAGTGATTCTTGTCCTCCTCTGACGCGAAGCTTGCCTTCTCGAGCAGAAACTTCAGCACATGAGGCTGACCAAACGATGCCGCTACGAGAGCGGAACTATCCCAGTATCTGTTAATTCCTTTCTGTACGGCATTTACATCTGCTCCCTTATCCATGAGGTACTTCACGAGCTCCATATGTCCGAACTCTGCCGCCTGTAAGAGCGGAGAACCTTTATGCGGATGCACAAGAGCAGCATAATAACCATTTAATGAACTCCGAACATATGTTCTTGCAGCTCCTGTTGTTTTAACATCAGCAGAGCATTCCTCCACCAGATATCGGACAATATCCCCATGCCCAAGGCGTGCGGCCAGGCAAAGAGCATCATTCGTACGCTTGTTCGGCTTCTCTTTTGATACCAGATATCTTACCAGCTCCAGATTACCGCTGTTCACTGCGGCCTCGAGCAGACTTAAACCTGCGGTATCGACAGGCCTGGCACCTTTCGATTCCAGGTATTTCACGCATTCCAGGCTACCGGAAAGAGCAGCATGAAGAATGGGCGACATCACCGTGCCGGAAAACCACAAATCGTGGCAGCGTTCTTTGGGAGCATCCTGCACGGAGGCTCCCTTTTCTACAATATACTTCAGCATCTCATGATTACCGCTTTTCGCCGCCATCATCGTATAGGCCGCACCACCAGGGGCCCACACATCCTCTTTCTGCGTGAAATTGGTGGAATCTACCGCATCACGCATGGACTCCAATAATTTCATATTGCCGCTTGCCACAGCAAAAAGCACATCATTTTTCTGCGGCCCCACCCCTTTCTCCTGCCAGAACGCCACCATGTCCGGCGAACCACTTTCCAGAGCAGCATAACGCAACCATCTCAAAGAGAGATTACCCTTATCCGGTCTTATATTGGGCAACAACTGCTTGTAAACATAACTGACACACGCCACACTGCCACTTGAGGTTGCAGACATCAAGGCTTCCGTCATGCAGCCACGCCCCAAGGCACACAAAGGAATTCCCAGTTCCTGCATGTACTTGATGCACTCGACGCTGCCCGAGGCGATGGCAGGAACACAGCTTCCGATGGCCTTGACTTCTGAGCCGGCTTCCACCAGCAACTTCATGGCCGCCAACTGCCCGCGCGAGGCAGCATATTCAAACAGAGATTTTCCATTCACCCGGATATCATCCGGCCCGTAGGTACCTTCCTGCACCCATTGGATTGCCTGGTTGAAAAGCTTATCAAACGGGGTCTTTGCATCAGCAATCAGTACATCACCCCCTGCTTTTTCCTTCTCCTGCCCGGCTTTTTTTGCGGCATTGGCAACTTTCTTCGCCTTCTTGCCTTTCTTACCTTTCTTCTTCGCCTTTTTCTTTCCCTTGGTCGCCTTGGATGATTTGGCCGCTTTATCCGGGGCGGCACTCACAGGAGACATAGTACCACCCAGCACTACGAGTGGCAACAGGGTCAGGCTCAGTATCTTACACAAATTACGAGAAAACAGGGGGGGGTCATAACACCTTGAGTATTAACACAATCAACGATTCAAGTCAAGTTTAATCAAAGCCATAACACAGATTTATCACAGTCAGGAGAAATTTTTGACACGCATCCCCAAACAATGGTTCTTAATCCAACCCCGGGCTGTTCTTCAGCAGCAATCCCCGCAAAGCCGCCGCTCGACCCATTGTACTTGCATCATAGCAAACATAATGATACAAAACTTACACGCAAAAGTGTAACCTATGTAGTTAAACTAAAGTGTTACCCATGCAAGTGGCGCGCCAGCACATGAGCCCCCCCAATAGTCAATAGTCAATCGTCAATCCAAAATGAACCACCCCGACTACCTTGCGGTTGCCGGGGTGGTGTCAACTTTTCTCTCTCTTTTACTGAACCTCGCTCTCGCGGGTACAGGTGCATTTTATCATGTTATCCTACCATGTCAAGAGGATTTCCGCAAAATCACACTATTTTTGCAGAATTTTCGCTAAGACCTCAATGCAACGGGCATTTTCAGCGCTGTTACCGATGGTGATGCGGATGTACTCATGCAAACCATACGCCGCCATGGGGCGCATGATGACCCCCTGAGCCAGAGCCTGTTTGAAGACCTCCACCCCATTTCCCACATTCACGAGGATGAAATTGGTGTGGCTGGGCACATATTCCAGCCCCATCTGTTCGAAGAAACCGGCATAGCGCTTTCGCCCCTCAACCACCATATCCACGGAACGTCTGATATGTTCCTTGTCATCCAGCGCGGCCAATGCCCCCACCTGAGCAAACGCATTCACATTGAACGGAGAGCGGGCTTTATTAAGCAAGTCCGCAATCTCCGGCGTGGTAATCGCGTAGCCGCAGCGGGCACCCGCCAGGCCGTATACCTTGGAGAAAGTACGCAGCACCGCCACATTCCTGCCCTCTTTCACAAATTTCACACTATCCGTAGGCAGCCCGGCAAACTCAATGTAAGCCTCATCAATAGCCACCACCACATGCTCCGGCACGCGGGAAATAAAAGCCTCCAGTTCCTCCTGGCTCACCATCGTGCCCACCGGGTTGGTCGGATTAGTGATGAACACCAGGCGGGTCTGCGGGGTGATGGCGGCCAGCATGGCATCCAGATTGTGTGTCCACCTGTCGCGGTTCGGAATGGACACATAATCCGCCCCCAGCAGCTTCGCCACAATCGGGTACAGCGTAAACGCATAATCCGCAGCAATCACCTGAGTGCCGGGGCGCAGGAACGCATGCCCCAGCAGCTCAATCAGCTCACTGCTGCCATTGGCCACCACCGTGTTGGCAAAATCAACACCATGCTCAGCCGCCACCCTGCTGCGCAGCGCAAAGGAAGCACCATCCGGGTAAATATGCATGCCGGCAGCGGCCTGTTGCATCGCCTCCACCGCCTTGGGAGAAGGCCCCATGGAATTCTCATTGGAAGCCAGCTTCACAATATCCTCCGGCCGCAGGCCCAGCTCGCGCGCCGTCTCCTCAATCGGCTTGCCGGGCTGGTAAGCCACCAGCTCATATACATTCTGATTAGCGTAAGAAACAATACTCATATCCTGCCCTTCATTATACCCCTGCCCCCGCCCCGCGCAAGCATTCTTTCCGGCATTTTCCCTTCCCCTGGGTCTGTTTCAGACTTGCTGAAGACATTCTTCATAATGGTGCAAAAAATTGCTGATTAATGCCCGCCCAGGCTGCCGCCCGCTCCCGTAACGGAAAGCACGCCTTTTTCACCCAGAACCAGATTCGAATTCAGCACAGCACCGGCACCCTGCACAGCCAGAGTGGAGCCCTCGCCAATGCTCAGCGAACTGCCCATACCCAGCGAGCCGGAAAGCTCGATGCGGTCAGCAGCCAGAGAAGAGAAAAAGGGCGAAGTGTTACCCGCTGGTGGTGCGGGTGGGCGGTGCGAGCATAGCGCGGTTGTTGTTGTCCTCGCGGGACTGTGTGTGAATTTGTATAGCCATAATGCATTGGCGGGATGTCAAAAGAGAATACCTTTCAGCCTTGAACGAAATACACCCGTATGGTAAAATCCCCGCGCTTTTCCGCCACCACTCGTCTGGTGGGTGTCTGCGTACACCGTCAGCGGAGAGTAAGCAGTCCTTTCCGCTGCGGAACGTAGCCATTTACAGTTACGGAAAACAGTTGAATTGACTGGCGGAAATAACATGTACATGAATGGGATTACATGGATTGAGCTCATATTGCTAATCGCTCAGATAGTGATATTTGTCGTGAAGCTTTAACAGCTCAGCGTGATAGAGGGTCGCTCCCTCTATCACGCACATTCAAATTCGCTCATTTTTTTGAAAAAAATCTTGACTAACCCATTCAAAATGGTATTCTTTCCTTAGAAAATCCATCCCCATTCATGGAAATTCTTTCCGCAGAGCCTTTCCTTAGAGCGTAATAGGAAAGGCTCTCTTCTTTTACCCCTTTGTGAACTTGTTGATAAGTAGCCCAGGCTGGGATTCAGGCGTACCCTCGGGGATGAGTAGCGTCTTATGCCCTCGCTTCACCAGTTCCACGTTGGGAGCCTGGCCGATGTGGTGATTGATAAGGGTGTAGAGATTGCGCATAGCTGCTGCCATATAAGCAAGCGGGTGGTCATTATCTGCGCGGGTAATCCAGCCCTTATCATTCCATTTTGCAATCATCTCGGAGGCTTTGAACTTGCCATAAAGGGATTGTTCGTCAAAGAGACAATGCTTGTGGGATAATAGTGAGAAACGA
This sequence comes from Akkermansia sp., assembly GCA_045538275.1. Lineage (GTDB taxonomy): Bacteria > Verrucomicrobiota > Verrucomicrobiia > Verrucomicrobiales > Akkermansiaceae > Akkermansia. The sequence continues at coordinate 47,403 of JAZSRB010000017.1, read as the reverse complement.
TAAGGACGATATCCGAGCCTATGGTTCAGACGAAATCCGAGACTTCGACTCGGACGAAGCCCCGGATTCAGGACACACAGAGAAAAAGCTTATCTTACTCGAAAAGATTCGGATAGGAGCGGAGGGCAAGCTCTTTGGAAAGAGCGCGGATGGTGCGGGAATCCTCTGCCTGAAGAGCCGTTTCAGCCATCTGGCGGCACTCCTCGTAATTGAGGTGGCGGATGGCGAAGCGGATGAGCGGCAGGAGGTGTGAACCAACGGAAAGCTCGGTTGCGCCGAGGCCGACAAGGAGCGGCACCAGGGTGATATCTCCGCCCATTTCGCCGCAGATGGCGGTGGGGATGCCGGCCTTGATGGTCTGGTGAATCAGGCGGATGACCCCGGGGTGCGTGGAGCGGAACATGCTGGCCACGCGGTAGTTCACACGGTCCACGGCAATGGTGTACTGAGTGAGGTCATTGGTGCCGATGGAGAAGAAATCCACGTAGCGAGCCAGCACATCGGCCATTACGGCGGCACTGGGTACTTCAATCATGATGCCGACGCGCATTTCCGCATCGAACGCCTCGCCACGGTCGCGAAGCTCGCGGCGGCATTCATCGAGGATGGCATGAATCTCCTTCACTTCGGTAAGCCCGGAAATCATGGGGAACATGATGCCCACCCTGCCATGAGCTGAGGCGCGCAGAATAGCGCGCAGCTGCTCCTTGAACACCGCCGGGCGGCTTAGAGAGACGCGGATTCCACGCCAGCCCAGGAAGGGGTTATCCTCTTTTTCCGACTGCTCCTCGAAAGGCAGCTTGTCACCGCCGGAATCCAGGGTGCGGAAAATCACCTCCTGCGGGGAGCATTCCTCCACCAGGCGCTTATAGTGCTGGTACTGGGTCTCCTCGTCAGGCAGGCCGTCTCCGCCCAGCAGGAAGAATTCGGTGCGGTACAGCCCCACGCCCTCTGCCCCATTGCGTCTGATGGAGCCGTACTCATGCACAAACTCAAGATTACAGGCCACGCGGATGTGGCGGCCATCGCGGGTTTCGGCAGGCAGGTCGCGCATATCGAGCAGCGCCTGGTAGGCCTTTTCCTTCTCGGCGCGCATCTTTTCATAATAGGCGCGGGTCTCCGGGGAGGGGTTCAGGATGAGGGTACCATGGTAGCCGTCCAGAATGGCAGGTGTGCCCACGCGGGCTTCACGCACCAGATTCGGCACAGCCACCACCGCCGGCAGACCGAGGGAGCGGGCCAGAATGGCCGTGTGGGAAATGGAAGAGCCGGCTTCCGTCACAAAACCCAGCACATTCTGGGAATCGAGGTCGGCGGTATCACTGGGGGTGAGATCATAAGCTGCCAGCAGGCTGGGTTCCGCGCTCACCGTCTTGTTGCGGCAGGTTCTGGCCCCCCCTTGGTCCAGATTCTTGAGCACGCGCTGCAACACATCGCCGATATCTGCCACGCGGCTGCGCAGATACGCATCGTCCACCATGCGCATGGCTTCCATGAAGTTCTGAACCACGGCATAGTAAACCGATTCAATATTCTGCAGACGCTTCGGCATTTCCTTGCGCATGCGGGAAATAATCATGCGGTCGCGCAGGAACAGCAGGTGGGCATCGAAAATGGCTGCCTCGTTTGCACCGCTCAGCTCCTCCACGCGGGTCTTGAGCAGTTTGATTTCCAGCTCGGTGCGTTCCAGAGCCGTTTCGAAGCGCTGCCACTCGGCCTCTATATCGGTGGGCAGGATGATACGGGTAACGGGAGCCGAGCATCCGCGAGCCTCGATGCGCAGTCTGCCCATGGCAATACCCGCCGAAACGGGCTGACCTTGGAACCGGCGTTCTAATCCTTCGCTCATAATCCGGAAAGTGGGTGAAGGTGATAAATCAACGGCGAGGTTTTATTCCTCGCCGAACTTGCTGCTGACCAGCTCTTCCAGAGCCGCCATGGCATCGGCTTCATCCGGTCCGTCAGCGGTCACTGCGATTTCTGCTCCCCAGCCGACGGCCAGCATCATGAGCCCCATGATACTCTTGCCATCCACCGCTTCATCATCCTTCTCTACCGAAACATCGGCCTGAAAACGGCTTGCCACGCGCACAAACTGTGCGGCAGGGCGAGCGTGGATTCCAAGCTTGTTCTGGATGGTGAGTTTTTTAGTAATCATGGTAGAAGTGCTCTGGGGTACTGTTCGTCCCTCATTATATCGCCAGCCACAAAAATTGCGAGCTTTTTTTTATTTTTTCCTTATTTTTCGCGGAACAGGAGCGCAGCATATGCCCCATCTGCCAGTTCGCGATGTGGCAAGGCGAGATACTCCTCAACAAAGGAGAACTCCTTGTGACGGGACAGAAAAGCATCTACAACAGCACGGTCTTCCTCGCGGTCGATGGAACAGGTGCTGTAGACCAGTCGGCCACCGGGGCGCACCACCACACACGCCTGCTCCAGAATACTGAGCTGAAGCGCCGCCAGACGCGTTATTTCCTCTTCCGATACACGCCAGCGGGCATCGACCCGGCGCTGCAGCACGCCGCTGTTAGAACACGGCACATCTAACAGAACAGCATCGAACACCCCCTGCCACTCCGGCGGGCATGGCTGAGTCCAGTCATGCTGCGCCACCTGCACATTCTGACCACCGGCGCGCAGCAGATTATCTCGTAGTGGTTTGAGGCGGAATTCCTCCACATCCGTAGCCAGCAGATGCAGATTACCGCCGGTTGCTGCCAGCATGGCGGCAGATTTGCCACCGGGAGCGGCACAGGCATCGAGCACCCGCTCGCCGGGCTGAGGGGAAAGAAGCTGCACACAATAGCGGGTTGAAGGGTCTGTCACATACAATTGCCCTGCCTTGAGCGCCTCTATAGGGAGAGCCCCATGCAGACGGTACCACCCGGGAATGTTTTCGAGGGCTTCCCACTGCTCCGGGATTTCCAACGGTGGGTTAACGGGATTTACGCGGGCATATACGGGCGGGGTAAGAGAATTCCACTCCAGCATGGCGCGCGTTTCAGCCTCACCGAACTCTCGCTGCCAGCGTCTGACCAGCCAGGAGGGGGTGGAATACCTCACCGCAAGCGGCAGTTTTTCGCCCTCTGTCTCCAATTCCGCACGGCGGCGGGCAGCATTACGCAGCATCCCATTTACGACACCGCGCACACGCTGGGGCGCCAGGCGCACCGTTTCACTCACGGCAGCATGCTCGGCCTGGCGCAGCACAAAGAGCTGGCACAGTCCCATGAGTACAAGCCAGCGCATCTTCTCCTCCAGCTTACCGGGGCGCAAGGTCTTGCGGATGTGGTCTAACCAGCTGAGGTGACGCAATGTATCATATACAATGGCCTGCAGTAGAGAGCGGTCAGAGGACGCAAGCTTATATTCAGCAGCAGCACGGGCTACCAGTGTTTCCGCAAATATTCCCCCCTGCGCCCATCGTAGCAGGCATTTCCAGGCCAGGAGGCGGACTGTTGGTTTATCTTTCATGCCGTCTTAATCCATTATCAGAGCATCGCGCAGGGGCAAGCGCCCATTCCAGGCTATAATAGCCCCCTTGACTGCATCTGCCGTGTGCGGGGTGAACTCCACCCTGCCTCCGGCGGCTTCCAGAATCACACGGGCCGCTGCAAAATCCCACAGGCAGATGCGGTCTTCCACGTAGGCATCAAATCGCCCGGCGGCAATATAGCACAGGGTCAGTGCAGCGCTGCCCAGAATGCGGATTTTCCTCACCTGACGAGAAATGTGAGCGAAACGGCGGATTCCGGCTTCGCCAGAACCATCATGCGTGCCATGACCGATAAACACGACAGCCTCACGCATCTGGCTGCGTTCCGATACTGAAATAGGGGTACCATTCAGCAACGGCTGCTGCCCTGCCACCGCAGTAAAGCATTCCTGCTGCATGGGGTCATACACGCAACCCAGAACAAACTCACCATGGTGGCGTAAGGCAATGCTCACGCAGAAAATCGGAATCCCGTAAAAATAGTTTACCGTACCATCAATCGGGTCTACCACCCATTGACAGGCCGCAGCAGAATCTCCAGCATCGCCCTCTTCCCCAAGGATGGCACTTTGTGGAAAAGCAGCAAGCAAACGCTGCGATATCATCTCCTGTGTCTCCTTATCCAGGCGCAGCTTGATATCATGCTGCAAGGCCTCATCCACATGCTTACAGGAGTAAAACTGCTCGCGCAGGAATGCACCGGCCTGTCGGGCGGTCTGCTCTGCAACCTGGAGATATTCTGAATAATCCGGCATCATGCTGCGCTGGGCTGGGTGGTGGCGGAATCTTTGGTATTCCCGGCTGGCTCAGCAGCCTTCTGCCGGGCAGCGCGGAGCTCCTCGCGGGCTTTTTCATACACCTCGCGAGCCAATTTGGAAGCGGCGCGGGCAAGAAGCGGCCGCAGCTCGCGTGCCGAGGCATGCGGGTGGGCGGGGTTATCATACCCCATCCAGACAAAGGAACACACGCCGCGCTGGCGGAACACCATGGACCAATGGCCGTTGCCCTCCGGCAGCGCCTCGCTCAGAATCACCGGCTCCCCCTCTGTAATCTGGAATGGCGGCAGCGTAGAAACAGCCCCGGCACTTTCCCGGCGAATATACTCGGGAGAATTTTCCGGTTCGTAATTATAGATAAGCTGGCGGTTGCTGTTCCACACGGTATTCACCATACTCAGACGGTAGCCGCGGCCATCATTCACCAGGCAGAAGAGGAGGCGCGCCAGGTCCAGACGGCGGATGCTGAACATGCCATTATAGAGGTACAGTTCCTGCTCCTGAGAAGGTATCTCAATGGGAAGCTTCAATGATTTGTAAAACGAACTCACCACTTCATACCCCATTCGGCGCCCGGTCACCTCGGTACTGCGGGCTACGATGTGCATATCATCCCCGCCAGGCAGACAAGCACAGCAGAACAGAAACGGAGCTGCCACCCGCCCGGGACGCACCTTATCCAGCCAGCGGTCGCGGCCATCAGCCGCGCTGCGGCCACCCACCAGCGCCAGAACCTTGCCCCGGTGATTGCGGCGGGCATCCACCACCAGCACGCAGCACTGCAACAAATCCGTAAGGTCATTATTCTCACCGCGCACCTTGAGCCCCTCAGGCCGCTTCATGCGCGAAAAAGCATTGCGGGTGGCAGCGGCAGCCTCAGGGGACATGCCCGCCAGCCAAGCCTCAGGATATACCCCCGTCTTTTCCACCGCAGAAAGGGCTGCCTCCACAGCTTTTTCCACATATTGCTGTAAGGGCAGATTAAGGCTGGATACCACAGATATAGCGCCGGAATGCTCAGGCAAAGCATCTCCCATTTCCTGCAACTCATGGCGGGTCCACATCACAGAATATGAACTGAAGACTTCTGCATCAGGAGTGCTTTTTCTCAAAACAATGGGGGCGGCTGTTGCAATATTGCATTCTTCCTGAGAAATCATACCACATTCCAGCATACGCTGCAAAGTCTCATTTTTCACAGCAATTGCCTTATCCATGCTGGTAATGGGGTTATACCATGAAGGAGCCCGGACCAAACCAGCCAGCGTGGCGCATTCCACCAGGTTAAGCTCTTTAACAGATTTGCCGAAATAGTGTCTGGCCGCAGCCTTGATACCATAGCAATTCTGACCATAGAAAATGCGGCTGAGGTACTGCTCGAGTATGGTGTACTTATCAAATCTGCGTTCAATACGCTGAGCCAGCATCATTTCCAGCAGTTTGCGGTCCATGGACTTGCCGCTCAGTTCATACACATTGCGGGTAAGCTGCATGGTGATGGTGGAAGCCCCCTGTTCATAGCGCATCGACTGCAGGTTGCGCCATGCAGAACGCAACACAGAAGTGAACACCACACCTCCATGCTCAAAGAAGTTCTCATCCTCTCGCGCGACAAAGGCATTCACGAGATGGGTGGGGAGTTCCTCACGGGAAACAAACCGGGATTCCTTTTCAGAAATAGATGCAATAGGGCGATTCTCTGAATCAAAGAGCATGCTGGTATTCACACCCGCGCATACCCGGTCCAGCTCAAACTGCGAAGCTCTGTAGCCATAATACCCTAGCACGCCCGCTATACCAAGCAGAAGTACACCCAATACAGAGGCAATGACCAGCAGTTTCTTCTGCCCGATAGAAAGCAGACGGAACCAGCTCTTGCGGCGATTCGGTGTGGGAGAGTAAAACATGATTCAGGCAACAAATCAAATCCTGGCCGGGGCTTTCTGCGCTTCCATGAACTGCTGTACACTCTTGCCGGGAGTCCACTGCGGGAACTCCGTCTGCAAAGCCTGCTCATACTGGGCAGCTTCGCCCTCCTTACCGCACTTTTTCAATGCCATCGTAATCTTATAAAGGGCAAGGGGTTTTATTTCCTTATCGCTCACTACGTTGGCCGTGCGGCCGTAATACTTGGCCGCTTCGCTATATTCACCATCAAGGTAACAGGCATCACCCAGAGTGATGAATAGTGTGGATTTAATAGGCCCGTCTATTCCCATTGCTATGGCATCTTCACAAATCTTGCGAGCCTCAGGCCCACGATTCAGGCCGATGAGCAGCAGCGCCTGGTCGCGCATGCCTTCAGCCTTGCGGTACGGCTGCGTCTCCATGGAAACATAATGCTCTGCGGCACTCAGGCCACGGGCATACAAGCGCAGCTCCAGGCGGGCACGCGCAAGCGTTTTCCACACTATGGGTTCCACTTTGGGGCGTTCCTGCTCGCTGCCATCAGCTGCAGTAAACTTCTCCCGGGGCTCACGCACCAGGGCGTCGGAAAGATACTTATCTGCAGACAGATAATCATGAGTCTGGAAACAGGTCCAGCCACACCAGCGCAGAATCGCCGGCGGCAACGCATTGTACGATGCCTGATTCCCACGCTCCAGCACAACAAGTGCTTTCTTGAGATTCTCGGCATCCTTCATCTTGAAGAAGCACTGCACCAATCGCAGATCAACGAGAGCTGCATACTGCTCCGGATACATGGTACGAGCCTCCTGAAAATGTGGCACCGCAGCGGCAGGGTCCTTCTCTGCCAGCACTCCGGCTATGTTATAGTGAGCTTCAGCCAGGGCGCCGGGCTTAATCTTGCGTCCCTGCCGGGTCATGGTGTCACATTCCCTGATGAAGCCCTCGTAATAATGCACCATCTTATCGGCATCCCGGCCTGCGCAAAGCTTGGCTGCGCGCTGCCAGCAAACCGCCACAGATTCAGATTCCGGGTAATCACGAATCACGCGGTCGTAATCCGCCAGAGCTTCATTGATGCTGCCCTTCTTACCATGGAACGTACCACGCAGGGTAAGAGCCTCCGGCATGCGGAAATCCGCCGGGAATGACTCAATGTAAGTAGTCAGCGTGGGCAAAGGATCGTAAACAGCACCCTGTGCAGCGGTCCAGGCTTTCTTATACATGGCATCCGGGCGCACCGCCTCAGGCAGGTTATCAAAGTTGAGGGCGTCAAACTGGCGGGCAGCGGCGGCGGTATCTGCGCTCATGAGACGGTCTGCATACATGAGGCGCACCAAATCCACACAAGGAAGCCCCCCTGTGGGCGTACCGGGTGTAGCATAGGAGCTCAGGTATTTTTCGGCCTCCTGGAAGAAATTGCTGCCACGCACCTGCTGAAGGCAAATCATGCGGCGGTATCCGGCATCAGCCGCAAGCGGAGTGCCGGGCTGGCTCTTCTCTGCCTGCTCAAACCAGATGATGGCCGCCTCATACTGGCGCACCTCCATGGCAGACTGACCCACTATGATAGAGCGACGCGCATCCTTGGCGGGGTCACCCAGCGATATGGGCTGGGTTGAAGCCCGGCGCACCACCTCTGCATATTTGCCACTCTTGTAGAGTGAGAGTATGCTTTCCATCTGCGCCTCGCCGGAGTATTTCTCCATACCGCGGATGCCGGTCAGGCGGCTGTAAAGCTGCTGCGATTCATCCGCCTTGCCCAGGCGGGCAGCCAGACGCGCAGCCTGCAGCGTGGCGGTTCCCAGCACACGCTCATCCAGGCCATTCATGTTGAGAATATTGCGGAACAGAGAATACGCCTCGGCATCATTACCATCTTCGGTCTTCATCTGCGCCATGGAAAGCAACGCAGTCTGCAGAATAAGCGGATTCACCCCCTGCATCAGCTGTAGCGAGCGGAAGGAAGCTTCAGCCTCTTTGCGCTGCCCGGTCTGCAATTGCGCACGGCCCAGGCGATAAAGGGCATCATTGCGGAGCTCGGGGCGCTTGGTCTCGCGAACCGTAATCTGGTAAAAGCCCAGAGCTTTCTGCCACATCTGGCGTTCGGTGGCCTGGTTGGCCAGCTTATAAGCGGCCGCAGCGGCATACTCACCCTTGTGCCCGTTGGCCAGTTCACCCAGCGTATTGTTGGAGGAAGCGAGATCCCCGGCCTCTGCCTGGCAGATTGCTTTCAGATACATGGCCTTATCACTTACTGCAGATTTGGGGAATCGTGTACTGAAATCGTGGAACAACTGTGCCGCACGAGACATCGCCTGGCTGCGGGCCACGGGATCCGTTGCCGTGCGCGCCTGTGCGTAAAGGTGCTCCGCTATGGCATAGCCATCCGCTTCTGCGTTGGCCACCAGCGGGCCATCACCAGAGGCTGGGTCTTGAGCAAAAGCCGGCACAAGGGAAATACCCAGTACCAGCATGGTGGAAAATCGTGTATTCATAATGGGGAAATCTGGTTATTCAGGTGAACCGCAGCCCCGCTCGCCACTATTTCTTAGCTTCGGGCATCTGCTTGGAGAATGATACATTCCACACGCCTGCCTGTGAGCAGGTGGAAATTACGTCGGCCATGCGCTGCCAGCTCATCTGCGCATCTCCTCGTATACGCACCGGCTGGTTCGGGTTCACGGCAATCATACGCTGAAGCATGGCATGCAGTTTCTCGCGCGTGAACACTTCGCGGTCAATGGTGATGATGAGGTCGCCGTCCTCCTCTCGGGCATTGATGATGATTTCATCGATAGCCCGGGAGGTTTCCTCGGTGGATTTGGGCGCAGTGGGCACCTTGACCTTGAGATCCTGCTCGTTGAGGATAAACTTCTGCGTCACCACAAAGAAAATGAGCAAAAGGAAAACAACATCCAGCATCGGCGCAAGCTGGAATCCAATCGGCTCCGGTACTTTGGTATTAAATTTCATAGCAACCGGGTATCAGCAGATTAATACACCTCTTCATCCAGAACTTCCTGGGCAGTCCCACGCTGGTAGGTGCTGCTGAGGCGGCGTTCACGATCCATCTGCACCGAAACAACGGAAAGAATGTGCGTGACGGCTACCTCCATATCTGCAATGCGCTTCTGAATACGGCTGCGGAAGAACACATAGGCCGCCATGGCAGGAATGGCCAGCACCAGACCACCGGCCGTGGTAATCATAGCCTCGGCAATACCATGAGCCATCTGCATCTGCTTGACACCTTCGAAATTGCCAGCGGCCATTTCCATGAAAGTCTTCATCATACCCACCACGGTACCCAGCAGACCAATCATGGGAGCAATGGAACCAATATCGGAAAGCCAGTTAATCTGGCGAGTAAGGATATTCGTCTGGCGGGCGCCTTCGGCAGCGGCCACTTCGCGCACTTCCTCAATGCCGGCGCGGGGATTACGCTGCAGGAACATGACAATCACATGAATGGTAAGTGCAAAGCTGGAGCCATCGCGCTCACACATGCTCATGAGCCCGGCGTAGTCCTTGCGGCGGATGCAGGACTCCACCGACATCACCATACGCGGCGGCAGCACGGCAGATGTGCGGGTTGTCCAGAGGCAGACAAACATCACCATGAAAGCGATAACGGAAAGGAAAAGGAGAGGCCACATCAACGGGCCACCTTTTTCAAAGAGCTCCATGAGCCCCCACCCCATCGACTTCAGCGGATCTGTTGCAGAAAGGAATACTTGCATGTTCACGCGCGCATTATAGGCGAACTTCTGCGCAATTTCAAGCGAGATACCTGTCTGTATTGCTTTTTTTTAGGCCCGGTAGAGCGAATATGTTTGCAATTAGCCGGTGTGAGGCTTAGAATACAAACATGCAGGATACATCACTCTTCCGGGCCTGGGCTGAGGTGGACACCGCCGCCATGCGGCACAATCTGGCCGTAGTGCGCCGAATCTTACCCCAGCACAAGCAAATGGCCATCGTGAAAGCAGAAGCCTATGGCCATGGCATCGAGGGTGTAGTCAAGGCACTGGATGATTGTGATTTGGAATTCTTCGGAGTGGCGACGCCGGCTGAGGCACTGCGTGTGCAGGAAGCAGGCTGCAGAACCTGCCCGTTTATTCTTGGCCCCTGTTTCCCGGCAGAGCGCGAAATGGTGGTGCAAAATGGCTGGCGCGTGGCACTTTCCAGTCTGGAGGAAGCCGCCCACTACAATTCCCTGGGGCAGTTGTACAACAGGAAAGTGCACCTGCATATCAACGTGGACACCGGCATGGGGCGCGCCGGGCTGTTGCCGCACACGCTGGGCGAAATGGGCGCCCGCCTGGCCGACTTTGAGAACCTGCACATCGAAGGCGTGTATTCGCATCTCTCTGCTGCGGCAGAAGATATCACATTCACCCACAGCCAGATACGCACCTACGAACGGGCTGTCGCAGAACTGAGCACCTATCTGGATATTCCCTACCGCCACCTCTGCAGCAGTTCTGCCGTATTCAACTACAAGGCCCCCGGCACCAACATGGTGCGCCTGGGGCGCATTCTGTATGGCTACTCACCCATGCCCTCGCCCTATAACCGGGAGCTTCGCAACACACTCACCCTGTACAGTCGTGTAACCTTGCTGCGCACCCTGCCCAGCGACCACGGAGTTTCCTACAACCACACCTATATCACCAGCGGTCCCACACGAGTAGCCACCATTGGACTCGGTTTCGGTGATGGTTACCTGCACTACCTTTCCAACACCGGTGCCCGCGTCTACCTTAATGGTGAATACTGCCCGGTACTCGGCCGCGTCACTATGGATCAGATTATGGTGGATGTCACCCACATGGACAAGGTGCAGCCCGGTGATGTAGCCGAAATCCTCGGCCCCAATGTACCTTGGGAAGAACTCACCGCCCGCGCCAAGACCATTCCCAGCAACGTTATCACCAGTATTTCCGGTCGCGTTCCCCGTGTCTACAAGGATTAATTGCCGTTTTTCTTTTTAGTTTGCACAAGGAAAGGCACGCAAGCTTTACTTGCGTGCCTTTCCGTATAAATTTGCTTTGCTAAGAGCGTATCCTTTACAGAGCAGCCTTGATGATGGCGGCGAAGGAATCAGCCTTCAGAGCGGCGCCACCCACGAGAGCACCGTCGATATCGGGCTGGCTCATGAGCTCGGCTGCGTTGTCCGGCTTCACGGAACCACCATACTGCAGACGCACAGCTTCAGCGGCGGCAGCGCCGAAAGCCTCGGCAACCACGCCACGGATGAAAGCGTGAGCGGCCTGAGCATCGGCGGAGGAAGCCGTCACGCCAGTACCAATAGCCCACACGGGTTCGTAAGCGATCACAAGGCCGCCCACTTCCTCAGCGGTAAGGCCCTCCAGGCCTTCTACAACCTGGCTCTTCAGCACAGTTTCAAGCTCGCCACCCTGACGCTGCTCCAGCGTCTCACCGATGCAGTAAATCGGGCAGATACCAGCGGCGAGAGCCTTCTTAATCTTCTTGTTGATGTAGGCGTTGGTCTCACCATGGTACTGGCGGCGTTCGCTGTGGCCAAGAACCACATACTTGCAGCCCAGTTCGTTGAGCATGGTGGTAGAAATCTCACCGGTGAAAGCACCGTTGTCGCGGTCGCTCACATCCTGAGCGCCCACACCGATGCAGGTGCAGCCATTGAGTGTCTCCATAACAGCAGGAATCGTCACAAAGGGAGGCACGATTACCTTGTCAACAGCCTTGCACTCGCAAGTAAGTTCATCCTTAAGAGCGGCGAGGAATTCCTTGGCTTCCTTCGGGCCCTTGTTCATCTTCCAGTTAGCGGCAATGATGGGGGTACGGGACATAGTAGTATAGATGTCTTGTTCTGACAGCGGGAAGCATATTCCAAATCATGTTGGGAGTCAAGCTCAAAATCCCCCGCAACTCCTGCGCTGCACATATTCTATATTTTCCCGGGTAAATCTGCGTGATTAAGCTTCACATCTGTTTAGAAAACTGCTAAAATGAGCCCATGGCTAATAAACCTGTAGTACTTATCATCCGTGACGGCTGGGGCCGCAACCCGCAGGGCCCGGAAGCCGCCAACAAGACCGGCGATGCTACCGTTCTCGCCAAAACTCCTTTCACCGACAAACTACTGGCCACCTGCCCGCACATGATGCTGGGTGCCTCCGGCCAGGATGTGGGCCTGCCCGATGGCCAGATGGGCAACTCCGAGGTAGGCCACCTGAATCTGGGTGCCGGACGCGTGGTGTTCCAGGATCTCTGCCGCATCACCAACGCCATTAACGATGGGTCCCTTGCCAGGAATCCCGTGATTGTGGAGGCGTACACCAAGGCCGCCGGCAGCCGCCTACACCTCATGGGTCTGGTGTCCGATGGCGGTGTTCACTCCCACATTGACCACCTCATCGGTCTTGTCAAGATTGCCGCTGAAGCCGGCGTGAAAGACATCTACATCCACGCCATCATGGACGGCCGCGACACCGACCCCAAGAGCGGCGCCGGTTTCCTGCAGCAACTGGAGGAAGCCGTGGCTCCCTACGGCGCTAAGATTGCCACCGTGGTGGGACGTTTCTTTGCCATGGACCGCGACAAGCGCTGGGATCGCGTGCAGGTGGGCTGGGACGCCATCGTGCTCGGCAAGGGAGAGGTCTGCACCTGCAGCCCGGCCGAATACGCCCGCCAGAGCTACGAAGCCGGCGTGACCGATGAATTCATGAAGCCGGCCGTGTTTGTGGATGCCGACACCCAGCGCGTGCGCGACAACGATGTGGTCTACTTCTTCAACTTCCGCGCCGACCGCGCCCGAGAGCTCTCCCGCGCCTTCATCTACGAGGACTTCGACGGCTTCGACCGCACCGTTCAGCCCAAGGTTCACTACGTAACCATGTCTGAATACGAAGCCTGCTACCCCACCCCGATTGTATTCGAGCAGGAACAGCTCACCAACATTCTGGGCGAGGTTATCGCCAAGGCCGGGCTCAAGCAGCTCCGCATTGCCGAGACCGAGAAGTACGCCCATGTGACCTTCTTCTTCAACGGTGGTGTGGAAACCCAGTTCGAGGGTGAGGACCGCATCCTGGTTCCCTCCCCCCGCGAGGTGGCAACCTACGACCTCAAGCCTCAGATGAGCGTGGGCGAAGTGGCTGATAAGTTTGTGGACGCCATCGGCAACTACGATATCGCCATCATGAACTTCGCCAACCCGGACATGGTGGGGCACACCGGCTACCTCGAGGCCGGCATTGCCGCCTGCGAGGCCGTGGATGCAGCCCTGGAAAAGAGCGTAACCAAGATTCTTGAGCTGGGCGGCTGCTGCCTCATCTGCGCCGATCACGGCAACTGCGAGAACATGCTCAACCCGGATGGTTCTCCCAACACCGCTCACACCACCAACCTGGTAGACCTCATCTACTGCGGGCCCGACCAGGACACCATCACTCTGAGCGATGGTATTCTGGCCGATATCTCCCCCACGCTGCTGCACCTGCTCGGCATCGAGCAGCCCGCCGAGATGACCGGCCACAGCCTGGTGAAGTAAATCTCTTCCGGATTTAACACACGAAAACCGCCTTCCGCATGCAGGGAGGCGGTTTTCTCATCGTTCGGGGCAATCACCAAAACGCATTCCATCGTAACGAATGAAATCCAGCCCCCGATATCAACAGAAAGACTAGGAGGTCAACTCAATCCAATCGAGGCGGGTTGCCATGGCGGCGCAGTGCAAAGCGGTGGGGAGCTGCAGGTCCTCAAGCGTGGCGCGCATGGCGGCAGAGGCCTTGGCGGGGGTGTTGCATTCGGGGCTGATGTGGGCGAGCACGAGGTGCTGCAGGCCGGGATGCCCGATGGCGCGGATAAAATCGCAAGCCTGCCCATTGGAGAGATGCCCCCAGCGGCCGGAGATGCGGTTGATAAGTTCGTAGGGGCGTCCGCTGTTCTCGAGCATCTCAGGGTCGTAGTTGGATTCGAGGTAAAGCCCCTGCACTCCGGCCAGCAGTTCGGGCATGCCGCGCATGATGATGCCGGTATCAGTCACATAGCCGAGGCGCACACCTCCGCACTCAAAGACATAGCCCAAGGGGTCTGCGGCATCGTGGCTTACACAAAATGGCGTTACAGAGAGCGCGCCGACCTGCACCGGCTGCCCGGGTTCCAGGTAGGTGAAAGTAGCATTGGGCGCCATGCTCCGCAAATCGCGGGCAAGATAGCGGCTGCAGTAAAGCGGCAGCGAGCGTTTCTTTCCAAGAACACCCAGACCACACACATGGTCCTGGTGCTCGTGGGTAAAGAAGATAGCCGACAAATCAGAATCTGCCAGACCGCATTCGGCAAGGCCTTTTCGAATGCGCAACGCCGAGATGCCAGTATCCACCAGCACATGGGTGCCACCGCCGGAGATAACGGTGGCATTTCCACGGCTGCTGCTAGCCAGCACAGAAAAACGAATCATGACTGCGGAGCTGCAACGGGATGAAGTTTCACATCCTGTGGCTTGAGTTCATTGGCCGGTTTACCATACAGTGTGCCGGTCTGTGCCTCCAGGAAGCGGGTGATGTTCTTCACGGTGGTATCATCGTCTACCCCTGCTCCGTTCTGGGTTTTCATCATGATACGCACAGCCTCCTGCAGGCTGTTGACGCTGCCGGTGTGGAAATACGGAGCCGTAAGAGCCACATTGCGCAGGTTAGGCACACGGAACATATCCTTATGCTCCTCCTTTCTGGTGAAATCACGCAGACCGAAGGCACCCTCCTGGTAATCAGAGCCTACAGCCAGGGCGCGCATATCAGCGTGGGTGTTGATGTACTCGAAGCTGATACCACCCAGGGTGGGACCGCTGTGGCAAGTGGCGCATCCCAGCTCCACAAAGGATTTCATGCCGGCTTTCTGTGTGTCGGTAAGGGCTTTTTCATCCCCTTTCAGGTATGCATCGAACGCGGAATCCGGGGTCACCAGCGTCTGCTCATATGCGGCAATGGCTTCCGTAATGGTATCGCCGGTAATGCCACGGTCTCCGAACACATAGGCAAACAAGGCCACCAGCTCAGGGTCTGAGGACAACTTTCCGGCAATAACATCCCAATCAGCCACGCAGGAGAAGCCCATTTCCACGGGGTTCAGGGGTGGACCTCCGGCCTGTTCCTTGAGGTTGGCGGCGCGGCCGTCCCAGAACTGGCGTATGTTGCCAGCAGCATTCAGCGTGCTCGGGGCATTCACCCCACCCAGCTGAGGCAGACCATCAGCCCCCGGAACCCCTTCCGATTTGGCAAGATTATCGGTACCACCCCTGGTAAGGTCATGGCAGGAAGCACAGGACACCTTGTCATTCGTGGAAAGGCGGCCATCATGGTACAACAGGTAACCGAGGTATACACGTGCCTTATCCAGCTCCGTGGCGGGAGCTTTTGCCGGCTGAATGGGAGCAAATGCACGGGCGGCAGCGCCTGTTTCCTTGTACTTATTACGGAGAATGGCCACATCGGCAGGAGTGAGGCGGGAGCCCAGATGCACCGCAGAGTACGAGGCCGGAGGCATACGCCGGGTACGCAGCACATAATCCATCTTCAGGTAATCCACGTTGAGGGAACGATGTGCGGTATCCGGGGTCAGAAGGAACGCACGTTTAGCCCCCTCCACATGATCAGCCATGAGACCTAATGAGAAGAAGTTGAGGAATTTGCTGTAGGAGGCATCCTGTGCATGACAGGCGGCACACTTGAGTTCCAGCACTTTCCCGGCAACAGCATCTGCCTGTGCTGGAGTCATAGGCGGAACCTGCACCGAATCATGCATCAAATCCACCACAGACTGAGAAACCTTACCACCAACCACAGCAACCACGCCTGTGGCCGCCAGCACTATCACGTATTTCCAGATAGAATGTTTCTTATTCATCATCGGGTTTCCAAAAAAGGGGTTCAACGAGGTTATTCTAACACAGCAGCCACGACACGCAAGTATAAATTGGGCTATAGCACGTCCACTTCTCTTTCTGTTTGACATCCCCCCGGGGTAACTATACTATACACAGGTAACGTTCATCGTAAAGCGCCGTCCCTTATTAATCAAAGATTCACACGCGACCACTCTCTGCTGCATATGAAAAAACTTTTTCTCGCTGCGTTTACATTTGTACTGGCATCCGTTCCCCATGGTTCTGCTACTGAGGAACCTGTAATTGATGTAGCGGCTATTGTCAACAAGCAGAAATTCATCACCAAAGCAAGGCCTGCGGAAAAAGCCAATTTCTACATGTACCTGAGCGCGGCGTACACAAGTCGACCCTGCCGCACGATTATGCCCAAAATTGTTGCGGAGTACGAGGCCATCCGGAAAGCGGGTGGAGAGTTGCTCGTAATCAACTTTGATCGTTCGGTTCTGGCAGCCAAGGCTTTCGTGAAAAACCTCGGTGTCCCGATGCCCACCATACACACCACACGGGAAGATGCAGATGAGCTGAAACTGCCGGGCTACACGCCCCCTGAAAAGCTGCCGGAGGTCACCATGGTGGATGGCTTCGGGCATCTTGTTTTCCGAGGGCATGGAGCTATCACTCTTAACTGGCTGAAACTTGCAGGAGAAGCAAACCTATGCAACCATGAGAACTGCAACACTCCCTATATTGATGCAAAAAATCTGAAAAAGGAGGATATCGTAACCAAAGCAACTGTGTACGAGGCGCTGGAGCCGGCAACGTATCTCACCGATGCACGCCCCCGCAAGGATGCAAAATTCTATGTTATCATCACCTCTGCTTCCTGGTGCCCCACCTGCCGCAAAGCAACCCCGACCATAAACGACAACTATAAGAAAATCCTGAAACAAGGTGGTGAGATGGTTATCATCTGCGCCGATAACATGAAATGCGAAGCTGCCGACTACCTGGAAAATTTTGATGTAAAAGCCCCCGCATATATGGCACCAGAGCCCATTCATGTACTGGCCCTGGGCATTCCCGGCTATGCTCCCTCCGGTGAGCTTCTGGAATTTTTTACCCTTTCCCCCAATGGTAAACGCCTCGGCATTGGTAACCGTAATAATCTCGGCGCGTGGGAGCAACATCTTTCGAATCTCAACAAAGAGGAGGAATAAAGTCTGTTCTCCCTCTCGGGATAACTTGTTAGCCTGGCGCATTTATGCTAGAATACATGCATGATGAGTCGTTTCCTGACAATTTGCTTACTTGGGGTTCTGTGCCAATGCACTCAGCCCAAGCCACATGCTGCGCCACTTACCCCCGTTGAGCGACAGGTAGCACCGCAGACTCCGCCTACCGCCAAGAAAACCAGAACAATCAGCATTCACCAGCTGAAAGAAAACGAAGGGACAAGCACAATGCCTGCACAGCTCTGCTACCTGGATGAAGCTGTGCCTGGCATTAAGGTCGATTTGAAATACTGCGGTAATGATAATTTTGTAGGCAGACCCATCGCCGGCTACACCACCGGAACCCGAGCCATCCTGAGAAGGGATGCCGCTGAATGTCTCCGCAAGGCGCAACAGGCACTCGAAGAAAAAGGATACGGGCTACTCATCTGGGATGCCTACCGCCCGCACCGCGCCATGGAGTATTTCTACCAATGGTCATTAGGACCGGACGCCAGAATGAAAGACAAATTTTACCCCAACATCACCAAACAAGGGATATACGCTAACAAGTACATCCGCCGGGCATCGGAACACAGCTGGGGTATTGCCGTGGATGTCACCATCATTGAGCTATCCTCCGGTAAGGAGCTTGATATGGGAGGGCACCATGATTTGCTGGATGAGAGTTCTGCCACACGGTATCCGGGGCTCACCCCGGAACAGCGCGCCAACCGAATGCTGCTGCGCAACACCATGTATGCTGCAGGCATGCGAAACTATAAGCGCGAATGGTGGCACTACTTCATGATGGAGAAGAAGAACCTCATCCGCTACGATTTTCCCCTTTGTGATACACTGATTCGCCCCTCAGCCCCCCAGCCATGAACAAGTTCCGCTATTTTGCCCTGCTCCTGCCGCTGCTGCTCTGCCATTGCGCCCAGAAGTCCCCGCTCATGGTTTACCCCGGTATTATGCCGGCGGAACTCTGCTATCTGGATGAAGTGGTTCCTACTGTGAAAGTGGATTTGAAATATTGCGGGAATGATAACTTTGTGGGGCGCCCGGTAAATGGCTACACCACCGGCCGGCGAGCCATTCTGCGTAAGGATGCAGCTGCGGCCATAGCAAAAGTTCAGACCGAACTGCAGCAAAAAGGCATGGGCCTGCTCGTGTGGGATGCCTACCGGCCTCACCGCGCGATGCTGGATTTCCACGCATGGTCCGAAACCCCGGATGACTCGACCCGTGCCAAGTTTTACCCCCGTATCACCAAGCGTCAGATTTATGATAACAAGTATATTGGCCTGACCTCTGAACATTGCTGGGGTGTCGCAGTAGACGCAACTATCATCAACCTCCGCACCGGCAAAGAACTGGATATGGGAGGCCGCCACGACCTGCTCGATGCCAGCTCTGCTACGGAATACCCGGGCCTTACCCCGCGCCAGCGAGCAAACCGACTTCTGCTGAGAGACACCATGGCCGCCGCCGGCATGCTTAATTACAGCAAGGAATGGTGGCACTATTACCTCTCTCCCATGGGGGTGTGCCACCAATATGACTTTCCCTTGAACGACACGCTGAAGTTCCGCCCCGGCAATTAATGCCTCAGCAGTTTTCCACAACCAACGCTGCCCTTGTGTTGCGTTTCTGTTGTTATTTTTCTTTTTACTTGAAAAATTGTATTTTTCAAGTTAGGATACAGGGTAATGAAAATTCATTTTTGCGGAGCAGCTGAAACAACAACCGGTTCCCAGCATCTGCTGGAGGTAAATGGCAGGAAAATACTCCTCGATTGCGGCATGTACCAGGGCCACCGCGAGGACCAGATGCGCATTAACCGTGATTTTCCCTACTTCAACCCGGCAGAGATTGATTGTGTGGTACTTTCGCATGCGCACATCGACCACTCAGGCAACCTGCCCAATCTAGTGAAGAAAGGGTATAAAGGGTTCATATACAGCACCCATGCCACGCGGGATTTATGCCAGATCATGCTGGCAGACTCCGCCCGCATCCAGGAAAGCGACTGCAAGTTCCTCAACAAGATGAGTGCACGCAAAGGCGGCAGTGGAAATGTTGCAGAAATCATTTACACAGAACAGGATGCTGAAGCCTGCCTGCGCCGCTTCATCAACATTGGATATGAAATTGCCTTCCCGATTCAGCCTGGAGTAACACTCACTTTCTATGATGCCGGGCACATTCTGGGCGCAGCCCAGATTGTGCTGGATATTGATGACGAGGAGGACGGGCAACACAAACGGCTGCTTTTCTCCGGTGATGTGGGGAGAGGCAACAACGAACTGCTGCGCGACCCCGTCCCTGTGCCGGATGTGGACATCATGCTCATGGAATGCACCTACGGAGGCCGTCACCACGAAGCACCCAGCCGGGATGACGAAACATTCTGCCGCACCATACGAGATGCGCTCAAGCGCGGCGGCAATGTCTATATTCCCTCATTTGCGGTTGAACGCACCCAGCAGTTGCTCTACCTGCTCAACAGAGCTTACAAGGAGGGGCGCATTCCCAATTACCAGGTATACGTAGACAGTCCGATGGCTGTGAGCGCTACTGAGATTTTCCGCATTCACCCAGAATGTTTCAACAAAGAGGTGTACGACTTCCTCTTTGCAGAGCGCGACCCATTCCAGTTCGAACAGCTACACATGGTTCGCAGCATTTCTGAATCACAGAGGCTTAATAACCTGCGCGAAAACGCCATCATTATTTCCGCTTCCGGCATGTGCGAAGCCGGGCGCATTCTCCACCATCTCAAGAATGGCATTGGCCGCCCAAACAACACGGTGCTTTTTGTCGGCTACTGCGCCGCCAATACCCTTGGGAGACGCATCCTTAATGGTGCGCTGGAAGTGCGGATTCTCGGAGACCTATATCCGGTGCGCGCCCGCATAGAATCGCTGGATTCCTTCTCTGGTCACGCAGACCACAATGAGCTGCTGCATTACTTCCGCGCTACTGGCGGCAAGAAGTCGAAAGTTTATCTGGTGCATGGAGAAAAGGAATGCTCTGCCGCCATGAGCAAAGCGCTGCAGTCTTTCCATAATGGCGAAATTCACATAGCCAGTCTGAACAACACCATAAGCTGCTAGCCGGGTGCTGCGGTAAGTTCCCGGAAAGAGGTGATACATGTCATATGTATCGCCTTTTTCTGTTTTCATGCTGACAAATGGTACGCGTTCGTGTATAATGCGCGCGCACGCTATGGCTTTCACACACTTACACGTTCACACCGAATACTCCCTGCTCGATGGCATGATCCACACCAAGGATCTGATTAAGAAATGCGTGGAGCTGGGCATGAATTCAGTAGCCATTACTGACCACGGCAATGTGTTTGCCGCCATTGAGTTCATGGTGAACGTAAAGAAACACAACAAGGGCGTGCTGGAGTGGAACAGGGAACACCCGGATGAGAAAAAACCGGTATTCAAACCTATTCTGGGCTGCGAAGTGTACGTTGCCCCCACCCCTCTGGATGTAAAGAAGCAGATTCCGGGGCGCAATAAATACTGCCACCTGGTTCTGCTTTGCGAAAACAACATCGGCTGGGAAAACCTCATTAAGATTGTTTCCCGCGGGCATCTGGATGGTTTCTACTATAAACCTCGCATTGATTACGATACCTTGAGAGAATTCAGCAAAGGGCTTATCTGCCTCACCGGCTGCCTTGCCGGCCCCATGCAGGAATGGCTGTTGCGGGACGAGCCGGAAAAAGCAGAACAAGTGCTGCTGGATTTGGTAGAAATCTTCGGCAAAGACAACGTATTCGTTGAGCTCCAGGACCACGAGATAGAAGAGGAACGCCGTGTGATTCCGGATCTGGTACGCATTGCCCGCAAGCACAATGTTCCCCTGGTTGTCACCAACGACGCCCATTTCCTGAATGCTGATGACCACGATGCCCATGATATTCTCATCTGCGTGGGCACAGGCAACAAACGCATGGATTCCAAGCGCATGCGCTACCCCAAGAGCGTGTATTTCAAGAGCGAGGAAGAAATGCGCCTGCTCTTCCCGGAATACCCGGATGCCTACGAGAATACCAACGTCATTGCAGAGCGCTGCAACACCTCCATTAAGCTGGACTCAACCTCCACCGAGCGTTACCCGGAATTCGCCCCGGAGGATGGCTCCACCCGCGAGGAATACTTACGTAAAATCTGCTACGAAGGGCTGGCTGAACGCTACGGCAAGGAGCGCGCAGAAAACGACCAGGAACTGCGCGCCCGCCTCGACTACGAACTGGGCATCATCAACCAGCTGCGCTTCCCCAGTTACTTCCTGATTACCGCAGATTTCATCAACTGGGCTAAAGACCACGATATCCCGGTGGGGCCGGGCCGTGGTTCGGCGGCTGGTTCTCTGGTGGCGTATGTGATGAAAATCACCAACATTGACCCCTACGCCTTCAACCTCATCTTTGAACGATTCCTGAACCCGGAACGCGTGAGCCCGCCGGATATTGATATCGACTTCTGCCAGACCCGCCGCCCGGAGGTTATCGACTACGTACGCCACAAATACGGCGAACGAGCCGTGACACACATCATCACCTACGGCACCATGGGTGCCAAATCGGTAATTAAGGACGTGGCGCGCGTCCTGGACATGAGCTACAGCGATAGTGATAAAATTGCCAAGCTTATTGAAAGCGGCCCCGGCGTGACCCTGGATAAGAGCTATGCCGCCAGCGAAGACCTGCGTAACCTGCTGGAGCAGGATGACACCTACCGGGAAATCTGGAACTACGCCAAGAAACTCGAGGGGACGGTGCGCAACGTGGGCATGCATGCTGCCGGTGTGGTGATTGGTGACCGCCCGCTGGATGAATATGTGGCGCTGACGCGCGATGACCTGAGCAACCCGCACGGAGAAGTAGTGGCCCAATGCGATATGGGTGCTATTTACAACGCAGGTCTGCTGAAGATGGACTTCCTGGGGCTCAAGACCCTCACGGTAATGAAAGACGCGGAAACCTATGTGCGCTGGCGTAACCCGAATTTCCGCTACGATGCGGTGGACATCACCGACAAGAAAACCTTTGAACTACTCAACCGTGGTGATACCATGGGCGTGTTCCAGCTGGAATCGGGTGGCATGGTAGACACCTGTCGCCGCTATGGTATTGACAACATTGAAGACATCATCGCCCTGCTCGCCCTATATCGCCCGGGCGCCATGCAGTTCATGGACGACATGATTGCCGTGAAGAAAGGGTTGAAACAAGCGGAGTACGAACACCCGCTTCTGGAAACCGTTTCCGGCCTCACCTACGGGGTGATGATTTACCAGGAACAAGTGCAGGCCGCTGCCAAGCTTCTGGCCGGCTACACCCTGGGTGGTGCAGACTTGCTGCGCCGAGCCATGGGACACAAGGACATGCAGGAAATGGCCGAACAGCGCCGCCGATTTGTGAAAGGCTGCTGGGATGTCAACCAGATTGACGAAAAGACAGCCAACGCCATTTTCGACAAAATTCAGAAGTTCGCCGGCTACGGCTTCAACAAATCACACTCGGCCTGCTATGGGCATATCTCGTACTGGACCGCCTATCTGAAAGCCCATTACCCGGTGGAATTCCTCTGCGGTCTTATGACCAACGAAGCCACCAATGAAAAGATTGGCGTCTTCATTCAGGAAGCCATCCGCATGGGGATTGAAGTACTCGGTCCCTGTGTGAACCACAG
The DNA here is from genome assembly GCA_045538275.1 of Akkermansia sp. Classification (GTDB taxonomy): domain Bacteria; phylum Verrucomicrobiota; class Verrucomicrobiia; order Verrucomicrobiales; family Akkermansiaceae; genus Akkermansia. The sequence continues at coordinate 24,421 of JAZSRB010000017.1, read as the reverse complement.
TGAAGTGAAATTCCAGCCCGAAACGTTGCCGAATGGCAAGCTGGCCGTGCGATTCGGCCTGGCCTCGGTCAAAAGTATGAGTTCGGAAACCGTGAGGGTCATCGTGGAGGAACGCAAGAAAAACGGGCCATACAAGAGTCTGGAAGATTTCTGCTATCGTATCCCCCCTCAGAATGTGCGCCGCAACCAGATTGAAGTGCTGGTGCAGTGTGGCGCTTTCGACTGGATGCATGTCTGCCGCGCACAGATTTTCGAAAGCATTGAGCAATGCATCAACGGAGCCAGCAGCGTACACAAGGATGCAGAGGCCGGCCAGATGGCGCTCTTTGATATGATGGGCACAACCTCCGCCCCTGAGGAGAAGACCATTATTCAGGAATGGCCCAAGGAAAAGCGCCTGGATGATGAAAAGTTCCTGACCGGAGCTTACTTCACCGGCAACCCGCTGGACAGTATGCGGGGTATTATCGACTCTCCCAGGTTCCTGCCTATCGGCACCCTGCCCGACCTCACCGCCGAGGAAATCCGCGGCTCGCAGGACATGGCAGGTATGCTGCGCGCTGTCACTATCAAAATGAGCAAGAGCGGGCAGAAATTCGCCATCATCACCGTGGAGGACTTCACCGGCAGTACAGAGGCCCTGCTCTGGGGCAAATCATTCACTGATGCCATGGAACAGGAAGGATTGCTGGTTGAGGGCAACTTCGTGCAGTTTCGCGCGCGCATATCAGAGGACGAAAAGACCGGCGGCAAGAAAGTTTCGGCCAATGGGGTAGAGCAGATTGGCTCCGGCACCAAGCGGCGCGGTGGCAAGCCGAAGTTCTATGAAATCACGCTCAACACCTCGCGCCACAACGCCGGTGACCTGGAGCTGATTAAAGAGATTCTGCTCAAATACCCGGGCAAGATGCCGGTTCACATGCACTTCCGCAATACGCTGGGGAACAGAGTCAGCATTGAGCTGGGAGAGCGCTATTGCGTGGCCCCCTGCACAAAACTGGATGAAGAGCTTTCACTTTACTCGTAACCGCCATGAAGGTATCCCAGATTATTGTACTGTCTCTCGTTGCTGTGCTCAGTCTGCTGGGCGGGGTATTGTACAGCCATTTTTACCAGGCAAAAGCACCGCAGAGTGAAGCGTCTGAAAAAAAGGACTTCTGTATTTTGGAAGAAGGTATTATCACCGATGCTTTCAGCCTGAAGCTCTTTAAACAAGTAATCAGCGAAAATGAGGGAAATGTATTAACCGCCCCACACGCCATCAGCGATGCTCTGTATGCTCTTTCGCAACTGACAGGAGGTATCTCTCTGGAGGAGATGAAATCATTGCAGCTCAGGAAACCGACATCCTCTCCAGCGGTCAATTCATTGCATAACGTTATCCTGGCAGCCGACATCAGCATCCCCCGCAAAGAAACAGGAACCGGGATCATGGCCATTCCTTTCTCGGAAAACACGCCCCTTGCTCTGAGCATTTTCAATGGACTCCTTGCTCAAACAGGCCCCGATACGAATGCCCGATATGCAGAAACCGACAACGTAAACGAACGCACCAGATTACTGGCCGGCGCTGTGGCATACTGCTGCGGAACATGGGAAATTCCTTTCCGAAAAGAAGATTCCCGAATGGCTGAATTTGACAGCAAATCCGGCGCCATGCCAAGCTTCCACCAGATGCGGAGCCGGGGCAACTACCGGACAGCCAGAGCCGGGGATGGAACATGGCGCGCTGCTGCTATGTTGATGCAACCACATGAAAAAACGCCGAATCCCCGAGTCCTCATCGGCATTATTCCCTCAGGCTCAGCCCGCGCCTTTGCCGAGTCTCTGACCCCGGATTTACTCAGCCATATACGAAAATCCCTGGCAGAAGCCACGCCGGAGGATACCCTGGTCGAATTTCCCAGACTGGAACTGGAAGTCCGGCCATTCGATATGCGTTACATTCTCCGCAAGCTTGGCCTCACCTCAATCTTCGATACAGAAAAGGCAGATTTTTCCGGGCTGACAAACGAGAAGATTCATCTGAATGGCATGATTCATGCTTCTGCGCTCCGGCTTGTAGAAACCGACACTAAGTCACCGGCCTCCCCCGAGCTGGATTATGCAAAAAATCATATCAGTTTCTCCCGCCCGTTCATCTGGCTCATCGGAGATTTGACAAGCGATACCCCATTTGAGTTTATGGGGCTTGTAGAGGAGATGTAAAACGAGGCGGCAGAAAAAATCTGCCGCCTCGTTTCTTAACATTGATTCCACTCAGCCCTGCTGGGCAGCCTTGCGGGCGGCTTTCTCTGCAGCCTTGGCAGCCTTGGCAGCCATCTTTTCTTTCTCCTCGGCGGAAAGGATACGCGGGAACACCGGACTGGGAGCCTGTACGGAGTGGCCATTCTTAACCAGCCCCCAGGCCATTGACTGCGGGGTAAGACCGGTTATATCCAGCTGCAGCTGGGCAAGAATGCGCGCAGAAGCTTCAGGCAGTACACAACCAAGCAGGTAGCCAACCTGTGCACAGCATTCCAGCAGGTGGGCCAGTACACGCTGCAACTCAGGCAGATTAGCTTCATCCTTAGCCAGAGCCCAGGGTTGTTTCTGCTCAATATAGCTATTGCAGAGGCCCACGTGCGCATTGAGCGCAGCCAGAGCATCTGCTGTGTTGTAGCTGTTCATGCAATCTGCAAACTTAACCACGGTTGCAGCCATGCTTTCGCGCAGGGCGGCAGAAAGCTCATCATCCCCCTCATTCAAAGCGACCACGCCACCGCAATAGCGCACGCACATATTGAGAGAGCGGTTGCAGAGGTTGCCTATATCGTTGGCCAGCTCTGTGTTGTAAATCATCTTCATGCGCTCCGGGTCGAAATCGCTATCGTACCCGGTCTTGGTATCGCGCACCAGATAATAGCGCACAGCTTCTGCACCGAATGCATCGCACAAATCGTTGGGGTCTACAATATTGCCCAGGGATTTGGACATTTTCTCGCCCTTGATGTTCAGCCAGCCATGCACCAGCAGCGCCGGCATCTGCTCATCGGCAAAGCCCATGGCATGCAGCATGCACAACCAGTAAATGCCGTGCGCCGGCACCAGGATATCTTTGCCGATTACCTCACAGGCGGCAGGCCACAGCTTGTTGAAATCCGGCAGCCCGGCGCCTTCTGCAGCCTTATAGCCGGCAAAGGAAATGTAGTTTACCAGAGCATCAAACCACACATAGGTCACAAACTCAGGGTCAAAAGGCAGAGGTATACCCCAGGAGAGGCGGTCTTTCGGGCGGGAAATGCACAGATCCACACCAGCAGCGCGTTCAATGGCATTGAGCAAGTCCTGGCGGCGGAACTCGGGGGTCACCACGGAGGGATGGGTAGTCACGTACTCCTTAAGCCACTCTACCTGCTGGCTGAGATTAAAGTACCAGTTTTCTTCCTCCAGTTCCACAACTTCGCCCCACTCCGGGCCGAATTCACCTTGTTCATTACGCTCCTTATCGGTAAGGAACTGTTCCTGGCGAATAGAATAGAACCCTTTGTACCCCTTCTTGTAAAGACATCCTTTTTCCTTGAGGTCGCTCAGGATGGCCTGTACGCATGCCTTATGGCGAGCATCGGTAGTAGCAGCCCATCCATCATACTGAATGCCGAGGCGTTCCCACAGAGCAATGAACTTCTGCGTGACCATATCGGCGTATTCCTGGGGCTGCATGCCTGCGGCCTCTGCCTTCTGCTGCACTTTCTGGCCATGTTGGTCCACACCCGTCAGAAAAAAAACTTCCTCGCCACACATTCGGTGCCAGCGAGCCAGAACATCTGCCAGAACCTTCTCATACGCATGCCCGATGTGGGGAGCGCCGTTTGTGTAGTCAATTGCTGTCGTGATGTAGAACATAGCGGCGGCGATTTTAGCACGGCGTTTCTACCTAATCAAGAGCAATCTGGTGCATAAACATGCACGATTTCGTCCTTTACATTCGCGCGCAAGAGGTCTATCATTGCCCGCATGAGCCACACTAAGGTATCTGATAATATGGAGGCGCTTATCAAACTGGCGCTCGATGAAGATTTCGGCGATGGGGACGTAACCTCCCTCTACTTTGTACCGGCGGAACTGCAGGCCCGTGCGCTGCTTCGCCCGCGCACTCAGGGTGTACTTTCCGGCGTGGAGGTTGCCCGTGCCGTATTCAAGGCGGTGGATCCCACCCTGAAAGTAGAAGTATACCTGAACGATGGCGATGAAGTTTCCCCTGGTGCCGTGGTCATGATGATTGAAGGCAAGGCTCAGTCCATTCTGGGTGCCGAGCGCACCGCGCTCAACTTCATTCAGCGGCTTTCCGGCGTAGCCAGCATGACCCACAAGTATGTAAAAGCCATTGCACACACCGAATGCAAACTGCTGGATACCCGCAAGACCACTCCTGGTTATCGTCTGCTGGAAAAAGCTGCCGTTGTGCACGGCGGCGGCAACAATCACCGCCTCGGGCTCTACGACCGCGCCATGGTCAAAGACAACCACCTCATGACAGACGGCAACACCGACCACCTGCAGACCTGCATCAACAAGCTCAAGGCTGAGCGTCCCGGTGTGGAAGTTCAACTGGAGGCCGACAACCTGCAGCAGGTAGAAGCATTCCTGAAACTGGAAGGCGTAGATTACATTCTGCTGGATAACATGAGCAATGAAGACATGCGCAAGGCTGTAGAGATGCGAGGTCAGGGCTGCAAACCGTACTTTGAAGCCTCCGGTGGGCTCACTCTCGCCACGGCTCCCGCCGCTGCTGAAACAGGTGTTGATTTCATGAGTTTCGGCTGCCTCACGCACTCAGTACCCTCGCTTGACCTCGGTCTGGACTTCACCGTCGAGCGCTGATTCCCGCCGCATGCTCACCCCGCAGGAGGCACTCATTACCCTCAACCTCATACCCGGTCTCGGGTCCATGAGGATTCAGGCACTGCTGGAATTTTTCGGCAGTGCCGAACTCGTACTCCACGCTGAGGAAAAGATGCTGGCCATGGTGCCCCGCGTCGGCTCGAAAATAGCCGCTGCCATTGCAGACTGGCGTAACTGCACCAATGCACAGGCAGAAATAGAATGCGCAACCCAGTATGGTGCGCGCATAGTAACGCTGCTTGATGCCGAATACCCCCAATTTCTGCGGCGCATGAGCGACCCACCCATCGTGCTCTATGTGCGGGGCAACTGGCTGGAATCCGATAGTGCCCGCAGCGTAGCAATAGTCGGCACACGACAGGCAACACCATATGGAGCAACAACGGCACGCCGATTCGGACGGGAATTGGCAGAGGAAGGCTGCACCATCATCTCAGGCCTGGCGAGGGGGATTGACACCGCAGCTCACTGGGGTGCTCTTGATGCCGGCGGCCGCACCATCGGTGTACTGGGATTCGGGCTCGCCTCCATCTACCCGGAAGAAAATGCCCAGCTGGCAGACCTCATCTGCGAAGGACATGGGGCCATCGTATCCGAATTCCCCATGTACATGCGACCCAGCAGAACCACATTTCCTCAGCGGAACCGTATAGTAGCCGCCTGGAGTCGCGCCACGCTGGTAGTGGAAGCTCCCCGGCGCAGCGGGTCTCTACACACGGCCGGCATGGCCGCCAGCGAATATGGCAACAGCGTATTTGCCGTGCCCGGGCTGGCGCACAGCATCTCCTCCAGCGGCTGCCACTCCCTCATTCGTGACGGGGCAACCCTCTGCACATCTGCAGCCGAACTGATAGATGATATGGGCTGGAATCCGCACCCGCAGCAAATGGAACTTTTCAACGAGGAAATACCCCGGACCGATTCTCCTGCCCCCATACGTGAACCGCTGCCGGATGCAGAGGCAAACGAGCTGCTCATGGCTATTGACAGCGGAAACGACACGCTGGATGCGCTCTGCTCCGCCCTGGGACGCGGGGCGCACAGCATCACCCCGCTGCTCATGCGGCTGCAGATAGAACGCCGTATTATCCCCCTGCCCGGAGGCCGTTTTTCCCGCCCTTGGTGAACAGAATTTAGACTTGCAAAATAACGGTTGCTCCACTAGACTCGTCTGCCATGCGTTTTCTCGTTGTCCTCCTTTCGTTCTGCACGCTGATTCAACTCCCGACTGAAGCCGCATTCAGCCTCCCATTCCAGCAGAACCAGCCCTATGCCGGGCAGAGGCCGACCGCCATTCCCCAGGCAGCCAGACGCATTCGCAGAGCTCACAGCAGCAGTCTGAATCCGGCACGCCCCCTGCCAGTACCCACCAAGGCAGCCCCGCGCCCTGATTGTGCCGCAGTCTGCGTGATTGACCCCTACAATGGTCAGGTTCTGTATGGCTACAACGCCAGTCAGCGCCGCCAGGTGGCCAGCACGCAGAAAATCATTACAGCACTCTGCGTATGTGATACGAAAGACCTTGATAAGGTCGTAACCATTCAGGCCTCAGACCGGCTGGCTCCGCCCATTCGCCTGAATCTGCGTGCCGGGGAAAAATACACCCGCCGCCAACTGTTGCAGGCCATGCTCACCGGCAGTTTCAATGACGTTGCCGTATCCCTTGCCCGCGACTGCGGCGGCACGGTAGAGAACTTTGTGGCAACCATGAATGCCCGCGCCCGCCGCATGGGCATGAACAACACACACTTCGAAAACCCGAACGGCTTGCCGGCTTCGCAGTATTCCACCGCCTATGACATGGCGCGTGCTGCCTGCTATGCGTATAACAACCGCACCATCCGCAGCATGATTAATATACCGGCCTACGAGTTCCGCCGCAACAACGGCCAGGTGCGGCTCATCCGCTCCACCAACCGGCTGCTCACCAGCCACCCCTGGGTGCACGGCATGAAGACAGGTTTCACCAATCTGGCCGGCAAGTGCCTGATTTCCTGTGCCTCCAGTAATGGCAGAGCTGTTATTGTGGTGGTTCTTGGCAGTACAAACCGCAAAATCTGGGGAGAATCCCTCAAATACCTGCGCTGGGCGCTCGATGGGGTCTAAAATAGCCTGTCATGAGCCTTCGCAAAGCTGTTTTTTCCTTTTCATGGCAAGGAATGTGCGCTATAATACTCCGCATATCGAGGCATGGCCGCCAACCCTAACAGGAAACGCTCAAAAAAACGCTCAGAGGAGGAGACTTCTCTGTGGGGGTTTCTGTTCGATAAAAACACACAGAAAGAAGATATCACCAAACGGGCTTTCTTTGCCCAACCTGGTGAAGATGAAAGTGAAGAACCGGCAGAAGACCAACACAATCTTCTGCAGGAAATCTGGCATCGGTTCAACTTCTGGGGGCTTCTGGCCATCATCGTATTCCTGGCTTTCACCACCATGCTCATCTCAGCAGTAGTCAGCATGTGGACCCCGCAGAACATGCGCAACATTGCCGGTTATGCAGACCACGGAAGCGCCCGTGATTTAACAGCCCTGCTGCGCAATGCCAATGGCCAGGAAATCAGTTTCACAGAAGCAGAAATCAACCGGTATCTGCGCAGCACCTGCCGCATGAGACAGACCGGCATTTTCTCCATCATTACTCATTGCGAAGGGGTGGCCGTACGCATCCACAACGGTTACGCAGAACTGATTATTGACCGTCTCATCGGGGCGAACATTCATCAGACCACCTCCGTCAACCTCTCATTCCGACAGGAAATCACCCATGGCCGCCCGGAACTCAAAGTTGACTTCAAGGGAAACGGAATGCTGTACGGCAAACTTCCCAAGGGAGGCAGCATCGGCAGGATGGGAATTCCCGAACGACACATCAGGATGCTCGCCCCGGCACTCGTTACACTACGCAACTGCTATCCGGAAATCCTCTCCATTATCGAGGAACATGGCTACTGCCCGTACTTCACGCAAGGCCAGAACGGACTTGAAAGCCGCATCACCCTGATTCCATACCGCCCTTCATAAAACAAGATAAATCACACATCATGAACAAACGCCGTTTACTAATCACATGCCTCGCTGCGCTCAGCGTGGTTTCTCTCAGTTCCTGCGTAGTCCAGCAGATTGCTGATAAATTCATCCGCGACGAATACCCAGGAGAGAGGCCGCCCCATGTCATTGCTGACAACGGAGGAAAACCGGCAAGTGAAAACTGGATTAAGGTAAACCCCTATGATCTGCCGCCCTCCGGGCATCTGGATGGTCGCGTCGAATATGCCGCTGATGGTCTGCCTTATGCCCTTCCGTGCGAATTCTCCAACATTCTGGTTTCCCCTTACGAACCCTACTACCAGCTTGACTACTCCAAGAGCAAAGTAGGAGACAAGGTATGGGACCCCTATACCCGCAAACCATTCTACGTGCCCCGGTTCATGACCATCAACTAAATCCCTGCATCCAATGGCCAGAAGCTCTCCCAAGAAAGCAACTTTTGTTGATAAGATTACCATTGTCCTCATCCGCATGATGTTCGGGATTCTGCGTATCGTGGATATCCGGATTGTTGCTTTGGCAGGGCGCGCCATTGGTTATCTGGCATGGGCAGCATTACCCAGCCGCCGCCGCATTGTAGCACGAAATCTACGCATAGCCATCGACCCCTCTCTGCGAGGCCGCAAGCTCAACTCCCTGGTCCGCCAGAACATAGTGCGCACCTGCGAAAACATGGTCTGCACCTTCAAGACAGGTCTTCTTTCTGACAAGGAACTTTCCCGTGCCGTTTCTCTCACAGGTAGAGAATCCTTCATAAAATCTGCTGAATCAGGGGACTGCGTCATTTGCTGTGTTCCCCATGCCGGCAACTGGGAAATGATGGCACGTCTGCGCCCGCTTTTCCAGAACGTAAAACGCTATGGTTCTCTATACCGGCGTCTGGACAACCCGGCACTTGAACAAACGGTATACGACATCCGCACCCGTTATGGCTGCGAGATGTTCAACATCAAGAACGGGCTTAAAGATGTGTTCCGCATGGCAAGAGATGGGGGTATGCTTGGCGTGCTCAGTGACCAATTCACCCAGCAAGGGCTTTTCATTCCCTACTTCGGCAAGGTAACCGGAACCACCCCCCTGCCGACGCTCATTCACAAGCGCCGTAAAGAAAATGTGCACATGTATGTTGTTGCCAGTCGCACTATCGGGCTGGGGCGCTGGGAGGCTGATTTCAGCCAGGAAGTTGACATCCCTGATCCGACAGCCAGCAACGCCAGCATTACCATGGCAATGAACCTTGCGTTGGAAAAAGTACAAAGGCAGAGTATCCTGGATGGGTTCTGGATGCACCACCGCTGGAAGCCTTCTTATCGATTCGCTCCGGACACCTGCGATGAACATAATGAAATCATCCGGCAATACGCGCGTCTGCCGTACCGCATCATTCTCTGTGTGCCGGAGGCCTTTGAAGAAGCTGTACTAGTTATCCCCATGATGCGGCGGCTCAAGGCATGTCGCGCGGATATGCAGCTTACCATTGTGGCACCTTCTGTCCAGAAAGCATTCTGGCAGACCCAGCCCTACATCACCTATGTAGTCACCACGGACGAAAAAAATTCTCCGTCTGAACAATTGGAAGCTGACGAGCTGTACAAGGATGGACCCTACGATATGCTCTTTATGCTGAGCAGTAATGCAAAGGTATTCAAAAGCCTCAAGAAACTCATGCCCATGTACCTGAGCGGTTTTGCCTCTAATCCGCTAGCCCGGAATCTCCGTACCCGCCATGTAGTGAAAGTCGGGCAGCAGCCGAAGCACAAAGCAGAAGATTACCACAGTCTTACAGATGCCCATATCGACTCGACCCGATACCCCTATGCGGATTGCAGTCTGGGTAATGCAGAGGCCTCAGGTGCATTCATTGCACCGTTCTCCACCCTGGGTAAGGCTGATTCATGGCAGGCAGATAAATGGAAAGAACTGGTAGGCAGACTTTCGGAAAAACCCGCATTGCTTGCGCTGGAGGCCGACCGTAAAGCAGCCGAGGCAATGGCGGAAGAACTGAAAATTTCCGCGGTCATTGTACGCCCGGAAACAGTCGCATCAGTTCTGGGCTCCCATTGCAGGCTGTATGCCGTAGATGGCTTACTGCCTCAACTGGCAGCGCTGGTGGGGTGTCCCTGCCATGTGATAATGAGCAGCAGACTTGCCGCTGCGTACGCCCCGCTGGGCGAAGGGCACCGCACCGTATGCAATCACACGCCCTGCCACCCGTGCTACCGGAGCAAGTGCGATCAACCCACCCCCTGCCATGCTGGTATCAGCGTAGACGACCTGCTGGGTTGAACAATAAAATCAACACAACGAAACAGCGTTGGTATTCCAGCGCTGTTTAACTTTCTTCCGGAGTCATCATAAACATGAGGCGATCCACACCGTAACGCGAAACCTCTGCCCACAACGACTTTTCCATGGCAGCCACACGGGATGCCCGTTCTTCTGGAGTAAGGCTTTCCACAGCCTCCTGCCCATAGTATTCAACCAGAGCACGGGTGGAGAGCCGAGTCACCAGCTCCTCCCAAAAAGCAGCATCCCGATATTCATCCAGCACATCGGAATAGAATGCCTGCTCCACATACGGGCGTTTGAAAAACCAATACCCGCAATCAGGATTCAACTCCATATCACGAGCTATACCAGGTACCGTGCGTCCTGCTTTCACAATCTCAATCAGCAATTTCTGCCAGGCATCGGCACGTGGATTCCGCCCCTCAGGCATAGCCTGTCCCAGCACGGTAAGAGCCATAGCGCACACCTCTGCAAGGTCACGCATCTCCGGCTCCGTCAACTCTAAAGTCACCTTACCCATCCACGTATTCTTACTCCAGCCCCAACTGCATGCGGGCTTCCTCCGTCATCATGCTCTGATTCCACGGGGGATCCCACACAAACTCAATATCAACACTCTTCACCCCATCCAGCGAAGCAATCCCCATTTCCGCCTCAGCCATCAGATGCGGGCCCATACCGCATCCCGGAGCGGTAAGGGTCATCTGCACGCTCACATGGCAACCATCCTCTTTCTGAGGAATCAGTTCTACGCCATAAATCAAGCCAAGGTTCACAATATCCACCGGAATCTCCGGGTCGTATATATTGCTGAGGATCTTCCATACGCGCTCCTCCAGAGTAAGGTTCTCATCACTCTCCTGCACCGCCTGGGAAGCGGCGATAATACCGGCACGGGCCGCTTCCTCGCGGGAAATCCGCACTAGCCCCACATCCGTAGCGGCGGTAATTGAATTGCCCAACATCTGGGTTACATAAATGCGAGACCCCTCCGGCAGCAATACAGCATTGCCGGCCGGAATCTGAATGGCAGCAGCTTCTGCCTCGGTAATCACTTCCTGATTCAACATGCGCGGCGGAAATTATGCCATAATTCCCACCGCATACAAGGCAAATTTCATCTGCTGTCTTAAAAATCAGAATTCAAAGCAGAGAGATACCGCTCCGTCTCTCCCGGTTCCAGACAGAATTTTCTACTGAAGAGACAACCGCTGGACCACACCTGTGACCACTCCGATTCTGTAATATCAGAGGGAGACATGCTACGCCGCCAAATCATGAATCTTTTGTTCTGGTCTGTAATATTCGGTTCAGGCTCCAAATGTTTTATTGTGGTCTGCACAAACATCTCATCGCTACAGAACGTGTGGCGGAAAAAATTGTAAAAATCCGGGTGTTCATCCACATAGCGCAAAAGATTTCTCACGCAATCGCCCGTAAGTGACCACCATTGGGAACCTGAATAAAATGGGGCATATTTCTTCCACGACCAGCGGCGGATTCCGGTAAAGCGCCACAATTTCATCCACTTGTGAAAATAACGATGCCACTTGTTGTTTCTATCGACCAGAGTTTGCGGGTACCACACTGCAATGCGGTATAACAAACCTTTTCGCCCCCATCCTTTGGTAATTGGTTCAGAGCTGCATCCAATCATCTGTTCTTTTGCAGCATAAGCAGCGGTCAGGATCGCTTCTGTGTTCTCCTTTCCGGCAGCAGGCAAGCATTGTCCGCTGATTAAATGCACATAGCGATACTCCTTACCAGTAGCCATCGCCTCCCGGATACAGGCCATTTCTGCCGCAATCATGGAAAAGCTTCCCCATTTCACCATCTGGCGGTCTTTTACGAGAAAGACGTGCTCACCGGTCACTATTTCATCGACAATCGGGGCTGCGGCATCGACATGAATAACAACATCGTGTCCTTGCGCTGCCAGATAAGAACTCAGGGCATTTACCTGCCATGGTCGATTATGGCAGAGAACAAGGTAACAATCTTTAGCTGGAAGCGGCGTGTCCATACGCCGGTATTCTATCACAGCAGACTCCCTCCGGGCAAGTTAAATCGCACCGGCAAGCACCAACAGCAACGACCACAAATCAGCGAACGCCGCGGCAATTTCCTGCGCTGCCGCCACAAAATCACAGGCATAACCGCGGAAGGACAACACCCCGAAACAGCGAAGTACCAGCAACAATGCCACCACATTTGTCAGGAGAATAATCATGAACGAAAGAACCACTCCATTCTCCAGCAAATCGGGCTGTTCCCGCGGAATCACCCACAGCGTCCAATAGACATGAAATGCCCACCAGAAGCCGGAACCTGCATAAAACCACTCCATATACGAACCAAACGGATGAATCCAGTTTGCCACAAAAAGAGCAGCCATCCACAGCAGCATCCACAGCGGAACAAAATACGGAGCTAGCGAGACAAACAGATTGTCGGTATCCGTATCCACATAGCCACCGTCCACATCAACACTCAGCGCCTGCACCTTGCCAAAACACAACATGGCCGCCAGCGCATGTGTCAGTTCATGCCCCAGGACATAGGAGAACATCAGCATCGGGTCAATCAGGCGGAAATATTTCACCGCAGCAAAAACGAGTACCCCCAGCACACTGAACCACACCGGCTCGCTCTGCCAGAAACTCAGCTCACCCACCAGCGGAGCTGCATGGTACAACTGCAGCATCAGCGCATAGACCATAACTACTGATAAAGGCAACAGCACACACAGGCCGATAAACAAGCGAAAGGCGCGTTTGGCGCCATGCACCGGCTGCCAGTCATCCACCCCCTCATATAATGGCTCCAGGTCCTGCCAATAAGCAGCCTGCACCCTCAGTCGGCGAATCACCCCCAGTTCCTTGGGGCGAAGATGCTCCACCTCATGAGGTTTCTCGACCGGCACGCGCCAGTCCCCGAACTCCGGCATGGGCATTCGGCGGTGAGGGCGGCGGGAACTCTGGCGGCGAAAAGTCATGAACAAGCAGCAGAGGGGCGGATATCCTGAATTGAGACAGCAAGGGAAACACGACCACGCCACACATTGCGATCAATGGTGTATGCAATGTCCCAGGGCGGGTCCGGCAAGTGCCGGGAGCCGCCGTTGAAATACATAGCATCGCATTCACATGTGCCTTGGCGAAGCCCCAGACGCAGGTGGTTTCCCTGCAGATGCCGGGGAGCATCGGTCAGCATCACGTTGCGACTCATGAAAACCGGTTGAGGGTTTGAATTACCGAAGGGCTCCAGCAACTCATAGCTGTCCAGCAAATCCAGAGTCAGCTCGGGGAAAGATACCTCAGCGTCTATGCTCAGCACCGGCATCAGCTTTGCCGGATCCACATTATCGCGCACAAAGGCATCGAAACGCTCGCGGAACGCATCAATCATATTTTCATGAATCACCAGGCCGGCAGCCATATCATGACCGCCGCCGGAAATCAGCGAATCGGAGCATTCATGAATTGCCTGCACCAGAGACACCCCGGGAATAGAACGGCCGCTGCCCTTGCCTATTCCATTCTCGTCCAGAGAAATGACAAACGTAGGCTTGTGGTATCGGCGCATCAGCAGCGACGCCACAATTCCCACCACACCGGGGTGCCATGTGCGAGAGCCCAGCACAATCACATTATCCCGCTCCGGATGAAATGTGCGTGCAAGCATATCCATGGCCTCCTTGCGGATTTTTTCTTCCTCCTGCTGGCGGGCGCGATTATGTGTTTCCAGACGTTCCGCCAGTTCCATAGCTAGCGCTGAATCGCGAGTCATCAGCAGGTTCAGAGCATCCAGCGGGCTGTCCATACGACCGGCAGCATTCAGCCGCGGTCCCAGCCGGAATGAAATATGGCTGGCACTCGGGCGACGGTTCAGATTCGTCACCCGGTTAAGAGCCTGAATACCGATATTTCCGCCACTCTCCATTACCCTCAGACCATGCCGCGTGAGAAGGCGGTTTTCCTCCACCAGAGGCACAATATCAGCCACCGTAGCAATAGCCACAACATCGAGATACTGCTTCAAGTCAAACTGCGGCAAGCGGCGCTGTTTCAGCATGGCATGGGCCAGTTTGAAAACAACACCGGCGCTGCAAAGATAAGTAAACGGGCTGTCCTCCTCCAGCTTTGCATTCACTACTGCCACCGCCGGCGGGCGGCCCAGGATGCTGGCCTCATGGTGATCCAGAATCACTACATCCACCCCCTGTTCCTGCAACCACGCCACCTCCTCCACCGAGGAAGTACCACAATCCACAGCAATCAGCAAATCCGGGCGCTCACCGCACACAGCCATAGCACTGGCCATGCCCTCTTCGCTCAAACCATACCCCTCACGCGTACGCACCGGAATAAAATAATCCGTGCGTATCCCATACGCCTGCAATACCGCATACAGCAGCGTAACAGAACTCACGCCGTCCACATCATAATCACCATAGATGCAAACGTGTTCGCCGTTGTCTGCCGCGCGGAAGATGCGCTCAACGGCAGCATCCATCTCCCGCAAAGCAAAAGGGTCTCCCAGCTCTGCTAGTTTTGGTTTAAGGAACCTTAGTGCCCTGTCCCGCCCGGAAATGCCCCTCTGTGCCAGCAACTTACGCACCAGCAACGGGAGCTGGGCGTTGAGTTCCTCTCCAAAATCAACACTTCCGTTCGTCGGGCGCAGCTCCCAACTGAACTTCGTACTCATGGAGCGATTCTACCATCCTGATTGCCTAGCGTCAAGCTGGAAATAACAAGCAATTCCGCCAGTTTTCTTTGACAATCCGGGCATCTCTTGCTAAACTCGCCCCCAGCATGAATTCCCCAATTGAAAAAGAGATTCCCTGCATATCCCACAGCCGCGGGCTTTGGATTCTGAGTCCCCTGTTTGTCTTCTTCCTGCTCTATATGACCACATCCATCGCAGTGGGAGACTTTTACAAGATGCCCGTCACCGTTGCCTTCATGGCAGCTTGCACCTGGGCCTTTATCGTATGCCGCCCCCGTAGCTTCGGGGAGCGGATTGAGCGCTTCTCCCGCGGTGCCGCCCACAGCAACATCATGATGATGGTGTGGATTTTTGTCCTCGCCGGAGCCTTTGCGCAATCCGCCAAGTACATTGGTTCTGTGGATGCCACGGTAAACCTTACCCTCTCTCTTCTGCCCGCCAACATGGTGCTGGCCGGCGTCTTCCTGGCGGCCTGCATCATCTCCCTCTCCATCGGCACCTCTGTAGGTACCATTGTAGCGCTCATGCCGGTAGCCGTGGGGCTGGCAGATAAAGCGGGGGCCTCGCTCGCCCTCATGGCCGGAGGTGTTATAGGTGGAGCATTCTTTGGTGATAATCTCTCATTCATCTCCGACACCACCATCGCTTCCACCCGCACCCAGGGTTGTGCCATGCAGGATAAGTTCAAGGCAAATTTTGCCATTGTATTTCCGGCAGCTCTGCTTGTACTGGCGCTGTATGTAGCACTAGGTTGGGAGCTTGCCCCTGTTGAAGTTCCGCAGCAGACCGAATGGCTTAAGGTTCTTCCCTATCTTCTGGTTCTGGGCACCGCTCTTTGTGGCATGAATGTCATGAAAGTACTCATCCTCGGCATCATCTCGACAGGGGCCATTGTCATGCTCATCCCCGGGTTCTCCCCCATGGACTGGGTCAGCGCCATGGGCACCGGCACGACCGGCATGGGAGAACTCATCATCGTCACCCTTCTGGCGGCCGGCATGCTCGAACTCATCCGCTATAATGGTGGGCTTTCCTACATTGTCAAAGGCCTTACTTCCTGTATCCGCGGACGCCGCGGTGCAGAAAGCAGCATTGCTCTCATGGCAGCCCTGGCCAACTTCTGCACAGCCAACAATACTGTTGCCATCGTAGCCGTGGGCAACATTGCCCGCAGTGTCGCTCAGAAATACGGCATCCCGGCACCCCGCTCCGCCAGTCTGCTCGACACCGCCTCCTGTGTCATCCAAGGCATCCTGCCCTATGGTGCACAGCTACTCATGGGTGCCGCCCTCGCCGGCATCACAGCATTTGCCATCATTCCCTATCTCTTCTATCCTTTCTTCATGGCTGTTTCTGCCCTCATTTTCATCATTTTCGGGCTGGCTGAAAAGAAGTAACCCCACATTTTACACGCCCGCGAAGCCATTTTGCCCCACGCAGAATGGCTTCATTTCTTTAATCCTTGGCAGCCTTAGGGTCGAGGGCATCGCGCAAACCATCGCCCAGGAAATTAAGCGCCAGCAGAGTCAGGCAGAAGAACAATGCCGGAAAGAACAGAAGTTCCGGGGTAGCCTCCATGCGGTCAGCCCCTTCCTTGATAAGAGTACCCCAGGATGAATTGGGAGCGCGCACCCCCAGACCGATGAACGACAGCGTGCTCTCCGTCAGCATAATTCCCGGCACCGCCAGGGTAGTATAAACCACCACAGTACCCAGCAGATTGGGGGCTATGTGGCAGAAGAGAATGCGTAAGTGGCCCAGCCCCAGCGAACGCGCCGCCAGCACGTATTCCTGAGCCTTGATTTCCAGGGTCTGCGTGCGCACAATACGCGCCAGCGTAAGCCAGCCCAGCGCCCCTATCGCAATAAAGAGAGGGACCAGGCCCAGAATGGGCGCCACACTCTCGCGGCTCCAGCCGGTAGTATCCACCACCCAGTTGGTCAGCTCGCGGCTGGGTTCTTCAATACTCAGGGAAAACACGATTACCAGCACAATGAAAGGCAACGCAAAGAGGACATCCACCGTGCGCATCATGACGGCATCCGTCCGCCCGCCGACATAGCCGGAAACCAGCCCATAACTCAACCCTATAATGAAAGAAACCACCGTGGCTACCACACCCACCAGCAACGATATACGCCCGCCGTACAATACGCGTGCCAGCAAATCGCGTCCGAGCTGGTCTGTGCCGAAAGGGTGCGCCCAGCTGCAATCTGCAGCAATGTTGGCAAGATTCGTGGCATTCGGGTTAGCAACACAAGGGAAAAGCGGCAGCAGGAAACAGGCAAAAGCCATGAGGAGCAGGAAGATAAGCGAGGCCATAGCCGCGCGGTTGCGCAGCAGGCGCCGCCGGGCATCCCGCCAAAGGGAGTTTCCTTGTTCATAATTCTTCTTCATCAGGCAGCACCCTGCGAACGCAGGCGGGGGTTAAGGGCAACCAGAACGAGGTCCACCACAAGGTTTGCAATGACAATAAGGACACCATAGCAGAACACCAGGCCCTGAATCAGGAAATAGTCGCGGTCCGTCGTAGCATTCACGAAATGCAACCCCATACCCGGCACCTGAAAACAGGTTTCAACCACAAACGAACCGGTGATAAGCGAAGCAAAAGCCGGGCCCAGATACGACACCGCCGGCAGTAATCCGCTGCGCAGAGCATGAACAAACAAAAGCCTCCCGGCCCGCACCCCCTTAGCGCGAGCCGTGCGGATAAAATCAGCAGAAAGCACCTCGACCATACCGCCACGGGTCAGGCGCGCAATGTATGCTGCATTAATGAGCCCAAGGGTGAGCGCCGGCAGCACGGCGCAAAGCGGATCATCCCACCCGGCAACGCTCAGTCCCGGCACATGCATTCCCAGGCTCAGGCCGAAAAGAGGAGCAATAACAAAAGCCGGAATGCAGATACCCGCCATGGCCAGCAGCATGAAAAGCGCATCGGGCCAGCGGTTACGCCAGTAAGCGGCCATCATACCGGCAGGAATGCCCACTATGATGGCTATACTCATACCCAATACGCCAAGCCAGAGAGAAACCGGGAATGCCTGCGCAATGATATCAGCCACCTGCACTCCCTCACGCACAAGTGAGGGGCCGAAATCTCCAGAACAGATAATACCCATCCAATAATTGAAGTACTGCACGATAGCACTCTGGTCGAGACCGTAAAGCGAGTTAAGCTGAGCCATGACATGCTCTGGCAGCTTACGCTCGCCCAGGAATGGGTTGCCGGGCAGCAGACGCACCAGAAAAAAAGTAATGGTCTGCAGCACAAATATCACGAGGCACCCCTGCCCGAGTCGCTTGAAAAGCAGCTTTATCATGGTCTCACTTTCACGGCATCCAGGGGGTGATTATCCAGCAGCAGCGGATACCAGCCACTTACCGCAGGAGATTTGAGATAGGTGCGTTCGCTCCAGTAGAGCGGGATAACAGGCTGGGCATCCAGCATGAGTTGCTCTGCCTGCCGGAGATGAGCGCGGCGCTCCCCGCCCGAGCCGGAAGCGCGGGCGGCAGCCAGCGCGGCATCGCATTCAGCGCTGCCCCACCCGGTGCAGTTATTGCCACCGCCGCTGCGCCAGAGTTCCACAAATGTGGCGGGGTCAAGAAAATCCCCGCTCCAGGAGGAAGAAGACATATCGTAATCTCCATTCTGCTGAGCCGCCTTATAGGCTGTCCATTCGCAAGCACGGATTTCCACATGAATTCCCAGTTCCTTCTGCCACATAGCCTGAATGGTTTCCGCCATAACGCGCTGCACATCGCGACTGGTGGTCATAATTTCCAGCGTAGGGAATCCTTTACCATCAGGGTAACCGGCTTCTGCCAGCAATCGGCGGGCCTGTTCACTTTCCATGCGGCGGTTGTATGCAGCAGCAATCTGCACTTCATAACCGGCACCGGGAGGAGTAAAACTGGTAGCAGGACGCCCGGCTCCGCGCACCACATCATTCACCAGCGCGGCACGGTCAATGGCCAGCGAAAGAGCCCGGCGAACGCGCACATCATCCAGCGGCGGACGCTTCGTATTCAGACGGTAAAAAATGGTGCAGTAGTAGGCATCCTGGCAATAGGCATCAGGGCGTTTCCGGCGGGCCTCACTCAGCAGCTCCGGCGGCACATTATTGGATATGTGCAGCTTGCCATCCATGAACATGCGCGTCTCCGTATAACCATTCACGATAGGCAGAAAACGAATTCCCCGGTTCTGCACCTCGGCAGCGCGCCAGTAGCGCGGGTTGGCCGTTACGAACAGATAATCATTGAAATGGTGTTCGGCCAGCACATAGGCACCATTACCTACCCAGTTCCCCACGCGGCTCCACAGGCTGCGGCGGTCGAGCATGCCACCATGGGCTTCCACCGCATGCGCCGGAACCGGGCACCAGGTAAAATGCAGCAGCAGATGCAACAAGTGCGGCATAGGGCCGGAAAGCCGGAGTTGCAAGGTGCGGGCATCAAGCGCTTTCACGCCCACCTGTTCCCAGCCGCATTGCCCCCGGTTGTAGGATTCCGCCAAGTACAAAGGATATAGCATCTCTGCGTATTTCCCGCCGAATTCCGGATGCAGCAGGCGGCGGTAGGCATATTCGAAATCATACGCGGTCACAGGCTTGCCGTCGCTCCAGCTCGCCTCGCGCAGATAAAAGGTCCATTCCGTGGCATCTGCGTTATGTTCCCAACGTTCTGCTACACCAGGATGAATACGCGTTTCATCCTGCGCGTCCGGCCGCACCAACCCCTCCAGTAGGGTGGAAATAATCTTGCCGTCTGCCACAGCGGTGGCTTTATGAGGGTCCAGGCTCAGGGGTTCCTGGTTGTTACCCACGATGAGAACGCCCTGCTCTGCCGCCTTTTCTGCCGAACTGCGCGAATCCCCACACCCTGCCACCAGCAGGGCTGCCAGACTCAGACCTAGATAACGCAGCAAGCTCACAACGCGCCCATTCTAGCACACCGGCGTGCGCGTGCAAGAACACAGTATGTCAATCAGGAAAAGAAATTGCACCTCTGCTCTATGTCAGCACAAGCGTAATCAAGCTTACGAGCCTTGCACATAAACATGCCCAGGTGTATACTATGAACCGTGCCGGAAAAAGCCTACATAGCCATTGACCTCAAATCATTCTTTGCCTCCGTGGAGTGCATAGAGAGAGGCCTGGATCCGCTGGATACGAATCTGGTGGTGGCAGATGAAAGCAGAACGGATAAGACTATCTGCCTGGCGGTTACACCGACCCTCAAATCACACGGCATTCCAGGAAGGCCCCGTTTGTTTGAAGTGAGGCAGCGCGTGGCTGAAGTAAACGCAGAGCGGCGTTACAAAGCGCATGGGTTCAGCGGGGTATCACACTTTCACAGCGAGTTGCAGCGCAACCCGGAACTGGAGCTGAACTTTGTGATAGCCCCACCCCGCATGGCGCGTTACATGGACTACAGCACCCGCATCTACAACGTGTACACCAAGTATGTCTCCCCGGAGCATATTGTCGTCTACTCCATTGATGAGGTTTTTATCGATGCCACTCCTTACCTTACAACGTACCGCTGCTCTGCTCATGAGCTGGCGCGTCGCATTATCAGGGACGTGCTGACGACCACCGGCATCACGGCTACCGCCGGCATCGGCACCAACCTGTATCTGGCCAAGGTAGCTATGGATATCGTGGCGAAACATGTCCCGGCGGATGCAGAAGGCGTACGCATCGCCGAGCTGGATGAAATGAGCTACCGCCGCATGCTGTGGAATCACCGTCCGCTTACAGACTTCTGGCGTGTGGGAAAAGGCTATATACGTAAGCTGGAGCAACATGGCCTCTATACCATGGGCGATATAGCCCGGCGTTCGGTGCAGAATGAGGAATCCCTGTACCGTATGTTCGGCAAGAATGCAGAACTGCTCATCGACCACGCCTGGGGTTGGGAACCCTGCACCATGGAAGCCATCAAGGCCTACCACCCGGAGTCGAAGAGCCTTGGTTCCGGGCAGGTACTGCATGAGCCCTATTCGCCGGAGAAAGCCAAGCTGGTGTTGCGGGAGATGGCCGATCTCCTCGTGTTGGATCTGGTTGAAAAAGGTTTGGTGACAGACCAGATTGTGATCACAGTAGGCTATGACATCGAGAACCTTACCGACCCGGTACGCCGCCGGCAGTACCAGGGAGTTATCACAACCGATGCCTACGGGCGAGAGGTGCCGGCTCATTCACACGGCACACACAACCTTGGCCGCTACACGTCCTCCACGAAGCTGATTCTGCAAGCCGTCACTGAGCTTGCCGACAGGCTTGTGGATATGAATCTGCTGGTACGCCGGCTTAATATCGTTGCCAATCATGTGCTGCCGGAGGACAAAGCGCCGCAGCAGGAACAATCAATGCAGCAACTCGATCTCTTTACCGATTACGAGGCAGAAGCAGCCCGGAAGGAAGAGGAGGAAGCTCAACTAAACAAAGAGCGCAAGATGCAGCAAGCCCTACTGAGCATCAGAGGCAAGTTCGGTAAGAATGCCATTCTCCGGGGCATGAATCTGGAAGCAGGAGCCACCACCCGCGATCGCAACGAGCAGATAGGAGGACACAAGGCATGATGTACGATGCAGAAGACAAGTACGCGGATATCATCCGTCTTCCCCAGCTTGTTTTTCAAAAAATGTGAAAAGCACTTCAGAAAAACGCCAAAAAATGTGAAAATCGGCATCAAAAAAAAGCAAAAAAAATGTGAAAAATAATTGACAACTCATTAAAAAATCATTATTTTACGTAAAAACCATAAACGCATGCAGTCCGAGGTGTATTTGAGACGTAAGATAGATGCTTTTCTGGATGCCTGGAAATCAGCGCCGGAACGTAAGCCCCTCATTGTCCGGGGGGCCAGGCAGGTCGGCAAAACAGAAGCAATCACGCAATTCGCCAAGCGGCAGTACAAGCACGTTGTGTATGTGAATTTTGTGGAATCACCCCATTACAAGGGCATTACTGCCGATGGTTACGCGGTGGATGATATTGTGCGCCTGTTGTCGAGAATGAATCCGGATTTCCGCTTTGATAAGGGGCAAACTCTTATCTTTCTTGACGAGGTTCAGGAGTTTCCGGAAATCACGACCGCGCTCAAGTTCTTCCATATCGATGGCCGATACGATGTGATATGCAGTGGATCGCTCCTTGGGGTGCAGTATTCCCGCATCGAAAGCCATAGCGTGGGATACAAGCAGGATTATGAGATGCGCTCCTTTGATTTTGAGGAGTACCTGTGGGCACGTGGATACCGGGCTGATGCAGTGGATGACATGCTGGGGCATCTCCTGCGCGAGGAGCCTTTCAGTAATGCCGAATTGGAACGTTATTTTTCTCTGTTTCTGGATTATGTGATTCTGGGCGGAATGCCGGCGGTCATTAGTGCATTTGTGCGGAGTGGCACTTTTGAAGAAACAGCAGAGCTTCAGCAGCAGTTGCTTCGGGATTATCGCGAGGATATACGCAAATATGCCTCCGGGCTGGATAAAGCCAAAATCCTTGCCGTGTTCAATCAGGTGCCGCCCCAGCTGGCAAAGGAAAACAAGAAGTTCCAGCTTACCAAAGTTGCAAAAAACGCACGCTCTCGTGAATACTTCGGTTGCGTGGAGTGGCTGCTGGATTCCGGACTGCTGTCGATTTGCTATTGCCTGCATTATCCGGAACTGCCCTTGAAAGGAAACTTTGATCCGGATAAATATAAGCTCTACGTGGCAGACACCGGATTGCTGCTTGCCATGCTCGATGAAGAATCGCGCGAAGATTTGCTGCGGAACAAGAACCTGGGTATCTACAAGGGTGCCCTGTACGAAAATTTTGTGGCAGAGGCCTTATCCAAGAGCGGCTATGATTTGTTCTACTACCGTAAGGACGATTCAACCCTTGAAATGGACTTCTTTGTCCGCACCTCAGATGATCTGATACCTGTCGAGGTCAAAGCTGGTAACACGGTGTCGAAATCGTTACGCAAGTTGGTGGAATCAGAAAAATATGATGCTATTCACTCAGGCATCAAACTAGCACGTGCCAATATCGGTCGTTCAGACACATTCCTCACTATCCCCTATTTCTGCGCGTTCCTGCTGAAACGCTATCTGAAATCACGTCAGGAGAGCGTCATACGCAGCGAATAGCCCGCAAGGAAGCAGGAGCCACCACCCGCGATCGCAACGAGCAGATAGGAGGACACAAGGCATGATGTACGATGCAGAAGACAAATACGCAGATATCATCCATCTGCCCCACCATGTATCCCGGAATCACCCGCAGATGAGCATGGCTGATCGCGCTGCCCAGTTCTCGCCCTTTGCCGCGCTCACGGGACACGATGCCGCAATCGCCGAAGCCGCCCGCCTCACAGACGAGCGGCCTATTCTGGATGAATCCGTAAAGCAGGAAATCTCCAACCTTCTCCAACTGGCCGCAACCGATTCCAACCTAGTCTTGAACATCGTCTATTTCGTCCCGGACACCCGCAAGGCCGGCGGCACCCACATGGAGCTCACCGGGCGCATCAAGAAGCTCCTACCACACGAGAAGCTGCTTATCATGGACACCGGCACCCGCATCCCGGTGGAGGATGTTGTGAACGCAAATATAATATCTAGATAGCCCGGCATAAGTGTCATCAAATATGATTCAACTTACCTTAATGCCCCTTTTCTCCATTTTCCGGGGCTTTTTCAAACATATCCACCCATGATGGGATTGATGCACGCCAATACTTTTTTGCGCAAGAAATCATTTTATCAACACCTCGTTTAGCAACTTTTATGTCTATCCCTGCTTTTGCAAGAATATCTTTCCCTTCTTTTGTATGAAAAAAAGTGCGTCTTTGCTGCATAACTTCCATATGGTTTGAAACAACATTAGCTCTAAGTAACCCAACCCGACAAATCACAGGGATTTGACGGAATGCTTCTTTTATGCACGCAAAAGAAAATGAATACTCATTCAAATTTCCTCTGCATAATGCAGCGCCTTGAATCCCATCAGATACATTCGTGGTCTGGCATAATTCCCTCCAGGCTCTTAAAGTTTCCAGTGCAAGCGAAGATCCCGCGACTTGTACCGTCTTGTAGAGTCTTGGGGTGTCTTGGGGTGAACTTTCTGCAGAAAACTTGCCCTTGTACTAGCTGGGTACGTTCACATAATTGGGCACACCCCAACAAAAAAACATCCATCATCCCGGGAAGACACAGAACATGATCTATGACTCCCACAGAAGCAACCGTTATGTATAACCAAAGCAACATCGAAAAACAATACGAGCTTGCCGGCAGCAAGCTTGCAGCTGATACCATGGTGTATCCTATCACCTCCCTCGGTCTCATAGCCATGTGACTAATTCAGTCAAGGTAAAAAGAAGACCTCCCTGAGCGGCCACTCGGGAGGTCTTTGGAAAAAGTATAATCAGAACATCCGTTCCTGATGAGGTCATCATCAGCATATCG
>JAZSRB010000036.1:0-32959 GCA_045538275.1 Akkermansia sp. | reverse complement strand
CCTATCATCCGCATGTGGCGTTTCACCAAAAGCAATGGAATCACGGAAGGCTTTCATCGAAAAATGAAATTAATTCAACGCCGAGCCTATGGCTATCGTAACTTTGAGAACTACCGGTTAAGGGTGTTAATGGAATGTGGTCACGTGGTGATATGAAAATTCGAATTCCACATTATTTGGGCTTGACCCGCTTGTTCTTCAAGGGTGGACGATGGGATTCTACCCGCCCCCTGCGACCCTTCGGGCTTCCCGGGCAGAGGTGTCTGCCCGGCGCAGGGTCGGCTCATGCCACCGGCATTCGCCGCCCACTCCAACCTCCGGTTGCCGTGGATTCGAATCCCGCCACTCTAATGCATAGAAAAGCCCCGCACCTTGTCAGGTACGGGGCTTTTTTATGCAAGGGTGGACGATGGGATTCGAACCCTCGACAACCGGAACCACAATCCGGGGCTCTACCGCTGAACTACGTCCACCATTGGTGTTCGCACTCGCGTGCGGCAGCAATATACACGTTCCAGGGAAGCTTTGCAAGCCAAATTTTTAAATTGGAGATTTTTTTCACATGCGCCCAAAGATTTTGCAAGCAATAGAAACATCAGCAACAATTTTGAAGAAGCCACCCCCTCATCCTGACAAATGGGACTTTGGCGAGCCAACGGCGAGCGGAAATCTGAGCCCCTTTGGGGCGGTAAGCCGTTAGGCAGGGGGTGGAGCGAGGCCGCGTCAGCGAGCCTCGCGGAACCCCTGTTGTCGGGTTAAAAATGTAACAGAAACCCAGGGAACCTGTGGTGACAGCAAGCAATGCAACACATTATAACCGCGGCTTCCTGTCCCCGGGCTTACGCCCTTCCGTCTGCGCTGAAGCTTCACCGGGACTAGCCGCCGTGGCGGGCTGGCGCCCGTTTCACGGGCTTGAAATCAGGCGGGCATTCGCCCGCTGGATTAATGCTTCACCTTCCCATTTTCCTTCATCTTTGGGACTCATGTGAATTTTTTTGATTCGAGGCGAAAAAAGTATGGAGTCCGGTATGTTCGCCAGAGGTTTACGCTGAATAATTGTGTCTCTGTCCTTGAGCGGGGAGGGAGTGTGTGGTAGAATGCGCGCATGATTAGTGAAAAGCCTGTGGTTCAGGAACTGGTGGCGCTGATGCTGGCGCACGGGGTGACAAGGGCGGTGCTGTGTCCCGGCAGCCGCAATTCGCCCATTGTGGCCACGCTGGCGGAGCAGCCGGGCGTGGAGTGCCGCAGCGTGACCGATGAACGCAGCGCGGGTTTTGTGGCGCTGGGCTGGGCGCAGCAGGCGCTGGCACCGGTGGCGGTGGTGGTGACTTCCGGCAGCGCGGTGCTGAATCTGCACCCGGCGGTGGCCGAAGCCTTTTACCGCAAAACGCCGCTGCTCATCATCTCTGCCGACCGGCCGGCAGCGTGGATTGGGCAGAATGACGGGCAGACCCTGCCCCAACCCGGCGTTTTCAACCAGCTGGTGCGTTTTTCTGCCCAGGTGCCGGAAGATGATTCCTGGCACGCCAACCGGTTCATCAACGAAGCGCTGCTGGAGCTACGCCACCGCAGCGGCGGTCCGGTGCATCTGAACCTGCCGCTCACTGAGCCGTTCTTCGGCATGGTGGAAGCAGAGTTGCCGCCCGTGCGTGTGATTCAACGCACGGAAGCCGCCCGCATGAATGCGGATGAAGAAGAAGCCCTGCTGGAGGAGGCCGCAGCCCTGCCACGGCGCCTGATTCTGCTGGGGCAGCAGGAGGTGCCGAGCCTACTGCTGGCGAAGCTGGCATCCGAAAAACAATTTGCTGTGGTGGGCGAGCACATTGCCAATGCCCCTTTTGCGGACTGCTGCCGCCCGGACACCCTGCTGGGGGGAACCCCCGGCGCAGATTGGAGCCCGGATCTGCTCATCACCTGCGGGGGAGATGTGATTTCGAAGCGTCTTAAAAAGCTGCTGCGTGCCCACCCTCCCAAGGCGCACTGGCATATTTCTGCCGATGGCGAGGTGGTGGATAGTTTCTGTGCGCTCACCCGTGTGCTGGAGGGCGATGCTGATGAGTTCTGGGATTTGCTGGATGCTTTTGCCGCGGAGGGGGACGAGGATTACCGCGACCGATGGAAGAGCGCCCCTGTGCCGCTGCCGCTGGCAGATGACGAACGGAGCGGCATGCGCTGGGTGGGCGAGTTGATGGATAGTCTGCCGGAGGGCAGTGTGCTGCATCTGGGCAACAGCTCGGCGGTGCGTTATGCGCAGCTCTTCCCCCTGTCTGCCGGGGTGCACAAAGTGCTCTGCAACCGCGGGGTAAACGGCATCGAAGGCAGCGTTTCCACCGCTGCGGGCTATGCCCTGGCCGAGCCGGAGCGGCTGCACTTCCTCATTATCGGTGATTTGAGCATTTTTTACGATTTGAACGGTCTGCTCCAGGCACAGCAATGCCCGAACCTGCGCATTCTGCTGCTCAACAACCAGGAGGGCGGCATTTTCAGCACCCTGCCCGGCATGTCAACAAGCCCGGCTATCCGTGCCCCGCATGGCGAGAGCATCATGGGGTGGTGTGGCTGCAACTTTGAGACCCGCCAGGTGCTGGTGCCAAGCCACTGGCCGGAGGCGCTCGAAACGCTGCTTTCTCCGGAGCCGAAGCCTGTGCTGGTGGAAGCGTTCACGTTTTCGGATGAAGATGCCGCCATCATAAAGGAATTTTACCAGAATAATTGATTATGAAACGCGAGTGGACTCCTATCAAGGAATACAAGGATATCATTTTTGACCAGTACAACGGCATCGCCCGCATCACCATCAACCGCGAGCGCTACCGCAACGCCTTCACCCCGCTCACCACGGCGGAAATGAGCGATGCGCTGCGCCTCTGCCGCGAGATGCAGGGTATTTCCGTGGTGGTGCTCACCGGGGCGGGCGACACCGCTTTCTGCGCCGGGGGCGATATGAATGTGAAAGGGCGCGGCGGCTATGTGGACACGGAGGGCATTCCGCGTCTCTCTGTGCTGGATGTACAGAAACAGATCCGCTCGCTGCCCAAGCCGGTGATTGCGGCGGTGAATGGCTTTGCCATCGGCGGCGGCCATGTGCTGCACGTGGTGTGCGACTTGTCGATTGCTTCTGAAAACGCTATTTTCGGGCAGACAGGGCCGCGCGTGGGCAGTTTCGATGCCGGATTCGGTTCGTCCTACATGGCTCGCTGCATCGGCCAGAAAAAGACGCGTGAAATCTGGTTTCTCTGCCGCAAGTATAATGCGCAGGAAGCCCTGGAGATGGGGCTGGTGAACAAGGTGGTGCCGCTGGAGAAACTGGAGGATGAATATGTGGCCTGGGCCGAGGAGATGATGCAGCACTCCCCGATTGCACTGCGACTCATCAAGGCCGGGCTGAATGCCGAGCTGGATGGCCAGGCGGGCATTCAGGAACTGGCGGGTGATGCCACCATGCTTTTCTACATGTGCGATGAAGCGCACGAAGGCTCCCGCGCGTTCCTGGAAAAGCGCAAGCCGGATTACTCGAAGTACCCAAAACTGCCCTGATGCAGCTCATTGATGCAGCACCGCTCATGCATTTTCCGCAGCCGCTGCGCCTGCGGTGGCGCAAGCGTGTACTGCATTTCAAGAAACCCGCCGCCACCTCGCGCGGTGCGCTGAGCGAGCGCACCACCTTCATCATCGAGGCCAATGCCTGCGGGCAGGGTGAATGCTGCACCATGCCGGGGCTGCTGCCCGCCCCCACCCCCGATGAATTGGACTACTGGTGCCACCGGGTGGAGCAGAACCGGGGGCTGGCGGGCATAAAAGCCCCCTCGCCCATCCAGTTCGGGCTGGAATGCGCGCTGCTGGCAGCCCTGCGCCCCGGAAAACCGCGTTGGGACACCCACTTTTCGCGCGGAGAAGCAGGTATGCCGATTCACCACCTCATCTGGATGGACAGTGCCGAGGCCATGCTTGCCGCCATGCAAGAGGGCATCGACCGCGGCTTCACGTGTCTGAAAATGAAAGTGGGAGCCCTCCCTTTTGATGAGGAATGCCAGCTGTTGCGGCAGGCTCACACGGCATTTCCGCAGGCAGAGCTGCGCGTGGATGCAAACGGAGCTTTTCTCCCGCAGGAGGCCATGCAGAAACTGGAGGTGCTGGCAGCAGCCGGAGTAAGCTGCATCGAGCAGCCTATCCTCCCCGGGCAATGGAAGGAAATGGCCCGGCTTTGCCGCCACAGCCCCCTGCCCATTGCGCTGGATGAGGAATTGATTGGCCTCACACCGCAGGAACTACTGGCAGTGATTCAGCCGCAAGCCATTGTCATCAAACCCAGTCTGCATGGAGGGTTACTGGCCGCCCAGCGCTGGGCGCAGCTGGCGGAGCAACGTGGTATACGCTGGTGGGTCAACTCTGCCCTGGAAAGTCACATCGGCCTTGCAGCCCTGGCAGAGTGGTGCGCCTATGCTGCTCCCGGCGCACTGCAGGGGCTTGGCACCGGCAGACTCTTTGCAGATGATGATGCCGGGGCAATCCAGCTTGAGCGCAACTGCCTGCGCATGGGGTAAATCTGATAGAAAAGTTGAACAATCCGCGTACTTATGATGTCGATTAAGTTAATCATGAGCAGAATATCACTCCTTACAACGGTCATGGCTCTGGCCATGAGTACACCTATGCTCCTGGCTGACATCTCCGCCGGCATGCCGGGAACTGCAGCTGCCGGCATGCAGGGCAACTGCAATATGATGGCCTCCAACACCGTGCTTGCCACGTTTGTCGGTGTGCGCGATCTGGCCGTCCAGCGTATTGACCAGACAGAACCCAGTACTGTGCAGGTGGCTGTATTCCAGGTGACAGACAGCCTGGCCTACCACCGCTTGAACCGCTTTGCTGATGGGCGACTGCTGCCCGGCATGCAATACACCATTGCGCTGAACAAGGAACTGCCCGGCCAGCCGGCTGAGTATGTGGATACCATCTCTGCCATGCAGCCCGGAGACAGCGTGATTATGCGCGTTGACCACCTTTATCTGATGAACGGACAGGCCGGCGAATCCATCCGCACCTGCGCCCGCCTGGCGCTTCGCAATACCGCGGCTCCTGTGGCGACCCCGGTTGCTCCGGCATCTGCTCCAGCCCCCACCGCAGCACCGGGTCCGCTGCCGATTCCCGGCGCCGTCCCGCAGCAGAGCGGCATGCACCTGCAGATGAGCAGCCGCAGTTTCTCCATGACCACCGATGCCAGCGGCCAGATGCAGACCGTGCAGACCAGCCGCGAATACGACCCGGCCACCGGCCAGATTAAGACCCGTATGCTGATTAATGGTGTGGAGGTAGATCCGGAGACGCGCCAGCCGCTGGCACAACCGGAATCACCAGCGCCGGCCCCGGCTCCGGTAAGTGAGGAACAGGCTCAGCAGGAGGCCTCCGCAGATGAAGATGATGACACCATCGTGGAACACAACAACAACCCCGTGGTGCAGCCTGGAGACAAGGCCCCGCTCCTCCCGGAATTAACGCCGGCAGCCCCGGTAGACGCTCCCGCACCCCAGGCCACACCGCCAGCGGGAAACCAGCTGAACGATTCTGATAATTTCTAACCCCCCGCAAGGAAGCCCGCCTCACCCGGCGGGCTTTTTTTTGCGGAGAAAGGATTTCAGGTCCTTGTAGAGTTGTTGCGTAAGATAATAGACTTGCATGAGCAAGTCTATTTTGTTACACTTCGGCGCGCACTTCAACACCATGGTCACCACAGTATACCCCTACGGCGAAGATTTTCCGATTCTCAAGATTGAGACCTCCCTCTGCACAGCAGAAATTTCCCTCTACGGCGGGCATGTGCTCAGCTGGGCACCCACCGGGCACAAGCCTGTTATCTACATGAGCCCCAGGGCTGTATTCAAGAAGGGCAAGGCCCTGCGCGGCGGGATTCCGCTGTGCTGGCCGTGGTTCGGCAAAAATACGGAGGACGCCTCCCTGCCGGCACATGGTGTGGCCCGCATTTCTACCTGGCAGGCAGGGCGCTGCGAGGAAGGCGAGGATGGCCGCGTGAATCTGCTGCTGGCGCTGCCGCCGGAGAATGAAATGCTGCCGAGCGCCGCGCTCGCCATGGAGATTGGCAACGAGCTGACCATGAGTCTCATCACCCTGGATGTACCGCGAGCCATGCCTTACTCCGCAGCCATGCACACCTATTTTGCGGTGAGCGATTACGAACAGGTAGCCGTGACCGGGCTCGAGGAACTCGCCTATACCGAATTCGCCGATGATGCCATTCCCCACCCGGAGGACCCGCTGATTCCCCTGGGGCATATTGACCGCATTTACCACCCGGTGCCGGAGAACGCGGAAATCACCATTCACGACCCCGCCTGGGAGCGCAGCATCCGCATTTGCCGCGCCGGCAGCGGTTCTGCCGTGGTGTGGAATCCCGGTGCAGCGCTGGCAGCCGGCATGGGTGACCTTGGAGAAGGCAACGAACGCGGTTTCCTGGCCGTAGAAACCACGGTCGTTCCCGCCGAAAACATCATGCTGCGCTGCGGCGAACCCCACGAGCTCACCACCCGCATCCAGGTATTCGGGGTAAACTGAAGCCATGCGTAAAGCCCGTAAAGTCCTGAATCTCATCATCAAAACAGGTTGTTTTGTACTACTGTCGGTGTTGATTATCGTCCTGGCGGCAGAAGCATTCACCAATCTGGCAGCAAACAAGCATTGCCACGCCCAGGCAGCCGCTTGCCGCCAGGGAGATGTGGGATTGCTGCTGGGGTGCAGCAAAAAGCTGAGCCGCAACCGCGCCAACTTCTACTTCACCGGCCGCATGCAGGCCGCCGCAGAGCTCTGGAAAACCGGAAAACTCCGTTGCATCATTGTTTCCGGGGATAACCGCGAAAAATACTACAATGAGCCGCGAGATATGAAAGAAGCTCTGGTAAAGCTCGGTGTACCGGAAGAAAAAATTGTATGCGATTATGCCGGGCTGCGTACGTTTGACTCTGTAGTGCGCGCCAGACGCATCTTCGGGGCAGAGAAGATCACCATCATCAGCCAGTCATACCATGTGAAGCGGGCCGTAGCCACGGCACGCGGGCTCGGCATAGATGCAGAGGGGTTCAACGCCCCGCTGATTCCCATTAACCGGCCGACCTGGCTGCGCCAGTTCCTTCGCGAGCGTGCCGCCCGCGTAGCCATGGTGTTCGATGTACTCATCGGTTCTGAACCGCGCCACATGGGCACCCGGATTCAACTCCCGCAATAACGCCTCTCCACACGCACTTGTTACCATGTTTTCTCTCATTTCCTGCTCAGCCATGGCCGGTGTGGCCGAATGGGTTTGCTGCCCGGGTGAACTGAATGCGCCGCTTTACCGGGCGCTGGCCGACTGTCCGGCCATTCACCGTTGGAGTGTGGCCGATGACCGCTCTGCCGCATTCTTTGCGCTAGGGCGTGTGCAGGCAACCGGGCGCCCCGTGGCGATAGTGGCCGGCAGCGGCTCATCTGCCGCAGCCATGACACCAGCCGTCATCGATGCGTATTACCACCGCCGCCCGCTGGTAGTCATCACCATGGACACCCAGGGCAGCAGCGGCGGTACCGGCGCGCCTCATTGCGTGGAACAGGAAGCGCTTTTCGGCATGTATGCCCCCACGGTGGAAATGAACCTGCCCTGCCCGGTTTCGGATTTACCCAACCTGGTAGAAGAACTCAGCGAAGGATTTCCGCTGCACCTGCACGTACGCCTGGATGCCGCAGCTGAACCGCCCTATCCGGATTTCAGCACGGTTGAGATTAACGATGCACCACCCGCCCCGCGCTTCCGCGGCTCGCTGGTAGCGGTATCGCAGATGCTGCGTTTCCGCTCTATGGAAGGACTGGTGCTCCTCATCGGCGCGCTCGACCCGGATGAACACGAACCGGTGCTCTGGCTGGCCAGAACCCTGCGCGTGCCGGTGCTGGCAGAAGCCAGCAGCGGGCTGCGCGAAGAACTGGATACCTATCTGCTGCGCGAGGGGGATGAACTACTCATGCAATACCCGCCGCGCCACGTGCTGCGCGTAGGCGAAGTGCCGACCGGCCCGTTCTGGAAAGCGCTGGAAAATCTGCCGCAGACCGAGGTATACTCCATCACCCGCACCGGATTCTCCGGGCTGAGCCGCAAGAGCAATGTGGTGGAAGGCGAGCTGGAGCAGATTATGAAAGCGCTGGGCGATGTGCCGCATGTGGGCGATACGGAACGTCTGCTCGCCCGCAGCCGCCGCATCGGCAACCGCATAGAGGAGATGCTGCTGGGTTACCCCGAATCCGCAGAGGCCATGGTGCGCGCTTTTTCGCAACACGCCTGTCTGGCAGATGTCATCTGCGTAGGCAGCGCCACCTCGGTCCGCCTCTGGAACCGCTATGCCCAAACCCAGGTGAATACCCACTACCTGCGAGACTTGCACAGCACCGGAGCAGACGGGGTGCTGAGCACTTTCCTGGGCAATGCGGCAGATGCCGCCATGGCCTGCTGCCTGGTGGGCGACCTTACCCTGCTGCGCGATATCAACGCCGCGGCCATTATCCCCCAGCTCACCCCCGGTCTGCGCATCATTGCCGTGCTCAACAACGATGGAGCCGCCGCCTCTCTGCGTGACACCGCGGGAGATCCGGAAATGGAGCGGCTGCTGGTGCAGCCCCAGCCCTTCCGCATGGAAGAGATTGCCCGTCTATGGGGTGCTGAATACTACGCTGTCCGCAGCGATGCAGATTTCGAAATCCTCAGCACCATGGACAGCAACAGCCTCGTGCTGCTCGAACTCCTCCCTGACGGAAGCATCTGCGCCTGAATGCGATACGCAAGCGCAATCCAACCTGCGGCGTCAACAATCAACGGAGCATCCACAAACCAGGCGGCGGTGCAACTGCGCAGCCACCTGCTCAGGGTTCCCGCCAGTTTCCTGGAGTCGGGTAAAATGCCCGGCATCAGAATAATGCACCACATGCAGCGTCAGGCTGCCATCGGCATTCACCTCAGCGTATCCACCAACCGGCACCGAACAATCCGCCTGCAGCAGGTTCAGAAACGCACGCTCACAGGAAATGCAACGATATGTGGGTTCATGGTTTACGCGGGAGAGCATGCTCGCGGTGAGTGCGTCATCCTGGCGGCATTCCAGCGCAATAGCCCCCTGCCCCAGCGCGGGCGGAAAAGCCTCTACGGGCAAATCCTGCACCTGCAGCCGCACCCCATTCACCTCAAATGATTCACGGTCGTACCCCAGGCGGTTGAGGCCGGCACGCGCCAGCAGAGTAGCGGTTACCTCAGGATTTTCCACCAGCTTACGCAGACGGGTGGCCACATTTCCGCGCACCGGCACCGTGCGGGCAGCGCCATTCCAGTATGTATGCACTAAATGCGCACGGCGCACACTCCCCGTGGCAATCACCGGCTGTTCGCTGGGCTTCTTTACCACCAGCACATCCTGGATTTCTTCACGTGGCAACACCGCCGCCAGCGAGAAACGAGCATCCAGCACCCCGGGCATATCCTTGAGGCTATGCACCGCACAATCCACCGCTCCCGCTGCCAGCGCTTCTTCAATGGCCGCGATAAACACCCCTTTATCTCCCGTGCCGGTAGCAGCATTCACCTGGTGCAGAGGAATATCCGTGCGCTGATCTCCGGCGGTGGAAATGATGCAAATCTCACAAAGCAAGCCGGGATTAGCGGCTTGCATTGCAGCAATTGCCTGGTGGGTCTGAGCCAGGGCCAGCTCGCTTCCCCGGGTTCCGATGCGAAGTATGCTCATGTCGGGTATTCTAATCCCGGCAGCCGCGGAAATCAATCATCAAGCGAGACATAGCCATCCCCATTCCTTAATTCCCCATCCATTACGAACCTGCATTCGGGATTTTGAATGCTAATTTTTATCATACAGAGAATTTTCTCTTGACTCCGCCCCCGGACTCATGTATACTGCGCCCGCAACCAGCACAGCGGCGGGATAGCCAAGTGGCCTAAGGCAACGGTTTGCAAAACCGTCATTCGTGGGTTCAAATCCCACTCCCGCCTCTAAGACAGAACAGCAGCAACAGGAATGTTGCTGCTGTTCTGTCTTTAACTATTGACTGCGCGCTCATGTGTGATAGACTAAGGAGCAACATGATATTACGACTCTCCAGAAAGCATAAAATTACTGCCGTTGCGACAATTGCAGCTCTTGCCATAGCAGGCGTGACTGCCAGTCTGAGCACCTGTGACCAGGCTCCCACATCAGCAGATGTCAAGAAGCTGGCCCTTGCAATGGTGGAAGAGAGGAATCCCGGTATCACCGAAGTAAAAGAACTGGTACAGGATATACTGGCAGGCGTTGAAGACCTTAATGAGAAGGACAGCGATGGCAACACCCCGCTGATGCGCGCAGCTATGGTCAATTCTGCTGAGGATGTGCAGCTATTGCTGGTTAAAGGAGCCAGAATCAAGGACCGCAACAAGGAAGGCAAACAAGCCATTGACCTGACCGAAAACGAGGAAATCCGCCAGCTGCTGGAATGCTGCGAGATTGTGGACATGAAGCCCACCCCTCTGCAAAAGGAAAAAATGCAGCAGGAGTTCCGCAATTACAACATTGACCCAACGGATCTCGACAAGCTCATTTTCAAGGCGGCCAGGAACTGGCGGGGAAACCGGCTCTTATCGTTGGCGCAAGCTATTGCGCTGGGGGCAAACATGAATAATCTGGATGATAAGGGCGAGCACATTCTGCAATACCTGACTTACTGGCCGAGGTTTACAACACTCTTCCTCCGTTATGGGGCGAATCCCAACGCTTTGCTCGATAAGCAGGGCGGCAGCCGCATTCTTGCAGAGTCTATCAACCATTTCAATAACGTCCCCCCGCTTCTCCTGGCCAAAGGGGCCTCGGTCAAGGGCGCCAATGTGATTGCCGCAGCAGCAGGAAATGGCAATGTGGAAATGGTGAAAAAGCTCATCGAGCTGGGAGCCGACCCCACCGGCATGACGGATGAGGGCAGAAGCGTACTGGAATGTGCGGTGCGTGGCGATTTCAAAGGTGAAAGCAGGAACCCGGCCGATTTCCCGGCGGTTACCAGGTTGCTGCTGGAAGCCGGAGCCAGCACAGAAATCCCCCAGGCTGACGGCACAGTACGCTCTCCGCTTTCACCCGGCGCCATGAGTATCAATGCAGGATGCATCCGCGAACTGGTGGATGCCGGCGCAGATGTGAATACCCTCAACAGTCGCGGTGCCAACTATGCCATGGTTGCGGCGCACAAGGACATCACCAAGGAAAATCTGGAGCTGCTCGAAGACATCATCAGCGACACCGACACCCCCAACCTGGTGGATAATCACAACGAGAACATCCTGTTCTATGCCATCAGACCGCTCGGCAATATGCAGAGCCTCAAAGAGGGAACGCCAGAAGAAAAGGAAGAAGCGAAGGAGCTTCTTGAGGATTACTACGATATTCTGGAGGATATTGAGCCGGATGTCACCCAGCTTGATAGAAACGGGAATACGCCCTTGCACCTCGCCGCTGCTAAAAGGTGGAGCTCCACCCCAGAGATACCAATCCAGATGATGCTCAAGCTGGGGATAGACCCGACCGTACGCAACAAATTCGGTCGCACCGCGTTGGATGTTCTCCTGCTCCAGGATATCTATGACGACCGCTTCTGCGAGGCGTTCAAAGCGCTTGCACCAGTATCCCCGGAACCGGCAAATGAGGATGATAAGGTAAAAATTGCCGTCTTAACGGGAGATGTGGAAAAGGTGGAGAACCTGATGAGCAAGCCTGACTCCCGGAATAAAGTGAGCCAGTACTCGTACCTTACCAATAGCCCGGAACTGCTTAAACTCTTCATTGATGCAGGATTCCCGATTGAGAACCACGCTTGTGCTAAAGTTATCGAAAACTCCGATTATGAACTTCTGGAAGTTCTCGCGGAGCACAATAAGCACAAGGGGCTCAGCAACTACTGGCATTTGGTCCATTCGGTCGACATGGCAGAAGCCATGCTGGATGCCGGGGTGTCTCCGCCCCAGATCAACAATGTTGAGACGCTTGAGATATTAAAGATGCTGGTGGAAAAGGAACTGGTTTCACTGACTTCAACGCCCTTGAATCCTTTCTCTTACCAGCTTCCAACCTTGCCGCTTATTGATGTTCTTCAGAAGCCGGAATTTGTGAAGTACCTTCTGGAAGCCGGAATTCCGGTTAATGGTTATGCCGTTTCCCCGCTGTCTCAGGCCTACTCCCCGGAGGTGGCAGAGCTCCTGATTAAACATGGCGTACATCTTTCACACAAGGTCCATAACAGCGACCTGCTGACCTATCACCGCATTATCATGTATAACAGGGCCCATGATTTCATGGTAGGCGGCCATGACTATCACCGCAAGGATTTCCTGGATACCTACGCCATCTACAAACTCCTCGAAAAACAGGATTTCCCCAAGCCTCACCCCCGGGCAGACGAGATCAAGAAAGCTCTGACCAAACGCATCTGCAAGGAAGAATACGACAACATCACCCTCGTATTCCCCAACTGGTCTGACAAGGTGCGTATCAACAGGGAAGCCATGGTCATGGCCCGCACCAGCCAGGACCGCGATACCGCCAATATCACCCAGCTCTCCGATGATTACATCGAATTCAACTGGGACCGCTGGGGTACGGAAGCCGCCTCCCGGCGTGACGATGGAAAATTCTACAAATGCCCGGTCAGAGGCCACAATGCCGAATTCCTGAAAAACCCGACCAAGGCACTTCGCTGCACCTCGACCCTCATCACCAGCGAGAATAAGGAGGTGGAACTCCTTTTCTCACCGGATCTCACCCTGGTCTACCGCGCCGATACCGCCGAAACAGGTTATACAGAGAACTTCAAACGCCTGAATTCATCCTCCAGCTTTGACTGGCATACAGAAGATGGCAAGCGAACAACCTTCATCTGGGTTGGCAATGGATACCGCGCCCTGGATGCCGAAACGGTAAAGAAAGACCTTACCAACTACCGCCCATCAATGGCTTTCAAGGAGGAGCGGCTCGCTGGCCAGGGCTGGGCCGATACCGTACGCATATCTCAGGAATACAAAGTGGCCGCCCGCACCTCACGAAGCCGCGATACCGCCAATATCATCGAATATACCGATAATCGCATCGTCCTGAAATGGGATCGCTGGGGTATCGAAATCTTCTACAAGCACCCGGATGGAGTCTACCGCAGCACCAGCCTGGCCCTGCTCCCCGAGCAGCAGGAAATCCGGACCAAGCTGCTCAACAACGATAAATCCATCCGCATCCGCAAACTCACGCTGGTACATCCCGCATGGCAAGGCCCGGTGAACTTCTCCTTCAAGCACAAGGTGGCCGCCCAGCAATTCGGCAAACGCGGCACAGCTGAAATCCTCGAGTTCTCCAAAAACAGCATCACCCTGAAATGGGATAAATGGGGAGAGGAAACATTTGAACGCCGCCCGGATGGTAAATTCCACAAGGTGAAAAAGTAAAGCCCTTTTCTTTCACCAACCACCCGTCTCTTCGGAGGCGGGTGGTTTTTCAAAATTCCAGAGCTTCTCATATTCTCACCGAAAGAAGGAGAGCGTTTTCCACTCCCCCTTAACGATAATTTGCACTTTAGGATTGACTCTCACGGCATATCGCATACAATATCCTGCGTTATGAAGAAACCCGTAACTGTGACCGTGACCGGCGCCGCCGGCAACATTTCCTATTCCCTTCTGTTCCGCATTGCAGCCGGTGAGATGCTGGGTGCTGATCAGCCCGTGATTCTGAAACTTCTCGAAATCACCCCCTGTCTGGAGAAGCTCCAGGGTGTGGTGATGGAGCTCGAGGACTGCGCCTTCCCGCTGGTGAAGGAAATCGTGGCTACCGATGACCCCGCCGTTGCTTTCAAGGATGCCGACTGGTGCATGCTGGTGGGTTCCGTACCCCGCAAGGCCGGTATGGAGCGCAAAGACCTGCTCTCCATCAACGGCAAGGTGTTCGTGGGCCAGGGCAAGGCCATTGCCGAGAACGCCGCCCCCGGCTGCCGCGTATTCGTGGTGGGCAACCCCTGCAACACCAACTGCCTCATCGCCCTGCACAACGCTACGGGCATGCCCAAGGAAAACTTCTTCGCCATGACCCAGCTCGATGAATACCGCGCCAAGAGCCAGCTGGCTGCCAAGGCCGGTGTGCATGTGACCGAGGTGACCAACATGACCATCTGGGGCAACCACTCTGCCACCCAGTACCCGGACTTCACCAATGCCAAGATTGGCGGCAAGCCCGTGACCGAGGTCATCTCCGACATCGACTGGCTCAAGACCGATTTCATCAAGACCGTGCAGCAGCGCGGCGCCGCCATCATCCAGGCCCGCGGCCTTTCCTCCGCTGCCTCTGCAGCCAACGCCGCCCTGATGACCGTGAAGAACCTGACCACCCCCACCGCCGAGGGCGACTGGTTCTCCGTGGCTTCCTACACCGACGGCACCAAGTATGGTCTGCCTGCCGGCATCATCTGCTCCCAGCCCACCCGCACCAATGCGGACGGCACTTACAGCATCGTTGAGGGTCTGCCCATCGACGAGTTCTCCCGCGCCAAGATTGACGCCTCCTGCGCCGAGCTGCTCGAGGAGCGCGCTGAAGTGCTGGGCGAGTAAATGCCTCCCCAAATCCCGCTCCGGACACCTACCGGAGCGGGATTCGCCCCCTACAAACAAATAAACAACAACACTCATACATATGCCTAAATCCCGACTCGCCTATATCCTGCTGGCCATCTTCCTTGGCACCCTCGGCATCCACAACTTCTATGCCGGTTACACAGGCAAAGCCATTGCCCAGCTGCTCATCACTCTCATCTCCTTCGGCTTCCTGAGCCTGTTGGTATGGATCTGGGCCATCGTGGAAATCTGCACGGTGACCAAAGATGCCCAGGGCGTAGATTTCGTGAACTGAGCTTTACATGGAATCCCGTTTTTCATCCACCCGCGCAGCTTCAGAAGCTGAGCGGGTGGTTTTGTGCGTGTCATAGCATATTTCAGCGTGTCTTGCACTCTTGACGCATACGTGCGCCTGTGCTATCCTGCCCGATATGGGTAAAACGCTCTACCAAAAAGTATGGGATGCGCACACGGTAGGCAAACTGCCGGATGGGCGTACGCAGCTCTTCATCGCCACCATGTACCTGCACGAGGTGACCTCGCCGCAGGCCTTTGCCATGCTGCGCGAGCTAGGACTGCCCGTACTGCACCCGGAGCGTCTTTTTGCCACGGTGGATCACATCATCCCCACCGATAACCAGTGCGAGCCCTTTGCCGATTCCCGCGCAGCCGCCATGCTCAATGAACTGCGCCGCAACTGCCGGGAAAACAACATCCGCCTGTTTGACCTGAACAGTGGCCGCCAGGGCATTGTGCACATGGTGGGGCCGGAGCTGGGCATCACCCAGCCGGGCATGACCATCGTGTGCGGAGACTCCCACACCGCCACCCACGGTGCCGTGGGCAGCATTGCCATGGGTATCGGCACCACGCAGGTGCGGGATGTACTGGCCACCCAGACCCTGGCCATGAGCCCGCTCAAGGTGCGCAACGTACGCGTAGAAGGCACGCTGCGCCCCGGCGTGACCGCCAAGGACGTGGCGCTGCATATCATCGGCAAGCTCGGGGCAGACGGCGGGCTTGGCTACGCCTATGAATTCGGCGGCAGCGCGATTGAGGCCATGGATATGGATGGTCGCCTCACCCTCTGCAACCTGGCCATCGAAGGTGCGGCCCGTTGCGGCTACATCAACCCGGACGAAACCACCTTCGAATACCTGAAAGGACGCCCGTATGCCCCCAAGGGAGCCGAGTGGGATGCCGCCGTGACACGCTGGAAGAGCTTCGCCTCCGATGCCGATGCCGAGTACGACGATGTGGTCATCATTCCGGCAGAGGAAATCGAGCCCACCGTCACCTGGGGAATCTCGCCGGATATGAACATCGGCATCAACGGCACAATACCCGCACCGGAGGACGCACGGGATGCCGAGGGGCGCAAAGCCTGTACCACCGCTCTGGAATACATGCAGCTCACCCCCGGTCAGCCCATCAAAGGGCTTCCGGTGGATGTGGTCTTCATCGGTTCCTGCACCAACGGACACATCACCGATTTCCGCGAAGTAGCCCCTTACCTGAAGGGACGGAAAGTGAAACCCGGCATCAAGGCCCTGGCCGTACCCGGCTCGCAGATGACCGCTCTGCAATGCGAGCAGGAAGGTATTGCACAGATTTTCCGCGAGGCCGGCTTTGAGTGGCGGCTCCCCGGGTGCTCCATGTGCCTGGCCATGAACCCGGATAAGCTGGTGGGCGACCAGATTTGTGCCAGCACCAGCAACCGCAACTTCAAAGGACGCCAGGGGAGCCCGACCGGGCGCACCCTGCTCATGAGCCCCATCATGGCCGCTGCTGCCGCTGTCACCGGCGTGGTCGCCGATGCCCGCGAAGTATTCGATATCCAATAACCCCACTTTCACCAGATATGCCTCTTACCAAGATTCTCAGCATCAGCGGCAAGGCCGTACCCGTAGCCGGGGCGGATATGGATACCGACCGTATCATCCCTGCCCGCTTCCTGAAGTGCATCACCTTCGATGAACTGGCCGGCACCATGTTTTACGATGAGCGATTCAACACCGATGGCAGCTCAAAAGGCCACCCCATCGATGCCCCGCAGCATGCCGGCGCCACCATCATCCTGGGCGGCGAAAATTTCGGCTGCGGGTCATCCCGTGAGCATGCTCCGCAAGCCATTAAGCGCAGCGGCGTAAAAGCCATCGTGGCAGAAAGCTTTGCCGAAATCTTTTTCGGTAACAGCAGCGGTATTGGTCTGCCCTGCGTATGCGCCAGCCATGAGGACATTGCGCAAGCTATGGAAATCACCACCGACACGCCTGATACCCGGTGGACGGTGGACCTGGAAAGCATGACCCTGAGCTGCGCCACCGCCAGCTTCCCCATTTTCATGCCTGCAGAGCCGCGCGAAGCGCTCATGCAGGGCAAATGGGATGCCGTGGTAGAACTCATGAACGCCCCCGATGCCGTAGCCGCCCTGGCCGCGGCTCTCCCCGCCCCCTCCAGCAAGTAACCCACCTCTCGCCACCCCTTCTATGCTTGCGCTTATTACCCCCCTGATTACCCATGGTGTTATTGACAACACAACGCGAGGCGTGACCCACCTCACGCTCTGGGGGATTGATGGAGGAGAACCCATCGATTTCATTCTGGAAGGCAACTGCCTGCGCGATATAGCCGGCTGCCACGTAAGCTTCACGAACCGGCAACCCTCTGCGACGCAGACCACCGAGCACCCGGTGCTGGCGCGCATGCGCAGCCATGCGCATGGTTCTGTCCAGATCGGGGATATAACCCTTTCCCGCCGCGTGCCGGAAACGGATAACCGACAGGCTCTCAGCAACCTTCTTTCCATTGAGATTTTTGTGGAGCGTG
This sequence comes from Akkermansia sp., assembly GCA_045538275.1. Taxonomy (GTDB): domain Bacteria; phylum Verrucomicrobiota; class Verrucomicrobiia; order Verrucomicrobiales; family Akkermansiaceae; genus Akkermansia. The sequence continues at coordinate 15,480 of JAZSRB010000036.1, read as the reverse complement.
AAACCCGCCTGCTCATTGAAACCGGGGATTTCAGCTACGATATTTCCCTGCCCCAATGGGAAATGAGCTGGCAGGAGGCAAACTCACAAGCCTTCCTGAATATGGAGGCACTTCGCGACCACGTGGCTTACAGCGTGTCCAGATTCCGGGGACCGGCACTGCAGATTATCCATGAGGAGAAGCTGCCGAGCTGCTCCTGGGATACGAAACTGAATCGCGCGGAAGCCTACATGGCCATTCACCCGACCATACGCGCCAAGTACTGCCACGAAATCAACGGGCTGATGTCGGAGGCGTACGTGATGGACCGCACCGAGCTGCTCAACCAGATGGCAGCAGAGGATGAGGCCCACATGCCGCCGGAGAATGCGCCGGAGCATGAATGGGACGTGCTGGATTTTGTGCAGCCGGAGCTCGCCCGGATAGTGAAGAAGGCCATGCACCACCCGCTGTTCCAGGAGACATCCCGCCTGACCATACTGGTGCAGAAACACCTGATGGCCCGTGAAAGTACAAGCAAACCCGAGACGGAGGAATTCGTCAGGAAATACGCAGGGGTTGTCTCTTACATTCTGGCCACTATTCTGCTGACTCGCCAATCCTCTTTCCCGGTAGATCTGGCCTGCCGCCGCGTGCAGATTATTCACCGGCTCATCGGCGAGCTTTACGTCCAGTGCAGCAAAGTCAACCAGGATGTTGCAGTCGTGTTCCGCAAAGCCTCGACCCTGCTCATCAGCAAGCTGGAAGACTTTGCCTCCACCTTCCAACCCTGATTTCCCGGCATTTTCTCCCCATGTATGTGGCCCAGGAAAGACGCTCCTATATCCTGCGCCTGCTGCAGCAGCGCGGCAGCATCCGCTCTGCAACCCTGGCTCGGGAGCTGGGGGTAACCGATGAAACCATCCGCACCGACCTGGTGGATCTGCAGGCACAAGGGCTGCTGCAACGCGTGCACGGCGGCGCCCGGTATATTCTTCCTCAGACCGGGGTAGACGCCTCTACCCGCCCGGATTGCCAGCTGGTGCACCCGGCGCTGCGTTTTATTGAACCAGGCATGCGCCTTTATCTGGATGATGACACCTTGGCGCTTGTTCTGGTATCCCAGTTGAGCGAGCGGCGCTGCACGCTTATCACCCCCTCCCTGAACCTGCTCATGCAGCTATCCGCAGCGAGTCTGCCGCAGCACATTATCTGCCCCGGCGGCCAGCTGGATAAAGAGTGCGGTCTGCTGGATAGCCCGTCCGCCCGACTGGCCCTGCAGAATGAATTGAAACCAGATGTAGCCCTTCTCTTTCCGTCGGCACTCCGCAGCGATGTGGCCGCCTACCGCAGTCCGATACGGGCAGCATGGGCACGCGCAGCTGCGGAATCCGCAGCCAGAACCATTATCATTGCCCCCGCAGCCGCTCTCACAGCACATGCCCCACACGCCTTTCCGCTGCCGTCTGGCAACACGTTAATTACAGAGAATAATCTGCCCGCCAATTTCAATCACCCGGATATGGTGCTGATTCCCTACATTTCGGCTGAGGATCTGATGCCGCCCGACAGTTTTGATTACTGATACAATAAGCCCCGCTTGCTTCTGCAACCGGGGCTTATTGTTTAATCCTTGCGGCAGCTTTACTGCTGAGCAGCTTTGCTGGCTTTGTACTGCTGGAACATCCCCTGCAGCGCCTTGCCGGTCTCGGTCTTAGGCTGGTAGGCCGGAGTTGTCGTGGCTGGAGTGGTGGTGGCCGGGAGCGTCTGGGCTGCGGAGCCGTTTGCGGTGGCACCATTCAGCAGGGACTGCAGCTTGTTCACCAGGGCAGAGCCCATGGAATCCTTGAGGCAGTCGCGGTAGAGTTTGCTGGTCTGCCAGTTATCGAAATTGAAGCGAGCGCTTTCAGGAATGGCATTTTCGCTCTTGCGCACGCGATAGCGGCTATAGCCACGCACAAAGTAATCATACTCCGTGTCAGCGCCATAGTACTTCATATCGGTCAGTTCGCTGGTGTTCATGGCCGTAGCCAGCGTGGGAGTCAGCAGCTCACTGCGGCTCACGGTCTTGACAGCACAGGAGCTCAGCCCCAGAGCCAGCAGAATTACGGGAATCAGTTTTTTCATTGTGTTTAGTTTTAGTTGTGTATGTCAGAGAGGAGACGCTTTTATTGCAGGCATGTGTAGAGCACATACACCCAGTGAGCCACGATGGCAGCGCAGATACCGCCGATGGTGTGCGCCCAGATTGCCTTGGAAGTAAGATGACGGTAGCCCAGCGTATCGAGCATGGCGGTGTGCGTGCTCAGGTAACCGCTCCAGCACATGCCAATGGCGGTGAACACCGCGATGGCATTGCCATCCACCCAGCCGGCATTGATAAAGTTAGGGATGAGGCCGAGTGCGGCCCCTACGGCACCCAATGCGGTGATGGGGAAGGCAATAAGGTGCGGGTCGGTAAAGCCGAACAGCCATTCAAACACGATGCTACACTTGGCCCCAATCCAGGGCAGAAGCTCCACGCCTTCGTAGGCAGCGCCGGTGAAATTACCACTCGCAGCAGGACCGAAGGTCAGCAGCATCACCAGAGTGGAAATAATCAGCACACCCGGAATGATGGCAATACCCACATCCACACCGGTGCGGCCACCATCGAGGAGCGAATCCAGAATACGCTGGAAAAGCGGCTTGGTATATTCCTCCACCTTGGCTTCTGCCAATTCAGCGGGCTCGCAGGCATCCTCAGTAGCAAACTCCGGCATCTTCTTGAGGATGAAGCGCTGCATCAGGCGCGTCGATACGATGCAACCACAGCAGGCACCAAACAGGCCGATGAAGGGTTCTGCATAAAATCCCTGCCCCACCATGAACACAATCACCAGCAGACCCATACCGAAGGCGGTACCGAAGTTGGTGAGGGAGATGAACTGGTACTTCTTGAAGTAGGAGCTGAAGCGCTTATCCTGCGCCAGGGCGATGATGGCTGGATTATCAGACAAGAAGGTCAGTACCGCCCCCAGCGAGGCCACGCCGGGCAGGTTAAAGAGCGGCTTCATCAGCGGACGCAGCATCTTTTCCAACAGGCTCACCACGCCGAACTCCACGAATAAGCGGCCAATGGCACCGGTAATCACACAGATAGCCATGAGGTAGAACACCGTATTGAGCAGCAAATCATGCGCCGTCTTCATGATGGTGTTGAGCATCTGCGGCGTACCCATCTGGGAGGCAATGTAGGAGAACAGCCCGAATACCACAATAAGGCAGATAACTCCCTTGGGAATGAAACTATTAATTTTGCGGAGAATGTCTTTCATATAAATTATAAGCCCCGGTTTTTGCGCCGGGGCTTATATCACAACTAACTGTTCTGTGCAAGCGCAATCTGCGCCTGTTTCAACGTACAATGCACAAATATCAACAAGTCATTTATAAATGTTGGCAATTAGAAATCAAGCGGCAAAGTTATTTAGTGACCTATTCAGGCGAGCGATGCGAGCGGAATTCGCAGCCCACGGTAGTGGGCGTAGAGATGTCAGGCAGGGGTAAGCCCGCAACGCGGGCGCAGCCCCTGCTATCTGAAAAAAACGATTGAGGAGCCCATGAAATGGGTGACAGATCTGCAGACGGCTGACTTGTTACTCCGTCGGTCCATTTTTAACACACCACCAATGAATGTCATTCATCTCAACTCCATGCTTCTTCAGGAAGCTGCAATACTCGTCCTGCATCGTATGAGCCTTATGGTGTTCCTTCTGTTTTTCTATATAGCGGGCAACGGCCTCCTTATTTGATTCACTCACAGAAAACGCACCATAGCCTTCTTGCCAGGCAAAGTCTTTATAACTTAAATCCAGACTTTTTATCCATCTCGTACTATTCGATTTAACATCGCGCACAAAATCAGCCAAGCTAATTGTTACAGGCAACAAGACCAGAACATGTATATGGTCCGGGCGTCCCCCACAACTAAAGCGTGACCAGACATACCGCGAATCACACCGCCGATATAACGAAATATGCGAGGCAAATCATCCTCTTTCATGATACACCCGCCAGCCTTTGTATGGAAGATGAGATGTGCGTAGATATTGGCAAAAGAATTTCCCATATGCTTGCCAGGCATCCTACCACAATAATAACTCACGCGGCAAGACAAACAAAAAAAGTTTATCACAATTGTTGCGAAAGACTGATTATCCACCGCCTCTGTCACCCATTCCATGGGCTCCAGAATCTTTTTGGGGGCAAGCAGGGGCTGCGCCCGCGTTGCGGGCTTACCCCTGCCTGTCATCTTTCACCCACTTCGTGGGCTCAAAATTTCTGTGCAAGCGCAATCTGCGCCTGTTTCAACGTACAATGCACAAATATCAACAAGTCATTTATAAATGTTGGCAATTAGAAATCAAGCGTCAAAGTTATTTAGTGACCTATTCAGGCGAGCGATGCGAGCGGAATTCGCAGCCCACGGTAGCGGGCTCAAAATTTCTGTGCAAGCGCAATCTGCGTTTACAGCTCGTAATAAGTATACCCACTCAGGCCGTTGCGGTAGGCCTCCAGGGCATCGCGACGCTGGCGGGGGGAGATGAGCCCCTGCTCCACACCGCGTTCGGCCAGGGCGCGGAATTTCGCCACCAGGTCCTTGGCATCGTACTTCACGTAGGAGAGCACATCGGCCACGCTGTCACCTTCTTCCTCCTGGGTAAACACAGGGCGTCCATTCTCCAGATGCACGCTCACCACATTCGTATCACCGAGCAGGTTGTGCAGGTCGCCCAGGGTTTCCTGGTACGCGCCCACCATGAAAATGGCCACATAGTAATTTTCCTTGGGGTCGACTTCGTGCAGAGGCAGGGATTTCGCCACGTCCTCGCGGTCGATGAAGTGATCCACCTTGCCATCGCAATCGCAGGTGATATCCACCAGCACGGTTTTCTGCGTGGGGCGCTCATCGAGCCGCTGGATGGGCATCACCGGGAAAAGCTGGTCAATGGCCCAGGAGTCCGGCAGACTCTGGAACACGGAGAAGTTGGAGTAGTAGTAGTCCACCATGTTGTCGGACACCTCCTTCAAATCCTCGGGAATTTCGCTCATTTCGGCAATGCGGCGGGAGATAAGCCCCATGATGTGCCAGTAGATAGCCTCGCCCACGCCGCGCTCGCGCAGGGTGGCGTTGCCGTGGTAAAACATGGCGCGCAGCTGGTCACGGTAGTAGATGGCATCGTTGTAGCACTCCTGGATATTCTTGCGGGTCAGCATGCGGTGCGTCTCATCCAGCGCCAGCAGGATGTCATTTGCATTCTCAGGCAGCGCGGGCGGCTGGGCCTCGCTGCCGGGGGCGCTGGTCACATCCAGCACGTTGAACACCAGCACCGCATGGTAGGCCGACACCGCGCGTCCGGATTCCGTCACCAGCGTGGGGTGCTCCACGCCATGCTTGGTGCAGAGTTCCCCCACCACCTCCACGATATCGCGGGCGTACTCCTCAATGGAGTAGTTACAAGAGGAATGGAAATTGGTCTTGGAACCATCATAATCCACCGCCAGGCCACCGCCCATATCCAGCGTGCCCATGGGGGCGCCTTCCTTCACGAGGTCGATATAGATGCGGCAGGCTTCGGTGAGGCCACCGCGAATCACAGTCACGTTGGAAATCTGGCTACCCTGGTGGTAGTGCAGCGCCTTGAGGCAATGCAACTTGCCCGCAGCCTTCAGCGCATCCACCACATCGATGACCTGGGCAGCATTCAACCCGAACACCGACTTATCGCCAGCCGATTCACTCCAATGGCCGGAGCCCTTGGAGGCCAGACGCACACGCACCCCCAGCGTCGGCTCCACCCCCAGCACCTCGGCACGGCGCAGAATGGCCGGCAACTCATTGGGCATCTCGAGAATCAGGCATATCTTCATGCCCATACGCATACCCATAAGCGCCAGGTCGATGAACTCATCGTCCTTGTACCCGTTGCACATCAGGAACGATTCCGCATCCCGCATATAGGCCATGGCGGCAATCAGCTCGGGCTTGGAGCCGGCCTCCAGCCCGTAGTGGTACTTCTGGCCATGGGCCACCACCTCCTCCACCACCATGCGCTGCTGATTCACCTTGATAGGGTACACCCCGCGGTACTTACCAGTGTACCCCGCAGCCTTGATAGCCTTGGCAAAACTCTTGTTCAGCTCGTCAATACGCGCATGCAGCAGGTCGCGGAAACGCAGCAGCACAGGCACATTCGTGCCGCGCTCCTCCAGCCCCTTCATGATATCCGGCAGACTCACCTCCTTCGTGCTCCCATCGGTATCCACCAGGTGCACATTCACCTCTCCGGCTTTCGAGACGCTGAAATAATCGTTGCTCCAGTTCTCTACACCGTACAGTTCGGAGGAATCGGCGGCTGTCCAGTTGCGGACCTTGCGTTTGATGGATTTCTTGCGGGCGGGCATGGTGCAGAATTCGTTAAAGTGTGCGCGCGTTATATACTACGCAAGAGCGAATGTCAATCCAGAACTTCATCAAATCACCACATTAAACCCTGATTTTCCGGCACTTTTGGCATCGAACCCGAAAAAAATGTGCCAAAATGTGAAATTTGCATTGCCAAGAAGCCAAAAATCGTGTAGACTGTCGCACCCACCCGAGCCGGGAGGCTCACTGAACATTTACACAACACAAGAAGGAGACAAGATGAACATTCTCGACACTATCGGAAAAGAACAGATGAAGGACGACGTGACGCCCTTCAACGTGGGCGACACCGTGAAGGTGCACTGCCGCGTGATTGAAGGTGGCAAGGAACGCGTGCAGGTTTTCCAGGGCATCGTCATTGCCAAGCGTGGCGCCGGCATCAACGAGGCCTTCACCGTTCGTAAGATTGCCTACGGCGAAGGCGTGGAACGCTCCTTCCCCATCCACACCCCCAAGATTGCCAAGATTGAGGTGGTGACCCGCGGCAAGGTTCGCCGCGCCAAGCTCCACTACCTCCGCGACCGCGTGGGTAAGGAAGCTGTGACCGTGAAGACCATCCGCTAATCGCCGGATTCCCTCACCAAATCCTTTTACTCAACCGGGCCATTCCTTGCGGAATGGCCCGGTTCTTTTTCTGCTTCAGGCACTTATATCGCACGGTGTAAAATTTCAAGTAGTACTTGAAATTTTACACAGCTCTATATTACCCATTGATAATTCGATAGGTATCCAGATACGAATCTACAGACACACCTTGCACACACCCCATGGGGGCACCGGCGTAAACAAGATGCGGAGGAAGCGACTCCGGTACCATAGTCTGAAACTGCCGCACATTCCGGGCAAGATTAGAATCGTATGTATGCGTTGATTTAATTTCAATCGGGCGCGGCTGCCGCTGTTCGTCCAGGATGAGGTCTATTTCAAAGCCCTTCGCCTCCCGGAAGAAATACAGATTGGAGCGCCGACCGGCATTGAAGCGGCTTTTCAGAGCCTCCAGCACCACCAGATTTTCAAACATGTTGCCCACAAGCGGGTCGCGCCCCATCTGAGCAGGAGTCTCAATTCCCAGCAGACTGGCCACCAACCCAGGCTCGGTAAAATAAACTTTGGGCGTCTTGGTCAGGCGCTTGCCAAAGTTCCGGTAGTAGGGTTGCAGAGTAAAGACAATGTAGGAAGCCTCAAGCAGCGTCAGCCACTCCCGCAGAGTAGTGGAGCTCATGCCCACCTCCCCTGCCATGGAGGATAAATTGACTACCTGCCCCACTCTTGCCGCCAGCAAGCGCACAAAGAGCTCAAATTCTCCAAGATTACGAATGTTGACCAATTGCCGGAGATCGCGCTCCACATAGCTCCGGAAATAATCTGAATAGGCATTTACCGGGTCAATCTGCTGTACATGTACGCGAGGCAACCCACCCAGCAGCATATACTCATCCCGGTTCAGCGTGATTCCGGCCTGTTGCAACTCATGCAGCGATAGTGGCAGCAAATCGACAAATCCGGTGCGCCCGGCCAGACTCTGCGTCACTATCTGCTGAAGTTCCATCTGAACGCTGCCGGTCAGGATATACATACCTGGAGTATCCTGTTCATCGATAATACCCTGCAAGTAACTGAGCAACTCCGGCGTATTCTGCACCTCATCAAAAATACAGGGAGCCTTGTGCAGCGCAAGAAACCCCATCGGGTCATCGTAGAAACGCCGGCGCTCATTGTGATTCTCCAGACTCACATAATCATACTCCGGGTACAGATGCCGGGCCAGCGTGGTCTTTCCCGACTGCCGGGGACCACAGATTGTCACCACAGGGTACGAGCTCATCAGCTTCTGCAAGTGCTGCGTAACGTCTCGCTCTATGTATTGTTTCCCTTTCACGAACAGCATCTTATCATACGGCGTGTAAAATTTCAAGTACTACTTGAAATTTTACACACTAAAATATAACCAATTGATTACAAATACGCCGCACCGGCACAAGAGCGATGCGGCGCTGCAAAATCTGACAAGAACGGAAACTTAGTCCTTCTTCTGGCCGGCGATGCCCATGGTGTAGCCGTTGTACTCGCGGAAGTTGTACAGGGGCTGGCCTTCGGGTACGGCGTAACCGATGTTCTTGCGGATGGCAAGGAAGTCAGCGATGCCGGCTTCGTCCACCTGGTTGAGCTTGCCGCCATGCATGTCGGCAAAGAGCACCATCTTGCAGTAAGCATCGGCATTTTCCATGAACCACTCAGCTTCCTCGATGTGGCGGGCACCGGTGATGACACCGTGGTTTTCCATGAATACAACGGTGCTCTGGCGGGAAGCCTTGGCTACGGCTTCGGCGGTCTCGGGGGAGCCGGGGGTGCCGTAGGGAGCCAGGGGGATGTGGCCCAGGAAGATATCAGCCTCGGGGTTGATGCCATTGGGCGGCACCATGCCGGCAAAGAGGAAGGCATTGCAGCACGGGGGATGCGCGTGGATGCAGGCGTTCACGCCCACTTCCTTCATCATGGCGATGTGGGTCTTGACCTCGCTGGTGGCGGGGCGGTAACCGCAGAGCTGACCGGCATTCATGTCGACCAGGCAGATATCGTCCACGGTCATGAAGCCTTTGGAGCAGAGCGTGGGGGAGCAGAGCACGAGGTCCTTGGCCACGCGCACGGAAAGGTTGCCACCGTTGCCGTCCACGTATTCGCGGGCCCACAGGCGGCGGCCCATGTCGACCATGCGCTGTTTGATGACCAGGATTTCAGGGCTGTTGAAGAAAGCATCGATTTCTTCGCGGGTCTGCGGGTCGTAGTTCTCCCAGGGGAAGATGCGGTCCGGCAGGGCGGGTTTGATGTAGAGTTCGGGATTAGCCATAGATGAAATGATTAGTGATTAATGATTAGTGATTAATTGTAGAGTTCGGCGTAGGTGGAAGCCTGCGGGCCGGGGGTGATGGTGGTGTAGGTGATGCCGAAGGCTTCGCGGCAGGATTCGGGGGAATCGAATACCCCTGCCCCGGCAAAGGCGTACATGGCAGCGCCCAGCACGGTGCTTTCAGAGACATTGGAGATGCGGATGGGCAGGCCGAGGATATCGGCGCGCATCTGGGTCCACACCTTGTTGCGGGCACCACCGCCTACCAGCAGCAGGTCGGTGGACTTGAAGCCGCCCACCTTCTCCAGCTTCTGGAGGCGCTGCTTGAGACGCAGCGTAAGGGCTTCCATGGCGGCGCGGTAGATGTGGGCACGGGTGCGGCCCAGCACCAGACCCTGGATGCTGCCGGGCACGGCATCGCTGGGCAGGAAATCGGGGATGAGTTTCACGCCATCGCAGCCGGGGGCAATCTTCTCGGCCTCGGCATCCATGGTATCGAAGCTTTCGCCGTTGTAGCAGGTGGCTTTCACCCACTCGATGATACCGCTGGCAATCCACTGCAGACCGGGGTTGAGCAGACCGGCCTTGCTGTCGTATTCCACGGTGGCACCGGCGGCGTAGTCCTCGGCTTCGAGACTGGCCTTGGCGGTGCGCAGCATCAGGATTTCCCAGGTGCCGCTGGAGAGGAAGGGCTGGTTTTCCTGCACGCCGCTGCCGAAGAGGGCGAACTGGGTATCGTGGCCGGTGGAGATGACCGGCACGGCACAGGGCAGCCCCAGCAGCTCACAGGCGGCGGGGGTCAGGGTGCCGATGCTTTCACCTGCATTCACCATGGGCGGGAACAGGTCTTTTCTGATGCCGAGGGCAGACAGAATCTCGCTGCTCCAATCGCCGGTGACCAGATCCGTCATCTGGGAAGTGCCGGCCATGGTGCGGTCGGTGGCCATGACGCCGGTGAGACGGTGGGCCAGAATGTTGGAGATGAAGAGCCAGGAGTGGGCAGATTCCAGGAGTTCCGGGCGGTTTTCCTTGAGCCAGATGAGCTTGTAGATGGTGTTGAAAGCAAACTCTCCCACACCGGAAATCTTGTTGAGCATCGCCTGGGGCATATACTCCGCCACGCGCTTCATCACCTCTGCCGTGCGCGGGCATTTCCAGGAAATCACCGGGTAGAGCAGCTCGCCGGCTTCGTTCACCAGGGCGCCATCCACACCAAAGGTGGTGATGGTCACGCCCTTCACCTGTGAGGCGTCAATCTGCGGCAGGATTTCGCGGGCGCAGGTGGCCAGCTGGTTCAGGATGCGGTCGGCATTCCACACGTGGAAATCCGGGTTCTCTGCCCCGGCATCGGTGGAGTTGGGCTGGCTGGATTTGGCTACCAGCTGCCCCTTGTCATCAACGAGAATGGCGCGTACATTGGTCGCGCCGCAATCTAAGCAAAGTACGTATGCCATATCAGGAAAAAAGCGGGCAAGCTGCCGGGGATGTTTCCGGCAGCTTGCCCTGGTAAATGCGATTAATACTTACCGTAGATGGGGCCGAAGTTGGCGCAGGCGCGGAAGTCTGCGCTTTCGGGGCATGCGGTGCCGAAGAGGTCCCATGCAGCCGGGCGGTACACCTTATCCTCGGGCACGTTGTGGGCGTATACCGGGATACGGAGCATGGAAGCCAGGGTGATGATATCGGCGCCGATGTGGCCGTAGGTCCAGGCGCCGTGGTTGGCACCCATGTTGGCCATGACGGTGTACACGTCCTTGAAGCCGCCCTTGCCGGTAAGGCGCGGGGCAAACCAGGTGGTGGGCCAACCCGGGTCGGTGCGCTGGTCGAGCTTGTCGTTCACGTCCTGCGGGAGGTCGCAGGTCCAGCCTTCCACGATGGTGAGCACCGGGCCCTGGCCCTTCACGAGATTCATGCGGATCATGGTTACCGGCACATTGCCCTTGGAGACGAAGTGGAGGCTGTAGCCGCCGCCGCGGAAGTATTCGCGGTTGGCCGGGCACCACTCGGAAGCGCCCATCATGGCTTCGATATCGGCCTGGGTGGTTTCGCCCGTCTTCTTCATGATGGGGGTGCCATCGGGGGCGGTGGAGTGCATGTTGCCATCCAGAGCGGTGGAACCGGAGTTGATGAGGTGCATGATACCATCCTTGGCCAGACCTTCCATGGTGTAGCCGGTCACGCGTTTCACAGCGTCGGGGCTCCAGTAGGTGCGGATATCGGAGAAGCAGGCGGCGCGGCCGGTGAGCTGGTGCAGCAGGAGCATGCACACGCCGTTCATGGCATCGTTTTCCGTGGCGAAGGGAATGGCCTCACGCGGGCCGTTCCAGTCGAAGGTGCTGTTGAGCAGGGATTCGGCCATGTCGCCGTTCGGGTAGAAGTCTGTCCAGTGGCGCTGACCCTGGAAACCACCACAGATGGCGTTGAAGCCCAGGCCCTCTTCCTCGCGGTCGATGGTCTTGAGGTAGGGGTTGCCGTGCATCATGTCGCGGAAGATGATGGTCATAAGGATGCTTTCGCGCAGGGTGCGTTCCTTCTCCTCGGGGGAGAGCACCAGGTCAGGACGGTTGCGATCCGGGCCAATCTTCACGTACTTCTTGGCCCATTCCATGGCGAGGTCGAACTCGGCCTTGTCGTAGATGCCCAGCTCCATGCGGCGGCGCACTTCGGTCATATCAACCGGCTGCACGCGCATGCCGAGGTAGGCTTCCCAGAAGGAATGGTCAAGAATGGAACCGGCAATGCCCATGGAGCAGCCACCAATGGAAAGGTAGCCCTTGCCACGCAGGGTGGCCACGGTGAGACCGGCACGGGCAAAGCGCAGAATCTTTTCAGCCACGTCCTCGGGGATGGAGGTGTCATCGGCATCCTGCACGTCGTGGCCGTAGATGGAGAATGCGGGCACACCTTTCTGGGCGTAGCCGGCCAGGGCGGCGGCCAGGTACACAGCGCCGGGGCGCTCGGTGCCATTGAAGCCCCAGATAGCCTTGGGGGTGGTGGCATCGGTCTCAAAGGTTTCGGTGATGTAGCACCAGCAGGGGGTCACGATGAGGGAGCATCCCACGTTGTTCTCTGCAAACTTCTGGTTGCAGGCGGCGGCTTCAGCCGGGCCACCGATGGTGGTATCGGCAATGATGCACTTGACGGGCTGGCCGTTGGCATGAGTCACGTTGGCCTCAATGAGAGCAGCAGCGGCCTTGGCCATGTTCATGGTCTGATCCTCCAGGGACTCACGGACACCGAGGCGGCGGCCGTCAATCGTGGGGCGGATCCCGATGGTGGGTAATGTATCGTACTTCATATACGTTTGGTTTGGGTTAAATTATTTATCGGAAGAAGTGGTGGGGTTGCGGAAGATGAGGCTGTAGAGCAGCACTACCGCGAAACAGATGGCTGGCACGATGAAAGAAGCGCGCACTGCCTGGTCGGAGGTCTTGAGGGCGGCATCCCAGGTGGAATCGAAGCCGGGAACAAGGGAGAACCAGATGCTCTCGGAGCTCTCGATGATGGAGCCCATCCACGGAGTGATGATGGCACCACCCAGAATCGCCATGATGAGGCCGGCAGCACCCAGCTTCACATCGCGCTGGTTCAGGCCGCCCAGGGCAATGCCGTAGATGGTCGGGAACATGAGGCTCATGCCGCCGGAGATGAGGATGAGGCAGATGATATTAGCCGAGAACGGAAGCCCGCCTACGCTGAACAGCACATCGCTGGGCAGGTACATGGTACCGGCGCAGCAGGCAATGGCCACAAGGGCGAACAGCGACATCATGTTGGCCGGGTTGAACTTCTTCATGTAGTAGGTGGCTACCCAGCGGCAGGCAATGAAGAGGATGAGCGAAATCAGGTAGTAGGTGGCGGCCACATCGGACTCAAGGCCCAGCTGCTTGCAGCAGTACTTGTTCAGCCAGGTCCAGGCGGCAATCTGCACGCCCACATAGAAGAACTGGGCCACCACACCCATCCAGTAGCGCGGGAGACTCAGCAGCTCGCAGAGCATGTTGCGGTAATTCCTGAGCAGCAGGGTGAAGACGAAGGGACCCACCATCACGAACAGCAGCTGGCATACCATGTTCCCCCAGATGCCGGGGTTCTCGCACAGCATATTGATGAGCACCAGAATGGCAATCGGCACGGCAATGCAGAGCATGTACAGGCCAATCATCACCGGCTTGCTCAGGCCCGTCTTCATGGAATCATCATGTTCCGTCTGCTCGGTGCTGTCCTCTGAAGGCTTGAGACGCACAAAGAAGAACCAGATGACAGCGGCCACGGAAATCAGCCCCACATAGGGCACGCAGACCCAGAAGAGCTGCACGGCCTTGGAGTTGCCCTGCAGATTGGCAAGAATGGCGTACTTGGCCAGGAAGATACCCGCCAGAGAGCCCAGAGGGTTGAAAGCCTGGGCAAAGTTGAGACGGCGCACAGCGGTCTTCTCCGGCCCGAGGGAGAGCACGTAGGGATTGCAGCTGGTTTCCAGGATGGAAAGGCCACCGGCCAGGATAAAGATACCCAGCAGATACAGGTCAAAGTTCTGGGCAATGCAGGCGGGGATATAAATCAAAGCACCCAGGATGTAGAACCCCAGACCGGCCAGAACACCGGTTCTGTAAGAGAATTCCTCCACCATCATGGCAGCAAAGATGGCCAGCACGGCATAGGCACCATAGAATGAAATCTGCACACCGGCAGATTCAGAAGGCTTGATACCGAAAATGGTTTCAAAGGCCGGAACGAGGTTATCCGTCATGTTGTTCAACAGCCCCCACAGCGCAAAGCACGCCACGAGCATGAAGAACACTGAGCGGAATTTTCGCGGCACAACGGGGGTCAAATCTTTCTGTGCATTCGTACTCATACAGCACAATTCTACCATATCCGCCCATCAGGTCAACGCGAAAAACTTACCATCCTTATTTTTTCTATAATGAGAACGTTTTTGGTTGCCGCACCAATGCCACCTGTGGTATATAGCATAGCGACATAATCCAGAAACAAGCCAAACAGGTATCAATCCCTTATATCCCCCCAGAAATTCATCATGAGACAAACACTGACGAGCCTCTGCCTGCTCCTTACCGGCTTTGCCTCCGCAAGTACTTTTTCCGCAAACGAGCATCTATGGTACACCCAGCCTGCCGGCATGCCGAACACAGCTCTTCCCTGGGCTCCCCGCCCACACGCTACCGGCAACCTGCCCGGCAAGCTCAATCACGACACCTGGGAAAGCCAGACCCTGCCCATAGGCAACGGTCGCATCGGCGGCACAGTTTACAGCGGAGACCAGCTCGATTGCGTGGTACTCAATGAAACCAGCCTGTGGTCCGGCGGGGCAAACACGCCGGATAACGGTGCAAACTACATATACGGCCCCACGGCAGGCAAGGATAATTTCGGGAGTTTTCAACCCTTTGCCAATCTTTACGTAGGCTACGTGTACAGCGAAAAGACGGAAACCTCCCATTACACGCGCGCCCTGGACTTGAAGAAAGCCGAGATTGTGACGAAGTTCCAGCGGGGTGGAGTGCAGCACCGCCGCAGCAGCTTTGCCAGCCGCCCGGATGATGTGCTGGTTTACACAGCCGAGGCAGATACCCCCGGTGCGCTGACCGCCCGGATTACCCTGGCACCCTACCACAATGTGGAGTATAGCCAGGAAAACGGCAACACCATCATCATGCGCGGCACACTCGCCAACGGAGAAGTGTTCGAAGGGCGCATTCTGGTACGCACCCGGGGGGGCTCCCTGCGGATTCATCCCGGCAGACAGCACGTGCACATAAGCTACCGCGGCAGGAAAGATGCCATGGTTCCGCACATTCCCGCAGACCAGCTCCCCTATGCGGAGGTAAAGAACGCCGATTCACTGGAAATCCTCATCAGTCTGGCAACCGACTACCAGCAGAACTACTCCGCCAATTGGAAAGGAGAAGACCCCGCGCTTCGCAACAAGCGCGTGCTCAGCGCCGCAGCCGGCAAGGAGCTGAATGCCATTCGCGAAGCACACCAGAAAGATTACAGCAGATACTATGAACGCATGAGTCTGGATCTGGGCGCAACCCCTCAGCTCCTGGCCGAACTCCCCACTGATCTGCGTTTGCTTTCCTACCGCAGCCGCTATGGGCTGGGCAGACCGACGCTCGACCCTGACCTTGAGGAGCTCATATACAACTACGGGCGCTAT
>JAZSRB010000018.1:0-83216 GCA_045538275.1 Akkermansia sp. | reverse complement strand
CACCTACACCTGGCGTGATGCCACCCAAAGCGAAATTACCGCCGCCATGAGCAATGAACTAAGCGACTTTCTCGACTTCGCCGAAAAAATCCGCTTCTATCCCGTCCTCCAGCTCTCCGTCGGCCTGCGATTCTGACGCTCGCAGCCCGGTAGGCGGCAATTATCGCTCCGCATCCGCATTCTCCCGCAATTCCCCTTACTCCACAGAGATATACCTCTGCCTGGGGCTGTTGGGTTTACCCGGCACAAGGAGTCACGATTTGCCAGCTTTTATAAGCTCATCAATGTAAATGTTTACCGCACGAGTTTTCGCCATGAGTCCCGGTCGGGAGCGGTCCGCGCCTCCGGCGCGAGCAGACATGTTACGATGGAAACTTGAGATATCTGGTCATTTGGTGCATCGCCCGTCTACCCATGAACAAACAAGGCAAAGTTAACATATTCGACATCGTAATCAAGCCTTTTCTCTATCCCAGCACAAATGATGACGGCGCAGGTTTCAGATTCGGAAAAGCTTCACCGAAATGCTATCGCATAGAAAAGACGTTGCGCACTTACCCAACACTGCGGCACATCGCATGCAAAATACGATTTTACTTGCACAGCTTCCTCATACACGTTATAAGTAAGCATGGCCGTACCGCAGAACACAATTGCACTTATTTTTGACTTTGACCAAACCCTCAGCCCGCACAATATGCAGGAGGACACCTTGTTCCCTGAATATGGCATTAATGCCGAGCAGTTCTGGAAAAAATGCAACGACCGGGCCCGGGATGAAGGATGGGATGGTGAGCTGTGCTACCTGAAGGAAATTCTGGATACTCTGAGTCTGGACGGCGTCAGTAACGAACACCTGCGGGAATTGGGAAAAAAACTGACCTATTACAAAGGTATTCCCGAGTTCTTTGAAAAATTTGCCGAACGTGCGCTTAGCAAGGAACACATATACTCAGGAGTTAAGGTAGAGTTCTATATTATTTCCAGTGGTATCAAGGCGATTCTGGATGGTGCCACCATACGCCCCTACATGCGCGAGGTGTTCGGCTGCGAGTTCAGCGAACAGGATGGGCGTATCTGTTTTCCGAAGCGTGTTATCTCACACACCAGCAAGACGCAGTACCTCTTCCGCATCAACAAGGGAATGCTCAACTATATTGAGGATGTGAACGACCACATGGATGGAGATTTGCGTCCTATCCCGTTTGAACACATGATTTATATCGGCGATGGTCCAACAGATGTTCCCTGCTTCACCGTGATGCGCCAGCAGGGCGGCACCAGCGTGGCTGTATATAATCCGGATGACGAATCCCGCCGCAGCTTCCGCAAATGCTACGCGCTTAAATCCAGCCAGCACCGGGTGGATTTCTTTGCCGCGGCAGATTTCCGCTCAGGCAGCCACCTCTGCAATATTCTGGAGGAGACGGTGCGCAACATAGCCGATGCCATCGTACATGCTCAGCGGATGTAATGCCCCCGGAGATTGACAAGAAGCGTAACTATCGGGCATTTTTTTGCTTTTAGGCTTGCAAATGCGGCAATTAGTGCTATTATCCACTCACCTTGTAGGTCGATTTGCCGCAGCCACGAAAAATCAACCACTAACACAAGCATATTAAAATGAGCGATATCAACGTCAACGACTTCAAGACGAACGAGAAGGACACCGGTTCCACTGGATTCCAGGTTGCAGTGCTTACCAAGCGCATTGCCCACCTTACGCAGCACCTCATCGCCAACAAGCACGACCACGCTTCCCGCCGCGGTCTGCTTATGATGGTGGCTCGCCGCCGTAAGCTTCTGGATTATGCCAAGCGCACCAACCCGGATCTGTACAAGGATCTGCTTGTGCGTCTCTCCCTCCGCCACTAATCAGCGCGCAGGGAGGCTCTTCGAAGCCGAACGCCAAATCAAGAACCCGCCGCAGAGAGGTCGATCTCCGCGGCGGGTTTCTTTTGCAACGAAATCTGAGTCAAACGGGTTGTTGCAGTCTGTCACCATGTTCCTCAATCATGAGCGGAACATAGCGCCGTCGCTGAAACCATGGAATAAGAAGCCCCTGTTCTCTAGCGATGCAGTACAACAACTTTGTATTTGCAACCGTAACAAACCAATTAAAATAGACATGCATCCTACCTGTATTAAAATAAATAAATATCATGAGTGGAGTAAACGGCATCAGCAAAACCAGAGCCGGAACAAACAGCGGAGACCCCCGCAGCGAAGAACATGTCCGAAGTATCAGCAAGGCCGTTGCATAGACCATAGAAATCACTACAACGAGTCCAACATACCCCCATGCTTGTATTGTCGTAATTATTATACTATGCCACTCTGCGCTTCTTGCAAACTGGTCCTGATCACCATATCGCATTTCGCCTCGCATCATAGCTCTTCGATCACGCCTCCATTCTGAATAAGAAAAGCCAATTCCATCGCCCCATACATAATCCTTAATGAACCCCGTGCGCTTATCCAACGCCCATCCCCACATTACATACCGCCACTCCGCTGAATCATCTGCATCCCCCGCAGCGGCGGCATCTACCTGGAGTCCCGGTACAACAGACAGAGCTCTATGCGCGCCGTAGGGAAGCGCGCTAAGCCCCCCACTAACACTCATAACCAAAAGCCCGCCATAACACGCTATACCCAGTAGCAGCAGCAGCAAAAACTCCTTTTTCATTACAGACATGAATACTATAACAATGGAGTGCATGACCAACAACGAGCGAAAGCCCGAAATCAAAATCATGGCATACGACATCATCATGCCGAATGTCAACAATGGATTAGTGAGAAAACGCACCAAAGGGAAATAAGCAAACAGCAGTACAATAAGAGTCTCCCCCAATCCGCTGAAAGCGCCAAAACGAGTTTCCTGCATGGCTGCCCCCATGCTCATTGATTCAGCCCCTTCTGCACCATAACCAGCTAAATGCGTGGCGCAGATTATAATGGCACTCACCAAGCCTATCCATATCTTCCAACTCAGAACCTTTCCCAGTTGAGCAACGGGCATCGGGATACAACTAAGAGCTATGTAGTAGATGAAAGCCCCTATTGCATAGACATAGGGGGTGCCACCGATATAATCTGATTCAATCCCCAGCGCCAAAACCGATACCGGTTTTTTCAGGTAGGAAGCCACCATGAGAGCAAAGGATATGAAAGCAAGAATATCGAGCAGCAACAACCCGCGCCAGCGAATCTTAACATACCCCATTGCCCACATGAACAACCAGTACACAGCAACAACCGCGCATACCATAAACGTCGCGTTATATGAGCCTAAAGCTCCCGGCAAAGGTAACGCATCCACTATCGGCGGCAACAGGAAAATAAGCATCCAGCTTCTTGCCCCCATGACCAGCATGAACACAGCTCCCACCAGGCCGACAATGATGGCAAGTGAGGAAATAGCCCCGTCTGCCACTCGCGCACCAATGATGAAGCAAAACAACACCACAACCACGCAGGCCAGAATCTTGCTGACAATTGAACCGGACATATTTTATTCCTATAACATACGCAGAGGTAGCTTGAAAGAACACTCCGCCATCGCTACCCGAAAGCGGAGTGCTTGTTCTACCATTTTACAAGGCAGAGGGTATTTCTTTTCCTAGTTCGGAGGCCTTGCGTCCCTTGCCGTCACCGGCAATACGTTCCAGCAGCACGTCACGATAACCCATGCCTCCCGGAATCATCGGCAGCACGTGCACATCGTAAGGCACCATCACATCCAGCACGTACGCCTCCCTGGATTCCAGCATGCGCTTGATGGCCGGGGCAAGTTCTGCCGGGTCAACCACACGCTCGCACTTAATCCCGAAGCCTGCGCAGAGCACGGGGAAGTTCGGGTAAAGGATTTCCGGGGTGCGATGCGTGCGGTCGTACTCGTCAGCCGGGTCAGCCAGGAAGGTCTGTGCGCGGTTGGAATCATATTTGAGGTCCTCCCACTGCACCACCATACCCAGGTGCTGGTTGTCGAGAATAATGCACTTGATGGGCATCTTTTCAATGTGGATAGTTCCCAGTTCCTGCACATTCATGAGGAAAGAACCATCACCATCAATATTCACCACAGGCTTATCCGGGTAGGCCACGTGAGCCCCCATAGCAGCGGGAAGGCCGTAGCCCATGGAGCCCAGACCGCCGGAAGTGGAAAGGCGGCGCGGCTGATTAAACTTGTAGAATTGAGCGGCGAACATCTGGTGCTGTCCCACACCGGTGCAGATAATGGCATCTTCATCCTTAAGCTGGTTATACAGCTCATCAATCACCTGCTGAGGGGCAATTTCACGCTCATTCTTCTCGTAGCAAAGCGGATACTGCTCCTTCCACTTCTCAATGATACCGAACCACTCCGGACGATTAGATACGGCATATTCACGAGGCGCCATACCCATTTCCTCCAGTCTCGAGTTCAGGTAGGCCAGGGCTTCTGCTGCATCCGAACGGATAGCGTAGTCTACCTTCTTGTTCTTGTTGAGTTCTGCGGCGTCGTAATCAATGTGGATAATCTTTGCGTGCTCGCAGAATGTGCGCACAGCGCCGGTCACGCGGTCATCAAAGCGTGCGCCAATTGCCAGCACCACATCCGCTTCATTCACGGTGTTGTTAGCATACACCGCGCCATGCATACCCAGCCAGCGAACAGAGAGCGGGTGGTTCTCCGGCATAGCGCCAATACCCATAAGGGTTGTTGCCACGGGAATCTGCACGCGCTCGGCGAATTCACGCAACTGTGCCGAGGCGTTGGAAATCACAACACCACCACCTGCGTAAATGGCAGGGCGTTTAGCATTCAGGATAATCGGTAACACCTCGTCCAAGGCAGCGGTATCCAACTGTACCTTGGGCTGGTAGCCAGGCAAATCCATCGGGGCATCAAAATCAGGCACAAACTTGCCCTCCTGGAAATTCTTGGGGATATCAATCACCACAGGGCCAGGGCGACCAGTACGAGCCACATGAAACGCTTCACGCACAATGCGGGGAATGTCGTTCAAATCTGTTACCAGGTAGCTGTGTTTCACGATGGGGGCAGTCATGCCGAATACATCTGTCTCCTGGAAGGCAGATGTACCAATAAGGCCGCTACCCACCTGAGCCGTAATGGCAACCATGGGAATGGAGTCCAGCATGGCATCCGCAATGGGGGTAATCATGTTGGTTGCACCTGGGCCGGAGGTAGACATACACACACCCACCTTGCCGGTTACGCGTCCATACCCCTCTGCAGCAAAGGCACCTCCCTGCTCATGGCGTGGCAGAATAGTACGGATGGAGGGTTCATGGCTAAGAGCCTGGTGAATCGGCATACTGGCACCACCGGGGTAGGCAAATACTACATCCACCCCCTCACGTACAAGGCTCTGCACAAGGGCCTCGGCCCCGGTCATCATTTTGCCTTCAGACTTGGACTTACATGCGGACGTCGTGTTCATAGTATTTATATGTGTAGGTGTTTCTGGCAGAGTTCTCTATCACGGCTCTGCAATCGGGCGGAATTATACCAGACCGAGTGCAGCATGAAAAGCATTATTTTCGTTCATCCAGCCAGTTTCTGTGGCAATGAGACATCATGGATACGAAACCAGCACCTCATTACCGCAATCCAGCATCATAACCAATTCGTTCAAATCCTTCTGGTCCATGCGTAAGTGTGTGGAAGCCCGTCCATTCTGCCCACCCACCAGAGCCATGCCATTTCCCAGCACCAGCACCCGCTCCGATGCCGGATACAGAGGTGCACGAGGCGGCACAACCATGCCATTCAGATACCCTTCCCGCGAAACAACCTTTGTCGTGAGCGATTTCTGTCTGGCACGCGGAATTTCGTCCATGCCGATGATGGGATAATCAGCTACAAGCTGCTGGCCGTCCCACACAGAAACCTCGCGTTGCAGCGGATGAATTTCCACCCGCAAGCGCATAGGCACCACAACAAGCCGTTGTCCTATGCGTATATTCGAAGGCTCTACAATGCCATTGAGAAGCATAATAACGTCTTGTGGGCATTTCTGTGTGGCAGCTATACGCGCCATATTATCCCCCCGGCGCACAGTATAAACTCTGGCGCCCGGGTGCATGCGCGAAAGGTAACGAGGCACATTCACACGTCCGCAAATCTGCCTGGCCTCACGCCCGGCGATACCACTATCCGTCACGTAGGGCTGAAGCAATAATACAGCCTCCCCCCCCTTCTGCTCCTGCATAAGGCGGCGGGCCTGTTCCAATTCATCGGGGCGGCGCGGCCAGAGTGAATAATTCTCTGCAGCCGACCCTGCACTCACCAGATTAAATAAGGCCCCTGCGACGAAAATCGAATATATTGATTTCATGAGATTTCTGAATCATTTCCAGCATAAAGTACAGCAGAGACACCTCCCAGGCATCATCAACCCCGGCTATAACAGCCCTGAAGGGGTCCCCTGAACTGAGGGATTCCTGCACCACCCGGTCCGTCACCTCTGCGGCGGAATCATGCACCAGTTCCTCACTCACATCTGAACGGCCAAACCGGAATCCATATTCAAAAAGAGCCTGCAGCCGGGCCCCCTGCTCCTCCATCCACTCAAAAAAGCGGGCGGCATCAGCTCCAAATCCCTCAGTTTCAATTCCACGCAAATCAGCCGGGCGCAGAATACGCGGACGATTTGCCTCTACCCAGCCGCTGCGGATACGGCATACGCCCACCTCATCCATCGGCTCGGTTACCAGACGAAAATTAAACCGTGTATCCCCGAATGAATCTATGCGCCTGTCGGGCACATACAGCACCCGGGTGTGACGCATAGCATATTCTATGGAACTACGGTTCATGGAAAACAATGGGCGGCTCCACCGGTTGAGGGAGGAACCGCCCGTTCATTGAAAAAGCCACCGGGCTTATCAGGCCTTGTGAGACTCGATGTAAGCCACTACGTCGGCCACAGACTTAAGCTTCTCGGCGTCCTCATCGGGAACTTCCACGGAGAACTTATCCTCGAAAGCCATCACGAGTTCTACGGTGTCAAGAGAGTCGGCACCGAGATCTTCGATGAACTTGGCATCGGTGGTCACTTTTTCGGGGTCAACGCTGAGCTGAGCAGCGATGATTTCTTTTACCTGGGATTCGATATTGTCGGACATAAGATGTTCAGGTTTTAAGTGCACTCATTGTAGCGTGTTCCAAGGCACCTTGCAACAAAAAAACTAAAGTATGCTCAAAAAAATTACCTCAAACCCGGATACCAGCGGCAAATGCTATGCCTCGCAGCGTAAGCAGGGGGTCGATTGAGCAGGAACGGTGGAGATATGGCTCAATGGAAGATGCATCCCCTCCCGTCAGAACCACATTAATCTCCGCTCCGACCTCATGTTCTATGGCATTCAGAATGGCATCCACCATGGCGGGATACCCGATTCGCAAAGCAGCCCCCATGGACTCCAGCGTATTCCGACCGATGGCAGCGCCATTCTTCCATTCAGTAAGGGAGGGCAGCTGAGCAGTCATCCCATGAAGGCAACACCCCATCGCGCGGATTCCCGGTGCTATAACCCCACCTTTGAAAGAAGGCCGGGCTCCCCCCTGCACCACAACGTCGAACGTAGCAGCGGTTCCCAGATCCACGGCAACAAAAGGCAGCGGCATGTGCTGCACCGCACCCAGTACATTTGCTATGCGGTCAGCTCCCAGGGTGCCAATTCCTTGATACGTAGAGAAATCTACGGCTTCAGATACGTCTGGAGTCAGATGATGTACCTCAGCAGGTTCACATGCTACCTCAATATGGGGAAGCGCATCAGGAACGACAGAGCAAATGTACACTTTGCTGAAGCGCCATCCATGCAACAAGTTGCGGATACGTTGCCTGTTGATTTCGGCAGTATTCATGAGGCGGAGTTCCAGATGTCCACAGGAATCACACAGTGCAAACTTGGTGCGCGTGTTGGAATTATCTACCAATAACCAGTTCATACGTTTAAAGCTTCTTCAATGGCGGCATACACACAGGCAGCTCCCTTCTGGCGGCCAGCGGCAATCATATTCCTGCGCATACACTCCCATTCCTTTGCTCCATGAGCCAGAAGACAACGAATCGTATCAATCATATGAGCCGTGGATGCCACATGACAACCTGCCCCATCCTCCAACAATAATTCGAGATTTCCCTCCTCCTGCCCAGGCAGAAGGAAGTTCACCAGCATAGGCACACATGAAGCATAACATTCAAACATTGTTGAAGCTCCGGCCTTCCCTATATATAAGTGACTTTCCGGGAGTATCTGCGCCATATGGGGTGTCTCACTTATTACCACCAGACGGCCAGCTGCACAATAATCTTCAAACACCTTTCTGATTCTACCTGTGTGCCTCCCGCCCAGAACCGTCAGGTGAAGAGCGGGAAATTCATGAAGCAACGAAGCGACATCACTTAATATACCACCAATCTGGCGATAAGCACCATACAAAATACGCAATCCATCCTTCGTCGGTGTTTTTCTGGCAGAGGAAGGTGCAAATGCCCGCCGAACCGGGAATCCGGCATCAACAATGCTGTTTGAAGCTTTTGCATATCGCTCCAGAATCAGGTGGCGGGAGCCGGCATCCGGTACCGTCACCAGGGGGGCAGATGAGCAGACCCAGGGACGGCTGATTTCACGCGCATCCGTGACCACTACTGCGTAGGGTACATCCATGGCGCCCCTGGCTCTTAATTCATCCAGCATGTACGCAAATAGAGGATACGTGCAGATAATCAAATCAGGTTTTTCCGCCTGGAGCAGTTTTCGCAAGTAGCGGACAACAGGCCGCAATAACGGGCTATGTATCAACAACGCCCAATCTGCAGCATCCGTCAAGCGGTATGTTACTCCCCACAGCCACGGAGCACGGCGTACACAAAATGAGTAGAAGAGCTGGCTGAGACGGAACAACCGGGGCTGAGCGGCTTCACAGATATCAACCACCTGGGGCTGCCACCCGTATGAGCCATAATATTCAGCCAGAGCCGCGGCTGCTGAATGGTGTCCCTTCCCATAGCCCACACTCAGCAGGAGTAATTTTCTTGCGCGCTTTTCCGGCTCGTGATTCATACCGCTTCCAAAAACAAGCTCCGGCAAAACCTGCCGGAGCTGAAAATCTTAGCATTCTGATTACGGACCTATCTTATCCGGACGCCCTTCAAATGCCGGACGTCTGGGAACATAGACCGAGTCATTCGGCAACAACCTGATAGCGCGATCCCGGGCACTGAAATAGTCATATGTACGCGTCACCTTACCACGGGTCACCTGAATCTTACGAGAACCGAAATCGGTTATGTCACCACAGTCGATCAATGCCTGAATCAGCGTCACGCCCTCACGGTAAGGCAGGTTTCGTTTCTCGCGGACATACCCTGCCACCTGGATGTAGCGGGTATCTACAGCAACCTCACCCTTCGGGCCTACATTGGCCATGATGATGGGGTCAGAGTATATCTGCTGCGAGAGGTACAGCGAGCGAAGGGAATTTTCCACCTGTCGGGCAGTCTGCCCCACCACCTTCACGCGGCCGGAAAGGTAAGGCACAGAAATTGTACCATCCTCGCGGCTCACGGGGTATTCCCCATTCACGTTGTTAACATCCTCACTCGGTATGTTCTTGAATTGCAGCACCACGGTACCACCCTTGGTGGCTCGGGGTTCCGTTGCGGCATCCTGAGCCAGCACCGGCAGAGCCAGCAAGCTCAGCACCACCATCATCATCACCTGCATGAATTTCTGCTTCATAACGCCATCTTTAGTATAATCCATCCTCTGCTTCCTCAATCTTCTCAGCAGCCTCCTCGGCTTCCTGTTCCTTGACTGCGACCGGCTTAGGCTCAGGCCGATTGGTTCCCTTGCTATAATATGAATAATAGGTCGTGTAGTATTGATACTGGGTATCTCCCGTAATATCGACATTGTTCATCACAAGGCCCATGATGCTGCCCCCAGCATCCTGAATCAGCATCTTGGCACGGCGCAGCGCCTTAATCGGCATCTTACGCGGCTGCAGCACAAGGAGCACGGCATCCGCACGGCTCACGATGAGTGAAGCATCGCTTACGCCCAGAACAGGCGGCGAGTCAATCAGCACTATGTCAAATCGCTTCGAAACCTCGCCCAACAGCGTCTGCATGCGATGCGAACCAATCAGACCACTCGGGTCTACTGGAATGGGACCACTAGGCATCATGTAGAGGTTGTCATGCCCTGTCTGGAACACAACATCCCGCAGTTCTACACCATTAGCAAGATAGGAGGAAAGCCCCATTTCACTCTTCAACTCAGCATAACGAGCAAGACGCGGCCGGCGCAGGTCCGCATCAATCATCAGCGTGCTGTAACCAGCCTGAGCAAAAACGAACGCAAGGTTACTGAGCGTGGTGGTCTTACCCTCACCAGCATTAGCGGAGACAACTGCGATTGTTGAAGCGCGGAACATCTCTCGCTTAAGCTCAATGTTCGTGCGGAGAATTCGATAAGCTTCAGCATCCGGGCTGTCCCCCCCCTGCAGAATGAGCAGACCTGCATCCTGCGGGATAACTCCCAATACGGGGAGTCCCAGGGTACGCTCAGCATCCTCCAGCGATTTGATAGAGGTATCGAAATAGTTGCTCATGAACGCAACTACACCACCAGCAAGCAAACCAAGCACGGCACCCACAATCAGATTGAGACGATAATTGGGTTTGGAAGGCGCCGTGGCCAGACCAGGCATGCTATACACCTCCAGACTGGTGCGCGGAGCCATCAGACGCATCTTGTCTGCAATGTAATCATTTTCAAGCTTGTCGTAACGGGCTTTTTCTGCAGCGTATTCCTCAAGAGCATTTTTAACCTTCTGGTCTTCAAGGGACTTATCGCGCAGGCGGTCTCTGGCCTGGTTGTAGCGCTGCTCAATATCCTGCAGTTCTGATTTCTTAACGTCCAGCTGATCAACCATGGAATCCCGCATGCCGACGAGTTCCTCATACAGCTGATCACGCGTTGCCTTATGCTGTTCATCCAGACGAAGCACATTGGGGTGGCGCTCACCATAGCCACTCAGCAGCATCTGCACACGGTTATTTTCCTCTTCCGTATAGCGATTGTTCAATTCCCGGACCTTGGCGGAGCAATAGGACTCCGCCGTAAGCAGACCGGTGCGGGTTACATAACTGAGCAACTCTGCATCCTTCAACCCCTGGAGCTTGCCGATATGAACCGTCATCTGGGCGATTTCAGCCTCCATCTGCAGGCGGGAGTTGTTGAGCTGCTGCAGAGTCTGCTCCTCGGCTCCTGTAGAAAGAGGCGCACCATGGGCAGAATACGAATTCCACATACCCTGCACATATTTGCCGGAACGAATATACTGGCGAACAACGTCGGCCTTACGTTCCAGCTCATCCTGTCGGGAACGAAGTACTTCATATCGCTTGTTGATAGCTTCGTTGATGACTGCGTTCTCCTTCTCCTCGCGAATTTCCTTGTAGCAATCCACCACGGCCTGGCACACCTGCTGGGATACGCGAGGGTCATCCATCTCGACCGAAATATCAACGAGGTTGGTGTTCTTTCGCGGCATCACGTCAATCATGGTCATCAACAGCCTCGCTGCAGCAGCCTCATCTATTCCCCACTCATTGGGCAAATCCAGCTTGTTGGCCACGGCAATCAAATTCTGCTGCGACACCAGAATTTCGAACTGGGTCTGCATGTAGGCATTGTTATCTGCCATGGCAGCAATGGGATTTCCCTCACCACCTACAGCCACGTTAATGATATCACGTGGCATTTTGATTTCAAATGTCATTTCGCTTCGATACTGCGGTGTCATCATCTTGGTGATGACAGCACTGCTCACAAACACCAGCAGAAAAACAAGCAATATCACCTTCCACCTGCTGCGCAGAACCTGCATATAGTCCTGTGCATGCAGCACCGCCTCCGAGCGCATCTGGGCGCTAACACTTTCGTTCATGGTCATTATTTCGTATCAAAAACAGAGGGGACGTGTCACCACTAGTCCCCTCTGGAGAAATGCGTATTATATTAGAAAGTGTACGACAATCCGGTCGAGACAACGTGACGCGTGTAGTCACCATTGTAGCGCTTTCTGTCTGTGTTATATATCGTATACTCGTAGTTAATATTACCGGTCAGATGCTCAGTAAACTTGTAATTCATCCCGATTCTCGGCTTGTATGAAAGAGTCGTCTCAGACTCAAGACCTCTCGTACCCTCATCATACTCACAGCGCATGACAGAGACACCAAATGTAAACGATACATCCGGAGAAAGGGTATACACGCCGTCCACGCCGATACGAAGGGTCATATCAGAGCGATAGTTATATCCCTCGCCACGATATGTATCCACGTTTTCGTTGGAAATTACCAGGTAGGAGTTTACGCTGAATCCCTCAGCGGCCTTGCGGTTGTAGCCCAGACGAAGATTCGGACTGAGTAGAGACTTGCCATCCACCAACTTCAGCTGGGCGCCCACGCTGGCACTAAAGCTGGACACCGGGTCAATAGCGCGATCCATACCGACCATCAGGGTGTAGTTGTCGGAATTGTAACCATAATCGCGCATGTCATTCTTGTATGTAAAGCGCACATTATAGCTCAGCAGCTCAGAAGCACGATAACTCAGACCGGTTCCAACAGTAAGATACTGGCGGTCATCAGTCTGGTATTCTGTCTCGCTATAGAGAATACCACTATACCCCGCATTCACATTCCAGCTCCAGCGAGCGTCAATGGAGTGGTTATAACTGTTGTTGAAAGACCAGTTGAAACATTCGCCCTGGCGGCGGGCAGCAGATATGCCGGTAGAATAATCGGGCTCCGGGCTGTAGGAAAGATTCAGAGCAGCCGAATAAGAAGCACGGGAACTAAACGAATGCACGATAGTGCCGGTCAGCCCCATATCTGCATAGTTCCTCTTTCCTCCGCTGCCGTGATAACTTTTCTCATCTGATGACAGATAACGGGTCATACCCAGGTTAAAGCGGTATGAAATCTTATCTGTTGACTCATAATCAGCAAAAGATGCATTCAACCCACCTTTCACAAAAGCACTTCCCTCCTCATCTGAGTGAGATGTGTTCATATTGCTGTCATAGCCCACACGCATGTATGCACTATACTTAGCCGTATGAGATTCCGGCAAGCCCACCATAGGCGCCGTATCATACAGCGAAATAGCACCAGCGCTGCAGGCACACAGTCCGGACAGCAGAATCTGTTTATAGAAATGCGATTTCATACCGATTATGTATCAGATAGTTAAATTAGTTTTCAGAAACAGCAGGAGGAGTGGAGGGAGCATTCGGCACATAAGACTCCAGCGAATCAGAGGAAACACCGCTGCCAACGCTCGTACCGGTAATCGTGCTTCCCATTACACCCTGAGTCACCACACTTGCTACAGGCTGAGTCTGAGGGATGGTGTAAAGAGTCGAAAGCAGCTGGTAGCCCTGAGAATCCACAGCCGTCGGCGTGTAGCTTCCAGGATTATTGTTGTACGCAGCAGCATTCTGCACAAAACCATGCTCCAGATCCGGAGAGGCCAGCAGGATGGAGCGGAGGATGGAGTACGTCTCCGTGGCAGTCCAGGAATCACGCTGCATCATCACCGTCTTGAAAATATCAACCGCTTTTGTAGTATCCGCCTTAACGGCCTCATAAACAGCCATACACAATGCATCAAGCGGGGTCTTTGCCTCCTTCTGAGCCATCTTGGCAAGTTGCGTTTCCGAAGCGGCATAGCTCATCACCCCGGAGAATACACCAGCAAGCACTAATGCGAAGAGAATTTTTTTCATGGTCGTATACCTTTCTTTTTTATTCAGGTTAAGCGGGTAGCGGGAATCGAACCCGCATGATCAGCTTGGAAGGCTGGAGCTTTACCATTAAGCTATACCCGCGCTCAACACGAGTCACTTTACCACACACACCGCTTTATGACAAGACTAATTTAATATCTATGAAAAAATTTATGTTTAGTCTTGACACATCCCCAATCGGGCTGTAGAATCCCGCCGCATTCAGTTGCGGGCGTCGTTCAATGGTAGGACGCGTGCTTCCCAAGCATGAGACACGGGTTCGATTCCCGTCGCCCGTATTCCGCATCATCGGCAGAGACGCCAGTCGCCTCTGCCGATTATTGTATAGGATTATTGGATATAAGCTTGACAACCAATCAAAAAACGTTTAACTTTTCCGAAAGATTCTCGGCAGTCATACAATGAAACCGACCGGACAGTACCGACAGATGGAGTTAAATCCCCGCATGGCAGATGGGGAGATGCACTCCCCTGAGCAGGTACGGCAGCAGATGGAGCAAGCGCGCCAGCAGGCCGAGTTTTATGAAGCGCAGCGGGCGCAGTGGGAAGCGCAGAGGCGGGAACTGGAGGAGAGCAACGAGAAGAAAGCCCTGTTCAACGAAAGCCTGAACGAAGTGGGGATGAAGCTTCACAACGCCGTGAGGCGATTGGAGAGGGAACTGGAATCCATGGAGCGAGAAGCGAATGAAGTGGCACAGGTGAACGAGTGCCTGAAGAGACACCTGCAGATACTTTCCGCCATGCAACCGCAAACGTGGAGTACAGAGGGGTTCAACGAGCGACTGCGAGAGGCGATGCCCAAGCTGGAACGAGCCGCAAACGATTTTGAGGAAGCCTATAGTGGAGCACCCCGCTACCAGCACACGAAAATATTCACCCGCAAGCCAGGGGCAGAAGAGCATCTGGGGCCGGATTGGAACAGCATGCGCACCCACTTAGTGAATGGCTTCTTTTTTCACCTTCCACTTTTCTTTCTCCTGCTCCTGACCTGGGGCGTATACATGCTCATCACTCATTACTGCTAACCCTGCTGTCATGCCGTACAACAACTCATCATTCGACAAGCTTCGCGAGCTGGAACTGCGCCGCAACATGCGGCAGGAAACCAGCCAGCCCCCTCACCGTGCATATCAGCGCCGCTACCCGGCCAACACACTAGGGCCTTCTGAGGATGTACTGGAACGCCGCCGCGGGCAACACCGCAAGCATGTGACCATTACCGGAGCAGCACCGCAGAACAAAAATCTTCTTTTAGAGAACCTGCTGCTGCTCGTTGTTCTGGCAGGCTCCATCTGGGGGTTATACACCCTCACCATCTACCTTCTCACCCATTCCTGATTTTCCACCGACCATGGAACAGAGCAATCTCATAGATGTGGCATACATCGCGCGACTGGCGAAGCTGGAACTCACCGATGAAGAGACCGCGCGTTTCTCTGAAGACCTCAACCAGGTGCTGGCCTATGTAGCCCAGCTGGACCAGTGGGACACCGCCGGGGTGGAGCCCATGTACCATCCGCTTCCCGTGTACGATGCCCTGCGCGAGGACATTCCCGGCAGCAGCCTGAGCAATGAAGCCGCCCTCTCCAACGCTCCCGCGCAGGAAGACGGGCAATTCCGCGTACCCAAGGTAGTAGAGTCTGCACACTAAATTCCATATCATACGCTATGCTCAAAGGAACCATTTCATACTGGCGCCAGCAACTCACCAGCGGGGGAGTTTCTCCCACGGAACTGGTGCAGGAGATTGCCCGCTCCATGGAGGAACGCAACCCTGGCATCAACGCCTGCCTCTCCTGGGATACGGAGGCAGCCCTGGCCGCAGCCGCCAAGGCAGACCTCAGCAAACCGCTGGGCGGCATCCCCATTGCAATAAAGGATAATATTGCCATGCTCGGGCAGCCGACCCGCTGTGCCTCCCGCATGCTGGAAAACTTTATCTCACCATATGATGCCACCGCTGTCACGAAACTGACTGCAGCAGGCGCCATTCCTTTCGGCCGCACCAACATGGATGAATTCGCCATGGGCTCCTACGGCCAGAACTCCGCCTTTGGCGAAACGCAGAATCCCGCAGCCCCCGGGCATGTGCCGGGGGGGTCCTCCAGCGGTTCCGCCGCCGCAGTTGCCGGAGGCATGGCCATTGCGGCTCTGGGCTCAGATACCGGCGGTTCCATCCGCCAGCCGGCTTCGCACTGTGGCGTGGTAGGCATCAAGCCCACATACGGGCGCGTATCGCGCTATGGTCTGGTAGCCTTTGCCTCCTCGCTGGATCAGATTGGCCCCATCACCCAGAACGTGGAAGATGCTGCCACCATACTGAACACCATCTGCGGACACGATGCCAAGGACTCCACCTCCTCCACCCAGCCCGTGGAAGACTTTACCGCCAGGCTTGGTCAAGACATCAAAGGCATGCGCATCGGTCTGCCCAAGGAATACCTTTCCTGCGGTAACAGCCCTGAGGTTGCCGCTGCTCTGCAGCAAGCCATACAGAAGCTCACCGAACTGGGCGCCGAAATCGTGGAGATTTCCCTGCCGCACGCAGAAGCCGTGGTAGCGGCCTACTATATCATCGCCTGCGCCGAGGCCTCCTCCAACCTTTCACGCTTCGATGGCATACGCTATGGCTACCGCGCAGCCGGCACCAATGGCCTGGATGACCTCTACAGCAAGACCCGCGAAACCGGGTTCGGGCCGGAAGTGAAGCGCCGCATCATTCTGGGTACCTACGTACTCTCCAGCGGATTCTACGATGCATACTACGCCAAAGCACAGAAAGTGCGTTCCCTCGTGGCGGGCGATTTTGCAGCCGCTTTCGGGAAAGTGGACCTCATCCTGGGGCCGGTGGCTCCCACCAGCGCCCCGCGCCTGAACGACGACAGCATGACCCCGCTGCAAACTTACCTGGCAGACATCTACACCATTCCGGCCAACCTGGCAGGACTGCCCGGCATCTCCATACCCTGCCCCGTGGCAGCAGGTCAGCACCCGGTCGGCATCCAGCTGCTGGCACCGCACTTTGCGGAAACACGCCTGCTGCAAGCCGCCTCAGCTCTGGAACAAGCTTTCAGCTAACCCTCTCTGATTGACCATGGAGACACCTGTCTACCTCAGCATCGCCGGCTCCGACTGCTCTGCCGGTGCCGGTTTGCAAGCCGATTTAAAAACAGGTTTTGCCCTGGGGTGCTACCCCCTCACCGCTGTTACCTGCGTGGTGAGCGAAGTTCCCGGGCTGGTAGAGGGCATTATAGCCATGGAGCCGGAATTTGTAGCCTCGCAGGTTGATATCTGTCTGCGCAGCTTCCCGGTGCGAGCCATCAAGACAGGCATGCTCTACTCCCCGGAAATCGTACGTGCCACCGTGGCAGCACTCAAGGCCTTCGAGGGCCCCGTCGTGGTAGACCCGGTCATGATAGCCACCGCAGGCGAGGCACTCATCCTGCAGGAATCCATCGCCGTATACGAGGAGGAACTCATTCCGCGCACCACACTGCTCACCCCCAATGGTGACGAGCTGGCCAAGCTTGCCGGCACAGCGCCCATCACCACCATAGATGAGCTGGAAGCTGCAGCCAACACACTCTGTACCCGCTACAACTGTGCCATTCTGGCCAAGGGCGGGCACGTAAGCGGCGCCTCCTGCACCGATATTCTGGTACAACCCGGCAAAGCCACCCTGCGATGGAGCCACCCGCGTACCGAAGGGATTTCCACCCACGGCACCGGATGCACCCTTTCCAGCGCCATTACTGCTTTCCTTGCCAAAGGCCAACCGCTGGAACAGGCCGTAGAAAATGGACTTAACTACATAGCCAAGGCCATTGCCACCTCCCATAAGCTGGGGCAGCAATATGCGGTGAATCACAGCATCTGAACATCTGCCGCAATCTGCGCGCGCAATTCCTCCACCGAAGCAAACCTACGCTCCGGGCGCAGGAAGCGCCGCAATTCCACCTGCAGTCTGCATCCGTACAAATCCCCCTGCCAATTGAGCAGGTGCGTCTCCAGGCGCACCACTTTCTGCTCCTCCATAATCGTAGGCCTGAGTCCTAAGTTCGCAATACCCCGGCAGAAAACGCCCGCAACCTGCACCGCTACCTCGTACACCCCGGCGGGCGGCAGCACCGTCTGCGGATGCACCATCATATTTGCCGTGGGAAAGCCCAGCTGGCGGGCCAGACGCTGCCCCGGTTCCACCACTCCGGCAATAGTAAAAGCATGCCCGAGCATAGTTTCAGCGCGCTTCAAATCCCCCGTCTGCAGCAGCTCGCGGATGCGGGTAGAGCAAATATTCTCCCCCTCCAGCACTGCCATATCCTGCACACAGGCACGCAGACCATGTTCTGCGGCATATGACTCCACAAAAGCAGCATCACCCGAACCACCCCGGCCAAAGCGCCAGTTGCGCCCTACTGAAATTCCTGCCACAGGGCACTTCTCCCGCAGCGCATCCAGGAACGCGCGTGGCTCCATAGCTGCCAGTTCCCGGGTAAAGGGAAGTTCCAGCATCACCTCCACCCCCAGCGCCTCCAGCAGAGCATGTTTCTGCTCCGGCAGCGGCGTAATCAGGCGCGGCTGCCTATCCGGAGCCAGCAGCGCCAGCGGGTGCTCTGCAAAAGTCAACACCCCGCGCAGAGCGCCAGGCGTATCTGCGGATTCAATCACCCGGCGGTGGCCTCGGTGCACTCCATCAAAAAAACCCAGAGCCCAGTGAACCGGTTGGTCCAGAGCTGCAAGTTCATGCATGGAGTGAAGAATCTTCATCACGCGCGGTCAGCTAATACCTTTTCTACAGGCAGCAGACGAGCCAGTAGTTCCTCACGGCTGGCTGCTTTCAGCGTGGGTACATCCACCGCATCGACAATATCAAAATGCCCGCTGCGAATACGGCGCAATGCGGTCAGATGCGCGCCGCAGCCCAGGTGCTGCCCTATATCATGCGCATAGGTGCGCACATAGAACCCCTTGGTGCAATGCACGCGGAAATCCACCTCGGCAGCCGACAGGTCAATGCGGGTAATCTCATAATCCAGCACCGCCACATGGCGAGCCTTGCGCTCCACCTCCTTACCCTTGCGGGCCAGTTTGTAGCAAGGCACACCATTTATCTTCACCGCCGAATACATGGGCGGCACCTGGTCAAACTCCCCGCAAAAATGCTCAAAAGCCGCGCGAACAGCCGCCTCATTAATCCCCTCCGTCGGTTTCACGGCCACCACCTCCCCGTCGGCATCCTGACTGTTCGTCTCCACGCCCAGCTTCATAGTGGCGGTGTACACCTTATCCTCACACATCAGCAAATCCTGCATTCTGGTCGCCTTACCAATCACCACAATCAGCATACCGGTAGCCATGGGGTCAAGCGTACCACAATGCCCCACCTTCTTGGTCTGCAGAACACGGCGGCAGAGCGCTACCGCATTGTGTGAAGTGAAGCCCGGGTCCTTATCCACCAGCAGCACCCCGCTGGGTTGCACCGCCTCGCTCATACCGCCAGCTCCTTTCTGATAGCGTTGAGCACCTGCTCGCGGCAAGTTTCCAATTCACCTCGCATGCGGATGCCTGAGGCCATGGCATGTCCACCGCCGCCGAACTGTGCCGCAATAGCCGCCACGCTGATGGCGGGATCCTTGCTGCGCAGCGATATACGGATGCGTCCATCCTCCAAATCCTCAAAGATGACTGCTACCTTCACTCCCTGCAACACACGCACCACATCCACCAGATCCTTGGTATCCTCCAGAGTTACGCCCAGTTCAGCCTTGCGCCCGGCCGGCATGGAATAGTGAGCCAGCTGCCCGGCAGCCTCCACCACCATGTGATTGAGCACCTCGCGCTGCATCAGCAGCGAAGTATACGGGACCTCCTGGTACACGCGGCGATTCACATCTGCCACGTCCACCCCGGCGGCCAGCAACACCCCGGCAGCGTGCATCACCTCCGGCGTTGTACTGCCGTACTGGAAAGAGCCGGTGTCCGTGCTGATACCCACATACAGGGCATCAGCCATGGGTTTTGTAAGCTTCACGCCCCAGGCTTTCAGCATATTGAAAAGCACATAGGCACAGGCCGCAGTCTCCGGTTCAATCACCTGTATATGCCCATAGCGCGTGTTGGTGCCATGGTGGTCTATATTCACAATAAGCGGGAAATCTGCCAGCATCTGCTGTGTGCGGTCGCCCAGGCGTTTCCAATCGCCCGTATCCACACATATCAGCATCTCCACATCTGCCGGGACCATCTCCGGCAGCGGCTGAATCTGCTCCGTCCCCTCCATAAATGCATAGCGCGCCGGCACACCATCCTCATTCCACAGATATACCTTCTTACCCAGGCTTTGCAATGCCAGGCCCAGCGCCAGGGTAGAGCCTATGGCATCGCCATCCGGGCGGAAATGAGAAGTCACAGCAATCGTGCTGCACTGCTGAATACGGGAGTAGAGTTGCTCGTACATGTGGCTTTATAATAGCCTGTTTTTCCAAGGCGGTCAATAGCATTCACCGCCAGGGTTTCGCCTGGAGCACCGCCATGGTGCGCGGCAGAGTCCGCGAAAGCCCCACAGCCAGCAGCACGAGGATTGGCAGCACCAGCACCGGCACCCACACATTCCAAGCCCAGCGCAACTCCTTCCACTGGTACAGCGGTGATAGCAGATACGAATGGCCGGCATAGATAAACAACATCCAGCGCCCGCAGGAAGCCAACGCACCCGCCACGCGCGGCATCACCCGCACCAGCAGCACACTCACCAGCAGGAACATGGTCATGAAAGCCAGATTCCACAGCGGAAGATTACAATGGCGCCACGAAACATCCAGAAAATCCGCATAATCCTCCAGCACCTCCGGCTGCAGGAACACGCCCAGCACCACCAGAGCCAGAATCCACCAGTTCTTCCACATATAAGCCCTCACCGCTGCCAATGGTACCACTTTGGCAGCAAAACCCAGCAGAAAAATCCACATATAATCAAACCTCACGCTCAGGTGCTGCGAAGGTGAGGTGGTGTAGCTACACAAAGCCAGAAACACTACCAGAACCCAGGCATAGCGCGGCAGCAGGCGCAGCGCCAGCAGTACCGCCACCACCAACTGGTAGGCAACGAGTGTCTTCAGAAACCATAACGGCGTGTTATAAGCCGCCACCTGCCAGCCGACCACGCGCTGCCATTCAATCTCCACATAGGGCTTTACCACCAGCAGGAACATCACGCTGATGAGTGACCACGCCGCCCATGCCAGCGCCAGCCGGCCAGTTCGCTGCAGTACAGCCCCGGCAGAAACAGGCAGGAAATACCCAGCCAGCAGGAAAAAAAGCGCAATGCTCCCCCCCACTACCTTACCCGTCCACATCGGGGCCGCTGCCGCATGCAGCCAGATGATAAAGAACATGGCAAGCGTGCGGGCGCAGTCCACCCATTCCTCTCTGTTGCTCGCTCCGCTCATTTACTCACATTGCGGATCAGTGCACAGGTCAGCTCAACGCATGACTCCAAATCGCGGTCATCCAGAATCCCATTGTGCGAGTGAATATAACGCACCGGCACGCCAAACACCACCGCCGGGCAGCCGTACCAATGCGGGTAACTGGCCGCAGCATCTGTACCGCCGGTCCGGCGCACCGTAGGCTGACAGGCAATTCCCTCTTGTTCTGCCAGTTCCAGCACCATATCGGCCAGCGCGGGCGGCGTGATATTGGTGGGGTCGTACAAGCGCACCTGCACCCCCTTGCCCAGCACCCCCTGGCGGCAAATGCCACTCTGGCCGAAGGTATCATCCGCCGGCGGGCCCTCCAGCACAATTGCCAGATCCGGAGTCTGTTCCAAGGCGCGGGCACCTCGGGTTCCCACTTCCTCCTGCACCGTACCGATAGCCTGCAGCGTGCATTCGAGCGGTTCTCCGGCCAGGCGGCGCATCACCTCAATCATGCAGTATACCCCGGCGCGGTTGTCAAATGCCTTGCCCATCCAGCGGTGTGGCACTTCCAGCTGCTGCAGCTCCACATCCGGCGTAACCGCGCAGCCAATGCGGATTCCACACGCGGCCACCTCCTCTGCACAAGAGGCACCAATGTCAATGAAAAGCGATTCAGTATCCATCACCTGGCGGCGCTGAGCCTCCGGCAGCAGGTGGGGCGGTCGCGTCCCAATCTGCCCGGGAATGCGGCGACCATCACGCGTGTGCACCAGCACACGCTGGCTAGGCAGCGTATGGTTCCACCAACCGCCCAGCGGCACAATCATCAGAAAACCATCCGGGGTAATCCCCTGCACCATGAAACCGATTTCATCCATGTGCGCCAGCAACGCCACCACCGGGCCATCGGTGGCGGCTTTCATCTGACAAACCAGATTGCCGGCCACCGTTTCCGTGATATCGCAACAATCCTGCAATTCCTCTGCTATAAGGGAACGCACATCTCCCTCAAACCCGGAAACACCGGCTGCATTGCTGCAGCGTTCAAGCAAATCTCTGTTCAGCATGGACTTACTTTACACCGCCGGGTGTCCGGGGTCAAGCCGATACACAAAAATCCCCGTTACCAGACGGCAGCGGGGATGCAGAAAAATCACTCAGGGAATCTCCTGTGGCTCCGGTCCCTGGGAGGAGATGGCCTCTTCCAGGTCACGGCGGGCCAGAATAGCGGACACAGGGTAATTTGCCTCAACATCCTGATTGATGACCACCCTTGTTCCGATTTCAACGATATCGAACAACATGCTGGAAATCACATGAGGCATGCGGATGCAACCATGCGACAAGCGTTTACCCGCTTTCACCTTGCCGGTGTGCATGCCGATACCATCATAGGTCAGACGCATCCAGTTCGGCATGGGCGAGCCCTCAAAACGGCCACCTTCAGGGATGGGCTGTTTAAAAGCATCGGCATTGTTATCGATGCATTTGCCGTTGGCATCAAACATCTTGCCGTATCGATTGGAGGCATGTTCCTTTTCTTTAAAGCGCACGCGGAAATGGCCAGTCGGGGTCAGGTGGTCATCGGCACCGGTGGAAACCGGCCAGTCAGCCGCCACTTTACCCTGCACATAAAGACGCCCACGTTGCTGGTTGAGACATATCACCACACGGCTTTTGGAATCAGCCTCCTTCAGCAAGGCATCATCCAGATAAATCTTCATCACCGTGGGATATAACTTGTTTCCGTACACAAAGCTCTCATACGGCGTAAGAGTATTCGTCACAGGAGACACCTCTTTACAGGCCACGGATTGGTGCTGCTGGCAGGAAACCAGCATGCCTGAGCCTCCCAGCGTTGCAATGCTGGCAGTAACAAGCAGAATCTTTCGGAGAAGGGAATTCATCATCACTTAATCTCCACGGGCGTACCCACGGGAGTGTTATCAAAGAAAATCTTAGCCATGCGCTTGGGCAGGCGGATGCAGCCATGACTTTCCGGAGCAGAAGTCACAAGCCCCTCATGCATCCAGATACCATTCCAGGTAAGCTGCATCCCATGAGTCATGGGAGCTCCCTTGTAAATACCACCAGGGGGAATCGGTTCACCCTTCGTATAATCGGCCACCAGTGTGTTGCCATCAGCATCCACAATGCTGCCGTAAGTTGCAGAAACATGATCTTCATCCTTGGCAATAATCGGGAACGTACCCTTGGGTGTAGCCGTACCGGCCTTACCGGAAGAAATAGTACTCCACCCCACGCGGCGGCCCGCAATGTAGTAATGGGCCTGCTGCAATTCCGTATCAATCACAATCCTGCGGGGGCCATCCAACCCATAGGGAACATCCCACTGCCCCACACTTACCGCCTCCGTCACATTCATCTTGTTCCTGGGGCGGGCAAAGGCATAGCCCGTAGCCATCTGGGCCAGTTCATCCGGCGATTTGACGCACGATGTAAGAGCCATTGCAGCCGCCACAAGCACGATAATTTTGCGTTTCATGATAAATTGTATGTGAATATTGCCGCGATACTGAGTATCGGAGCCCATGGAGTTTTGGTATTTATGCCCGCTAATCAAGAATTTGTCAAGCTCTTTCCAATACTGGTTCAATATTTTCACATAGACATGACAAGCCGGATAATCCCACTTGCCAAGGCCGGTGTGACATGTTAGCATGGGTGCATGAGACTGGCCCTGGCCCCCATGCAGGATGTTACCGATCTGGCATTCATGCGAACCCTGCACCGCATCGGTTCCCTGCCGGATGTGTTCATCACGGCCTATTTCCGCAGCACAGCCACCACCTGCGCCCTGGCGGAGCATAATCTGCGCTGCATTGATGAAAACGAAACCGGCGTTCCCATACTGGCCCAGCTGGCAGGGAGCGAAGCTCACGCTCTGCTGAGAGATGCCGCCATGCTGCTGGCTCGCCCGGGCGTAGCCGGTATCAACCTGAATGCAGGCTGTCCTTCCCCGCTGGTAAACCGCCATGGAGCCGGAGCCGGGCTGCTGCGGGATTTACCCCGGTTTGCCGATATTCTGGTGCAGCTCCGCACCGCTCTTCCGGCGGGGCAGTTCAGCGTGAAATGCCGGCTGGGGTGGGAAGACGCATCAACCGAATTTCCGCGTATACTGGAATGTCTGCACGCCGCCGCGCCGGATGAAGTGGGCATTCATGCCCGCACCCGCAAACAACTCTACGGAGGCACCCCGGATTATTCCTGCGTTGCACAGGCCGTAGCAGAGCTTTCCAGCCCGGTGCTGGCCAATGGCGATATCAACACCGCGCAGCAGGCTGCAGAATGCCTGCGCCTGACAGGAGCTGCCGGGCTCATGCTGGGGCGAGGCGCCGTGCGTAATCCTTATCTCTTCCGGCAGCTGCGTGGCGGTTCCGCTCCCTCTCAGGCAGAAATGAGGCAGTATTACCGCATTCTCATCGAAGAAACCGGACGCGTACTCCTGCACACACGCACCGAGAAAGGCCATTGCAACCGCATGAAAAAATACCTGGCTTTCTGCTATTCCGATTTCACACCAGAGCAGGAGTACCAGCTGCGGCGCTGCACCTCAGTAGCAGAAATGGAGCATATCCTCACCCATGGCGAAGATTAGGCTTTTCCCTGCGCGCCTGTTAGTGTAGAATGGGCGCGTTATGTTACAGGCAGGTATCGTAGGTCTCCCGAATGTAGGCAAATCAACTCTGTTCAACGCTGTCACCCGCTCCCGCAAGGCGGAGGCAGCAAACTACCCGTTCTGCACCATTGACCCGAATGTGGGCATGGTGGAAGTGCCGGATGCCCGCCTGGCGGTACTGGCAGAAATGAGCAAGAGCGAACGCATCGTGCCCGCCGCCATCGAATTCGTGGATATTGCCGGTCTGGTGAAAGGCGCTGCAGAAGGCGCGGGGCTCGGCAACAAATTCCTTTCCAACATCCGCGAAACAGATGCTATCGTACAGGTTGTACGTTGCTTTGAAAACGATGACATTATCCACGAACTGGGCTCCGTGGATCCGGTGCGCGATATCGAAATCATCAATGCAGAACTTATCCTCTCCGACCTGGCAGCCATGGAAAAGCGCAAGGAAAGCCGCATCAAGAAAGCCCGTGGTGGCGATAAGGAAGCCAAGGCCGAGGTAGCACTCATTGAAAAGCTGCTGCCGCACCTGGATGCCGGCAACCCGGCCATCACCCTGGAGCTGAGTGAAGAGGAGCGCAAATTGCTGCGCAGCTTCTTCCTGCTGTCAGACAAGAAGAGCATTTTCGCCTGCAACGTGAGCGAGGAGGAACTGGCAGAAGCCGTGAAGAACCCCGATGCTCATCCCTATGTTTCCGCCGTTCGTAAGTATGTGGCTGAGCACCATAACGCCGAGGCCATCGTCATCTCCGCCCGCATTGAGGAAGAACTCTCCGAGCTCGCCCCCGAGGAAGCCCGCGAATACCTCAACGACATCGGCGTGGAAGACTCCGGCGTGAGCGACCTCATCCGCGCGGTATACCACCTGCTGGGGCTGCGCACCTACCTGACCACCGGCGTGAAGGAAACCAAGGCCTGGACCATCCATGCCGGCGACAAAGCCCCCCGCGCAGCGGGTGTGATTCACACCGATTTTGAACGCGGTTTCATTGCTGCCCAGGTGGTGGCATACGAAGACCTGGTAGCCGCAGGGTCTCTGGCAAAAGCCAAGGAGCAGGCCAAGCTGCGTATCGAAGGCAAGGAATATGTGATGCAGGACGGCGATGTGGTCGAGTTCCGCTTCAACGTTTCCAAGTAACACCTCATAAAAAACGGCCGGGGCTCTGCGGAGTCCCGGCCGTTTTTTTGCATTCCGTCCTCACAGGCGGTGGCGGAAATCATCCTCCGGCTTAAGTGCAGCCACAAAAGCCACCAGAAGGTCGATGCAGCTCTGTACATCGCGCATATCGGCGGTTTCCACCGGGCTGTGCATATAGCGCAGAGGCAATGAGAAACAAGTGGCGGGCACACCGCTGCGGGAGCGGTACACCTGGTCGGTGTTTGTCCCCGTCACGCGGCCGGAAGTCTCACGCTGCATGGGAATATCCTGTTCAAAGGCTAGCAACTCCAGGCGGGCATTGATATTCGGGTGGCACACCGGGCCGAAACTCAGGCAGCCGCCCAGCCCCAGGCGCACATCACCATAGCGCCCCTTGTCCAGCCCCGGAGAATCCGTAGCGTGGGTCACATCCAGGCAGATGGCAGCATCCGGCTGCAGGCGGAACGCCAGCATCCCCGCGCCCACACAGCCGATTTCCTCCTGCACGGTGTTGGCAAACACCACATTCCACTCAGGTTTGATACCCTTTTCGGCCAGCGTGCGGGCCACCTCGGCCAGAATAAAGCCACACAGGCGGTCATCCAACGCGCGGCACACCAGGCGGCGTCCCTCATTCAGCATGAGCGGTCCGTCGCAGTACACACCCACGCTTCCCACGCGAATCCCCAGGGCCTCCACCTCCTCGCGCGAATCGCAGCCGAAATCCACATATAATTCGTGCAGCTTGGGGGCTTTTTCATCCGCAGCACCACCGCGCAAGTGAATGGCTGTGTTGCCGGTGATGCCAATCACCTCGCCATCTGTCCCCAGAAAGCGGATGCGGCGGCCGCGGGCGATTGTCACATCGCTTCCACCCACGCGCTCCACCCGGGCAAAGCCGCTATCATCAATATAACGAATCGAGAACCCTATTTCATCGGCATGCGCATCCAGCATCAGCGTGGGGGCATTCTCACCAGCAGCGCGCAGCAGCGCCCAGGTGGAACCGTAGGCATCGCACTGCACCTCATCAGTGTATGGTTTGATGTATTCCGCCCACAGACGCTGGGCATCCATCTCCAAGCCGGTCGGAGCGGGGGTTTCCAGATATTCGCTCAGGAATTCAGCAGATTGTTCGTTCATAATCGTAATAGTATAAGAAAAAAGCACCGGTGCCAGGCACCGGTGCTGAAAATTGGTTTAGGGCTTTACATATTGGCGTAGCCGATATCGCTGCGGCGCTGGGAGCCGTCAAAATCCACCTTGGCCGCCTCAGCGTGAGCCATGGTGCGGGCGGCATCGAGCGTGTCGCCCTGCGCCACGATGGCAAGCACGCGGCCACCGGCGGTCACCCACCCCTCAGGGGTAAGTTTAGTGCCGCAATGGAACACGCGGGCCTGGCAGTCCTCCAGCCCGGAGATAACATCACCGCTGTGTGAGGAAGCCGGATACCCGGCGCTGGCCAGAATGCAGCAGATACTCCAGCCCTCATTAAAGGAAATCAGTTCAGGTGCAAACTCGCCCTTGGCGCCCTTCAGGCAGAAAGTGGCCAGGTCACCCTGCAGCAGGGGCATCACGGCCTCGCACTCGGGGTCACCAAAGCGGCAGTTGTACTCAATCACCTTGGGCCCCTGCGGGGTAAGCATCAGCCCAAAATACAGGAAACCCCGGTAGGGCAGTCCATCTGCCTGCAGGCCTCGCACCGTGGGGGCCACAATGGTATCCTCAATCGTCTTGAGCAGCTCCGGTGAAGCCAGCTGCCGGGAAGCTACTGCCCCCATGCCGCCGGTATTCGGGCCGGCATCGCCCACCTCCAGGCGCTTATAGTCACGCGCCGGGCACAGAATCAGGTACTTATCATCACAGATAGCTCCGAAAATCGAAATCTCGGGGCCGGTGAGGAACTCTTCCACCAGCAGGCGCCCGGCACCAAAGCGTTTCTGAATGAACACCTCATTGAGGAATTCCTCGGCGCTGGCAGCATCGGGGCACACCGCCACCCCCTTACCGGCAGCAAGGCCGTCAAACTTCAGCACCGTGGGGTACTGGCCATTGATGGCAGCAATTGCCTCATCGTAACTCTCCACAGCGGTAGCCATGCCGGTGGGGATATTGTGGCGCAGCAGGAAATTCTTAGCAAATTCCTTGGAAGCCTCCAGCTGGGCGCTTTCTTTCTGCGGTCCCCAGCAGGGGATACCAGCAGCAGCGCAGCGGTTGGCCAGGCCCTCTTCTTTCACCAGATAGCTTTCCTCGCCTGCCACGCAGAGGTCAATCTCGTTGTCCACCATCCATTGAATGAGCGCATTAAAACCATCTGCCTCAATGCGGGTAGCTGTGCGGCAAATGGCATCGCTACCGGGGAACGTGTACAGTTCGGGTTTGCACGGGCTGGCGGCCAGGGTCTCTACCAGAGCCTGCTCGCGCCCACCTTTTCCAATGACGGCAATTTTCATGTTGCGGTCATTCTAGCATATTCAGCCCGGCGGAGCAAGGC
Source organism: Akkermansia sp. (assembly GCA_045538275.1). Lineage (GTDB taxonomy): Bacteria > Verrucomicrobiota > Verrucomicrobiia > Verrucomicrobiales > Akkermansiaceae > Akkermansia. Next base: position 54,674 of record JAZSRB010000018.1, on the reverse strand, counting down.
GAATTATAACAGAGTCAGCGGGCTCGCCTACGCAGGGCCAGGCGAGGCTTCTTGCTGCGCACAGTACGCTTTTTAAATCGCGTGGTCGAGGCCATTTCCCGGCGGGACCATTTGCTACGCGCGTGGCGTGCACGGTAACGGTGGGTCGGGCGCAAGCCATCCACCGGAAGCTTGGCCACCGCTTCCCTGGGCACCCGTATAGTCCCCAGAGTAGTATCCTCCTCAGCCTTCAGATATGTATCCTGGGTGCAGCTTTCAATAGCCACCGGCATACCACGGTGCACACGCCCGAACAAATCCACAATATCATCGCTTCGCATGCGGATGCAACCATATGATGCAGGCTGACCAATGTAGCGTTCCTCCGGGGTGCCGTGAATGTAGATACGGCGGGTGTGGGTGGAGCGGTTGTTACGCTCAAGCCCGGCGAGCTGAATCACGCGGGTCACCACCGGGTCGCGGCCGGCGGCATCCACATCCACCACTTCACCGGTGGGTTTGCAGCCCTTGAATACCATACCGGTAGGCTGCCCTGCACCATTTTTCTGGGAAATAGCGTGAATTCCCAGCGGGGTGCGGCAGCTGCCGTTCACGTTCCCGATGCCGTATTTGGAAGAGCTGATGCTGTAATCCTTAACCTTCTTGCCCGCCTTAAATAAGGTAATCTTCTGGTCCGAAAGCGTTACTGCCAGACCATCGCGCACCACGGCCTGCGGGGGGATATCCTCCGCATACAGGCGTTTCTTGTTGCGGATTCCTGCACAGGAACTCAGCGTGGCGCACAGCACCGCCACCAGGCAGAGCAGATGCACATTGCTGGAATTCCGGTAGTTCATGAACTTTCAATTAGCAGGCATTGGCGGCTTTACGCTTCTGCACAGCACCATCAATCAGGCGCGCAATGGAAGAGAAGCTCGTGTAGAAGAAGCCCAGGAACGGGGTCATCAGCACAAAGGTAAGGTAATCCCCATGGCTGAAGTTGATGAACTCAACCACACCAAAGAAGAGCGCAAAGCACAGCTCCAGGAACGGCACCAGGAACGATTTGATAGCTTTGTACCCCTTGGCGCGTTTCTCAATAGAAAGGGCTCCCTGCTGAGATTCGCCGAACTTCGGAGTGCGCACGAACTCACTCTGCTGGCCAGCCATTGCCTCCAGCACCGCCTTGGCATTGTTCACGGCCATGCCCACCCCCAGCGCCAGCAGCGGAATCATGAGCGGGAACACCATGTACCAGCGGCGCGGTTTCACTATCATCTCTGCCACCACATAGAACAGGCAGACCGATACCGTGGCAAAGAAGAACAGCGTAAAGGTCAGCAGCATCATCTGCCACTGGTCCCATGCCCACTCACCGGTAGGTGCTACCAGCCCCGTGCATACCGGCATCACCAGGAAGCACAGCAGAATAAGCGCCAGGTAGGAATAGTTGCAGGTCAGGTGAGTTGTGGCCTCCATCTTGGCCTTGAACGGAGCATTGGAGCGCCAGATATCCCAGAGCATCTTGCGGCACACCTGGATACAGCCCTTGGTCCAGCGGTGCTGCTGAGCTTTGAAGCCATCCATATCCACCGGAAGCTCAGCGGGAGTTTCATAATCATTGAGGTACACGAAACGCCAGCCCTTCATCTGGGCGCGGTAGGAAAGATCCATATCCTCGGTGATGGTGTCGTGCTCCCAGCCACCGGCATCCACAATGGTGCTCTTGCGCCACATACCGGCCGTACCATTAAAGGTGAAGAAGCGTCCGGAGCGGTTGCGGCAGGTCTGTTCCAGGGCAAAGTGACCATCCAGGAAAATACTCTGCAGACGAGTCAGCAGATTATAATTGCGGTTAATGTGCGCCCAGCGGGTCTGCACCACACCGATTTGCGGGTCGGTAAAGTATGGTACACATACCTTGAGGATATCCGGCTCAGGGCGGAAGTCTGCATCCAGAATCAGCAGGAACTCCCCCTTGGCCACGGCATCTGCAGCCTCCAGCGCGCCAGCCTTGAAGCCGGTGCGGTCCGTGCGGTGCAGACACACAATATCAAACCCCTGGGCCTTGTAATACTCCACCTGCTGCAGGCAGAGGTCGTACGTATCATCAGTAGAGTCATCCAGAATCTGGATTTCCATCTTATCCCTGGGATAATCAATAGCGGTCACCTTCCTGAGAAGTCCTTCCACCACGAATTTCTCGTTGAACATCGGCAGCTGAATCGTCACCATGGGCCATTCATCCCACTGAGCCTTAGGCTGCGGAACGTGCTTGCGATGCCTGATATAAAGCATCACCATGAGCAGACGATGGCAACCATACCCTGACATGCCGACAAGCACGAGGAAATAGGCTACAAGCCACAAGAAATTGAACCAGTACTCTGATGATTCCATAAGCTATTCTTCCGGGTGTTACAGGGAGCCCCGGGCCATGCCAGCCCGCGAGTCATTTTTGCGTCAGTATTCCAGCAGGTACTTGACGCGGGCAGATAGTAATGTAAACTGGGTATTGAGTCAAGCCTAAATTAACCGCTCTTCAAGCAAGATGAAAATGCCATATAACCGCCTTATGATTCTCGCTGCAGCATTAGTCCTGTCCCCCGTGACGGCGCAGGAGGCTGCCGAACTCTGCGAAGAAGCCATCGACCCCGCATTCGACGGTATTCCCGCCGGCCTGACTCAGGAAGACCCGACCCGCCGGCCCGGCGAGGTTCCGGCCATGTTCCGGGATGATGAACTGCTTGATGAATCCCACTCCAACCAGGAACTCGGCATTAACGTATACACCGCCCCCTCTATCAGCAAAATCTTTGCCCAGCTGGATAACCTGCCAGCCATCCCTGAGGATTATGTACTGCGCAACCGCCCTGAGCACCTGCCGCTGGATGCCGGCAAACTGGCGCTGGAAATGGGCTACCTCATGGCAGATGGCTTCATTGCCGTGCGTTCCGGCCACATGAACGATATCAAACCCATTGCGCTGGATCTCTCCCGCTATGGTAAAGCCATGGGCGTAGGAGAAAAAATGAACAGCTACTCTGCCAGCCTTCTGGAACATGCAGAAAAAGGCCAGCTGGAGGAGTTCAAGCGCGTGCTTTCATCCACGCAGAGTGCCGTAAATGAGGAACTTACCGCCCTGCGCGACCCGGACCTGGCACACCTGCTGGCGCTGGGCGGCTGGGCACGCGCGCTGGAAGCCTCTGCTGCCGCTATAGAGCAGAAGTTCGATGCGGCCCAGGCAATCGTTATTTTCTACCCGGATGCCCCCTCCTATTTCAACGAAATTCTGCAGGGACTGCACCCCCGCACCGCCAAGCGCCTCAACGTCTCTGAGCTGGGCGTACTGCTCAATAAACTCGCTGCCGCCATGACCCTGAACGAGGGCGAGCTGCCCAATGCAGAAAAAGTACGAATCATTCGCGAAACCGCAGCCAACATATCGACTATCGCTGTCGGCGCAGGCTATGAACACTGATACACGCAGTCTTCCGGTCTATGCTCCGCTGGAGCTCAGACTCATCATGTCCGGGGTGCAGGTCATGCGGCGGCCCCGTCCCATGTATCGCTCCATCTTCCGCGTCAATATCTGCAATACCGGTAATCACCCGGTCCGTCTGCTCGGGCGCAAGTGGATTCTGCGCGAGCGCAATGGCAACACACGCATTGTCGAAGCTTCCAAAATTTTCAACGAAATCCCGGTACTGGGCCCCGGTGCCGTATTCGAATGCAGCGGAACCCAGGAATTTGACACCCCGCCCGTAGCCATGGAACTGCGCTTTTTCGGAACCGATGAACTCGGCACGCCGTTTATCACTACCGCGCTGCGCTTTCCTAAAAGCTGCTTCCAGCACTGAATACTGCCCTGATTCTCAATTGACACGCCGCCAGCAGGGGTGTATCATGCCTTGCAGACATGAACACCTATAAGATTGCAGTTCTGGCGGGCGATGGTATCGGCCCGGAGGTCATGGCTGAGGCACTTCGCGTGCTCGATGCCGTGGAACAAAAGTTCGGCTTTGCCACCAGGCGCACCGAATGCTTCGTGGGCGGTGCCGGTATCGACAACTGCGGCAAGGCTCTGCCTGCCGAAACGCTGGCTGCATGCGAAGCCGCAGATGCCATTCTCTTCGGCTCTGTAGGCGGCCCCAAGTGGGATTCCCTGCCGCCGGATGAACGCCCGGAGCGCGGCGCCCTGCTCCCGCTGAGAAAACACTTCTCCCTCTTCGCCAATCTGCGCCCCGGTATCTGTCTGCCCGAGCTGGTGGATGCCTCCCCGGTGAAAAACTCCCTCATCCCGGGCGGCTTTGATATTCTCTGCGTGCGCGAACTCACCGGCGGCATGTACTTCGGCGAACCCAAATTCTACGGTGAGCGCGATGGCGAAATCATTGGTCTGGACACCCTCATCTACAAGAAGAGTGAGGTGGAACGCATTGCCCGCGTAGCCTTCGAGGCCGCCCGCGGCCGCAGCAAGAAACTTTGCAGCGTGGATAAGGCCAACGTACTTGCCTCCTCCGTCATGTGGCGCGAGGTCATGAACACCATTGCCGCCGAATATCCGGATGTGCAGCTCACCCACATGTACGTGGACAACGCCGCCATGCAGCTGGTGCGCAACCCGCAGCAGTTCGACGTAATGGTAACTGAAAACACTTTCGGCGATATCCTCACCGATGAAATGGCCATTGTCTGCGGTTCACTCGGTATGCTTCCCAGCGCCTCTCTCAGCCACGGCAGCAACACCTTCTTCGGCCTCTACGAGCCCTCCGGCGGCTCCGCCCCCGATATCGCCGGCAAGGGCATTGCCAACCCCATTGCCCAGATCCTCTCCATGGCCATGCTCCTGCGCTACACCTGCAAGGAACCCGCCGCGGCAGATGCCGTGGAAACCGCTGTGCGCAAGGTGATTGCAGCAGGCTACCGCACCGGTGACCTCGCCACCGGTGCCCAAGGCGAAATCCGTGTCGGCACACGCGGCATGGGCGATGCTATTATAAAGAATTTACAATAAGATAAAAAGTTGTAGATTTTTCTTGTAATCATTCTAAACTAGGTTATACTACAGCCATGACAACAATCGACAACCTCAAGACCGCTATCATTGGTGAAAGCACCGCCAGCGCCAAATACGCAGCCTATGCCACCCGGGCCGCCCAGGAGGGCTACCCGCTCATCGAGAAGCTCTTTGCCGCAGCCAGCCGCGCCGAGCGCATCCACGCCACCAACCACAACAAAGTGCTGGTGAAGATGGGAGAAGCCCCCATCGACCTGGAGATGCACATCGAAGTGGGCAACACCATCGAGAACCTGAAGGCCGCCATTGCCGGCGAGACCTACGAGTTCACCGAGATGTATCCGCCCATGATTGCACAGGCTCAGGAAGAAGGCAACACAGATGCCGTGCGCAGCTTCACCTGGGCCAACGAAGCGGAGAAGGAACACGCCGACCTCTACAGCAAGGCACTCGCCCAGCTCGAATCCGGTGAGAAGCTTGACCTGCCCGCCAAGTACTACATCTGCCCGCTCTGCGGCGACACCTTTGCCGAAGGCACCGAGCCGGAGCGCTGCCCGCTCTGCAACTTCCCCAAGGCTAAGTACATCGAAATCTAAGCAGAAGTTTCAGAAACAACGCGAGCATGGAAATCCTGTTTCCATGCTCGCTTTTTATCATTGTTGAGCTCGTGAACGGCTGAGGGGGCTGAAGCCCCTTGCGCCGATAGTTACTGCGCCGTGGTGCGGTACTCCGCGCGGCGGAGGAGAGCCTTAGCCTCGCCAAGCAGGAAGAAAGAGCCGCAGATAAGTGTGTTGGTAGGCATATCATGCAGAGCTTCGGCCAGCGTGTCGGGGGTGGAAATGGGCGCAGCGGATACTGACTGCACCTTGTTTGCCATTTCAGCCGGGGAAAGAATGCGCGGGGATTGCACGGGGGGCAGTACCCATTCGCCCACAATGGGAGAAAGAAGTTCCAGCACCTCATCCAGCGCCTTATCTGCCGAGCCGGCGTAAATGCAGCGGGCATTCTGCTCACCAAAAGTTTCGCGCCATGTGCGGGTGAGCACCTGCATGGCGTGCGGGTTGTGTGCCCCGTCCATAATAACACCGGGCAGCACTTCCTCAAAGCGCCCGGGCCAGCGCACCTCAGCCAGCCCGCGGGCTTCTTCCTCTGCGCTGCAGAGGAAATGCGGCAGCGCGCGCAGAGCCGCCAGCGCCAGAGCAGCATTGCGCCGCTGGTGAGCCCCTTTCAGCCCGAGCGTCTGGCCACATTCACCGGAAATAACGCGGCAGTAAGTATCCATGCGCTGAGCCGCCTCATGAATCGCCCGCATGGCCTCAGGCTCCTGCGGGGCGGATACCGCCGGGCGGTGCCAGGCCAGGATGGCCGCCTTTTCTCCGGCCACTTCGTAAAGCGTTTCACCCAGATACTGTGTGTGGTCCAGCCCGATAGGGGCGAGCACCGCCACATCCTTGGGCACGGCATTGGTGGCATCCAGGCGTCCGCCCATACCGGTCTCCAGCACAATGAGCTCCACCTCCTGCTCCGCAAACCAGAGCATGGCCACCGCCAGCACCAGTTCAAAGAAGGTCGGGCACGGGTCCCAGCCCTGCACCAGTTCGCGCACCCGGGCAATCAGGCGCGCGGCATCCGCATCCGGGATATTCTGCCCATTCACGCGGATGCGCTCGCTGAACTCCACCAGGTGGGGCGAAGTGAATAGCCCGGTTTTGTACCCGGCAGCGCGTGCCACACTCTCGCAGAACGCGCAGGTGCTACCCTTGCCATTCGTTCCCGCCACATGAATCACCTGCGCGCGGGGATACAGCACCCCGCAGGCTGCGAGCAGACGCGTCATCCCCTCCAACCCCAGCTTGATGCCGAAAGCCTGCGTGGAATATAACCAATCCAGGGAATTGACTAATGACGATTGACTATTGACCATTGGTGGATTTATGTTTCTCTTGTTTTAAGTTCTTACGAGCTGTGATAGCACTAGCGGACATGATATTGCGCAATTCTGCAGCCTCATCCTGCAGGGGCTTCAAGCGAGCGGCATCCACCTCACCAGAACGCATCAGCAGCTCCAGCCAATAGATGGATTCATCTGCTTCCTCCTCGCATATCTTGATTTTCGACACAAAATCAGCCGGACTCTTTGCGAGACTCGCAGCCCGGTAATTAGCCCCGACCGAGGTACCGCAGCGGAGCAATTGCTTACCCAGCACCTCCGCCACAGCATGCCCCTTCAAATACTGGCACAAACGGACAATACGCAACCCGAACTCCAGCGTTCTCTCACGCATTTCCCCCGCCTTCATACCCAATCGTCAATAGTCAATTGTCAATCGTCAATATCTGTATGCTTCAGCCTTGTACGGGCCCTCCACCGGCACGCCGATGTAGTCGGCCTGCTTCTGGGTAAGCGTGGTCAAGCGCACCCCCAGCTTGGCCAGGTGAAGGCGGGCCACCTCCTCATCCAGCTTCTTGGGCAGCACGGTGACGCTGGGTTTGGCGGACTCGCGTTCCTGCCACAGGGCAATCTGCGCCAGCACCTGGTTGGTGAAGCTGTTACTCATCACAAAGGAAGCATGCCCCGTGGCGCAGCCCAGGTTCACCAGGCGCCCCTCGGCCAGCAGGTAGAGGCTGTGGCCATCCGGGAAGGTGTACTTATCCACCTGCGGCTTGATATTGGTGCACACAATGCCGGGATACGCCTGCAGACGCGCCACCTGAATTTCATTGTCGAAATGGCCGATATTGCAGACAATCGCCTGGTCCTTAATCTTCTCCATGTGCTCCAGGGTAATGATATCACAGTTGCCGGTGGTGGTCACGTAAATATCCGCCATGCCCAGGGTGTCCTCCACCGTGAGCACGCGGTAACCCTCCATGGCAGCCTGCAAAGCGCAGATGGGGTCCACCTCGGTCACAATCACCTGGGCACCCAGCCCGCGAAGCGCCTGGGCACAGCCCTTGCCCACATCACCATAACCGCAGATAACTGCCACCTTGCCGGCAATCATCACGTCGGTGGCGCGCTTGATACCATCTGTCAGACTTTCGCGGCAGCCGTACAGGTTATCAAACTTGCTCTTGGTCACGGAATCATTCACATTGATGGCAGGCACCAGCAGGCGACCATCGCGCTCCATCTGGTAGAGACGGTGCACACCCGTGGTCGTTTCCTCAGAAACACCTTTCCACTCCGGTAGCCAGCGGTGGAACACACCCGGCTGCTCGGCAGCAATACGCTTGAGAAGAGCCTTGATAACACCCTCTTCCTCGCTCTCGGAGGAAGTGTTCACCCAATCGGAGCCCTCTTCCATCTCATACCCGCGGTGCAGCAGCAGTGTCACATCGCCCCCGTCGTCCACCACAAGCTGCGGACCCAGCCCATCGCGGTGGCTCAATGCCGCCCATGTGCAATCCCAGTATTCTGTGAGCGTTTCACCCTTCCAGGCAAACACCGGCACCCCCGCAGCAGCAATAGCCGCAGCAGCGTGGTCCTGAGTGGAGAAAATATTGCAGCTCGCCCAGCGCACCTCAGCACCCAGCGCCACCAGCGTCTCAATGAGCACCGCCGTCTGAATTGTCATGTGCAGCGAACCGGTAATGCGCACCCCGGCCAGCGGCTTCTGCTCGCCGTACTTCTCGCGGCAGGCCATCAGCCCCGGCATCTCGTATTCCGACACGGCAATTTCCTTGCGTCCCCAATCCTTCAGGGCAATATCGGCCACCTTGTAATCAGCTGTAGAAGTCATGACGCGGGGAGTTTACAGCGATTTATCCATGGAGTCAAGCCGTAAGCAACGATTCTTTTCGCTTGAAAAAAAGTGACTGTTGTGTTAGTCTAGTTGCCGATGAAACGCATCTTCACCCTGATAATGGGTCTTTTTGTCCTGGCTGCGCTCTGGCCGCAGGAGGCTAAGGCCGACCGCTATTCGGACTACTGGCTGCCGGAAAACATGGCCAGGCGCCAGTGTGCCTCGGTGCACCTGAGCTATGGCCCCAGCATTCCTGCTCATACAGCAGCCTACCAGGAGGCCGTAATTGAAAAGAGCGCTCCCGGCACCTATTTTGCCTGCAATAATTTCTCCAATGGCTACATCGGCGTGCAGGAACTTTGCCACAAGGATGAAAACGGCAATCCTGTGCGCGTGGCCATCTTCTCCATATGGGATGCCAAGGATTCCGGCGATAACCCCCACGCCGCCCCTGAGGAAGAACGCGCCAGGCTGGTGCAGCGCGGTGAGGGGGTAATGACCACCCGCTTCGGTGGTGAGGGTACAGGCGGCAAATCCATGCGCCGTTTCGACTGGAAAGAGGGCGAGGTCATCAAGACCCTCGTGGTAGAGCACGAGGACGGCCCCGAGTTCCGCCAGATTGCCGGTTATATTTTTGACCCTGCCAAAAATGAATGGACACTCATGAGCTGCTGGCGTGTGCAGGCTCTGCGTCGTGGTCTGGGTGGAGGTTGCGGTTTTGTGGAAGATTTCATGCGCAACGTAGAATCCAAGAACCACGAGCGCCGCGCCACCTTCGGCCCTGCGCTGCGCTGGGATGGCAAACAGTGGCACAACTCCACCAGCTTCCGCTTCACCCGCGATGGTAACCCGCTCAAGGAAATCAACTGCCGCTACAACCCCGAACGCGGCTACTACTCCCTGGCCACGGGCGGCTGCATCAAAGAAGAAAGCGATTTCCCGGTGTTCACCTCCAAGCCGCTTCCCCAGCAACCCGCCGCCATTCCCACCCCCGGCGAGGATATCATGAAGCTCATCCAGCGCCCGAAGCTGGAAATCATGAACTACCCCGCCAGCTGAAACTGTAGACTCCATTTCCCATAGCCGGAGGTGCTGAACGCATCTCCGGCTTTTTTTTCTTCTTGCCAATGCGGGCGCAAGCTTTTACAATGGTGCTACCATGTTGATTGCCCCTTCCATGCTTGCCTGTGATTTCCGCCGCATTGGTGAAGAAGCCAATCGTGCCCTCGATGCCGGGGCAGACTGGCTGCACCTGGATGTGATGGATGGTTCTTTTGTGGACAACATCTCATTCGGGCCGGACATCTGCGCCGCCATCCGCTCGGCCGTGCCGGCAGAGGCGTATCTGGACGCACACCTCATGATTGATGCGCCGGATCACTACCTGCCCCGCTTTGTGAAAGCCGGCATGAACATGATTACCATTCACGTGGAACGCGAGGGCGCGGTAGATTTACACGCCACACTGGCCGCCATCCGTGCCGCCGGTATCCACGCAGGTCTGGCCGTGAACCCTGCCACCCCGGTGGAGAAAGTGCTGCCCTACATCGGCGAGCTGGATATGGTGCTGGTCATGAGCGTGGTGCCGGGCTTCGGCGGGCAGAGCTTCATGGGCGAAGTGCTGGACAAGGTGCGCGTGCTGGATGCCGCCCGCAAGGAACAGGGGCTCAGCTTCATCATCCAGATGGACGGCGGCATCGGCGCCACACAGGCTCCACTCTGCGCCGAAGCCGGAGCAGACTGTCTGGTGGCAGGCTCCTCCACGTTCAAAGCTCCCGATATGGCAGCAGCCATTGCTTCCATGAAGTAACATTATGGATAAGGGAACGCAAAGTCTCCTCAATATCCTCTTGAGCGTGCTGGCACCGGTCATGGTGCTGGATCACTGCTCCGTTTCCGGCCCGGAGCTCTGGCAACTGGGCACCGCACCAGCCATGTGTCTGGCACTTTCGCTGCCGCTGGGCTTCGGTGTGTGGACCTTCATCCAAAGCCGCCGGGTAGAGCCGCTCACTCTCTTCGGCTTGCTGGGTACGATTCTCACCGGCGTGGTCACCATCTATGCCAACACCGGAACCAGCGACGCCATCCGCCCGGATACTCCCTGGTGGTATGCCGCCAAGGAAGCCGCCGTTCCTCTGCTTCTCTGCGGAGCGGTCATGGTCACCGCGCGGCGGCAGGATTCACTGCTGCGTCTGCTGCTGTATTCGGATTCCATTTTCGACATTGCCACCATTGAGAAAACCGTGGCAGAAAAGGCAGCCGGGCAAGCGTACAACGCCCTGCTCTGGCGAGCCAGTCTGTTTCTGGGGCTTTCGCTGGTGGTTTCTGCCGTGGGCAATTTCCTCCTTTCTCTCTGCTTCCTGCTGCCGGTGCTGAATGCGCCGGCAACCCAACAGGCGCTGGAGTACAACTATGCTGTAGGCCGCATGACCTGGTGGGGCTACCTGGTCATTGGTGTTCCCCTGCTGGTAACGCTGGTTGCCGTGCTGCGCCACCTTATTTCCCGGCTTGAGGTGCTGACCGGGCTCGAGAAAGAGCGACTTATGTTGCGCTGACGCACCTGACGTCAGAATGAAGCCACAAATCGGCTGCCCAGGGCAAGCCATACAGGCAGAGTGACAAAGGAACAGAGAGTCGTCGACAGCAACACCTGAGCTCCTACATCCGGACAGCCGCCATATCGCTTGGCAAGTATCACCGGAATCACCGCGCTGGGAATGGCACTCTGAATCACCATGATGCGCTTGATAAGCGGGTCCACCGGCAAGAGCCAGGCCAACAGCAGAATGAGCGCCGGAACAATCACCAGACGCGTGAGGATACCCGCAGCCAGCATGCGCGGCTGCCAGGTAAAATTGCGGGTCAGATCATAGAGCGAGCAGCCAAAGATAATCAGACAGATGGGCGTGGACACCGCGCCAATCATCTCTGCCGATTTCATGATGGGAGGCAGAGCAACATATTGCCCCAGACCGCTCCACGCCAGGATAAGTGAGAAGATAACCGCCAGCAAGGGACCGCGGAGCAACACCCCCACGTGCATATTCTGAATTCCCCCGCACATCAGGATGACGCCAAGGCTCCAGATAAAAATCTCGCACCCCATGTTGTGAATGAACAACACCCCCAGCGTGGGGTCGCCGGGCGCGGTAAAAAGCATCTGAATGACCGGCACTACAAAGAACACATAGTTCTGCACACCCGCCGTGAGGGTAAAGGTGCGCAACCCAGTGCCGATTTTAAGCCGCATGCACCATGCCACGGCATACGCTGCCGCCACACCCACGAACATCTCCAGGAAACCACAGACAATTCCCTGCAGGGAAAAGCCAAGGCTGCTCATCTGCTCATTAGACTCCAGCACCATGTATTTCATGATGTTGTAGAAAATCAGGCAGGGATAGCCCACATCCATGGCCAATTGCAGAATCACGTTATCGTGCTCAGGCGCAATGACTTTCTTGTAGCGCAGCCAGAAGCCGATTCCAAAGAACACAAATACCGGAATGGCGGCAAAAAAAGAATTCAGAACGAGGTCAAACATGGCTAATCCGCTGGTATGCTATCATGTCCCGCGCAGAGAGGCAAGCCTTAGTCATTCAATTGCTGCACCAGCTTCACCAGCCGCCAGAGCAGATAACCACCGCTGACCGCCAGCAGTGCCACACTCACAGCCCCCACAGACACCTGTAATGCCATGAGCGCACACCCTGCCACCGGAACAGCCAGCGTGCACAGGCAGAAATGCAGCACACTGCGGGGACGAAGCAACACGCCGAACGCAACATAGACCACCAGTGCCAACCCCAGAAAACCATAAGTCCACATACGGTGATACTCCACCGCAGCCGGGTCAGCCGCCGTGAGCCATGCCTGCATGACCGCTGCCATCAGCAGGTAAAGGGAAGCCAGAAAAGCAATCACACAGAACACTTTGCGCCACATGACGGCATTATACCCCGCAACTCCTGGCATAACAAGCCCAAATGTCTTGCAGGATGCCGCCCAGTGTGCGATACTTGCCCCATGCAGCACGAGGTTCATGTATGTTCCAACGGATTCACCGCTGTGGTGGCTCCGCAGAATGCCTTTCCACTTGTCTCCCTGCAGGTGTGGATTCAGACCGGCTCTATGCACGAGGGAGAACACATGGGAGCGGGGCTTTCACACTTGCTGGAGCATATGGTATTCAAGGGTACCACCGAATTTTCTGCCCGGCAGCTGAATGAACGCGTGCCAGAGCTCGGCGGCATGTGGAATGCCTACACCAGCACCGACCGCACGGTATTCTATATTGACGGCCCGGCAGAACATTGGCGGGAATTCCTGCACCTGCTGGCGCAACTCACACTACACCCGGCCTTTCCACGCGATGAATGGGAACGCGAGCGCGATGTCATCCGCCGCGAGATGAGCATGTACAACGATGACCCACAGGATACCGCCTATCACGCGCTTATCCGCACTCTCTATAAAGTTTCGCCGCGGCGGGTGCCGGTCATTGGCACGAAAAGCGCTTTCGATGCCCTGAGCTACGAGGATATGGTGAATTACCACCGCGAGCGTTATGTGCCGGGTAACATGTTTCTCTGTGTGGCGGGCGATGTGAACCCCGGCGAGCTTTTTGCCGCCGTGAATGAGGAATTCGGCACCGCAGCGTCAACCCCGGCCAGGCCGGTAGTGCCGATTACAGAGCCCCGCCAGTGGGGGCCACGCACCCACCGCTGCGAATTTGCCCAGCCCACCAGCACCCTCATGCTGGCATGGCGCGTTCCCTGCTCAAACCACGCCGATGCAGCCGTTATTTCGCTGCTTGGCTCAATTCTGGGTGATGGCCGCTCCGCCTGGCTCTACAAACGCTTTCATGATGAACTCGCCCTGGCGCACGATGTATCACTCATGCCCATTCCTGAGCGCAACGGCGAGGGTGCGCTGGTGCTGGAGTTCGATGTAGACCGCGACAAACGCGATACCCTGCGCGATGCGGTGCTGGAATTCATGGCGGCGCTTCCAGCGGCGGATTTTGATGAAGCACGCCGCCGCTCGCGGCGCATGATGCTCACCGGGCGGCTGCGCGGGCTTTCCACCGTGCAGGGCGTGGCAAATGTGCTGGGTATCTCGTGGCACCTGAGCCGCAACCCCGGCAGCATGGAAGAATGGGATGCCGCGCTCTCCCATGTCACCAACGATGAAATTGCCCGCGTGGCCGCGGCATACTTCACCCCCGACCGCCTGGTGGAAGTGAGCGTGGACCCCACCGGCAGCAATGCCGATGAAACAGCCACCAGTGCCAACGCCGATAACAACGCCCCGGAAACCCACACCCTGCCCAACGGGCTGCGCGTGGTCACCCGCGTGGATAAGCGGGTACCCCTGGCATATGCCGAAATTGTATTCGGTGCGGGCAGCCAGACCGAAACGGAACAGAACGCCGGCATCAACTCCCTGCTGGCAGAATGCCTGCTCAAGGGTACCACAACCCGCAACGCCGAACAACTGGCCAACGAGGTTGAAAACCTGGGTGGGGCTATCTCCAGCGCCGCCGGAAACAACACGTTTAACATTTCCATCCGCGGCATGACCGGGGATTTACCAACCCTGCTGGAGCTGCTGGCAGATGCCACCCTGCACCCCACCCTGCCGGCAGAGGTCATAGAAAATGAAAAGAACGCCATGATTGCTGACATCATGGATGACGAGGAAGACCCCGCCGCCCTGGCGTTCCGCCGCCTACGCCACCTCTGCTTCGGCAATGTTTCCTACGGCAACCACCGGGATGGCACCGTGAAAAGCGTGCAAAGCCTTACACGGGAAGCCCTGCTGGCCCAGCACGCACGCCTGGTGTGCGCGCAGAATGCCGTGCTGGCCGTAGCGGGGGATATTAACCCCGCCGCCGTGGTGGCAGCTGCGGCTGAACTCTTTGGCAATATGCCCGCCGGTGCCCCTGCAGAACGCACCGCCACCCCGACTCAGATGCCCGCCGATGCCACCGAAATCCTCGATAAGGAACAAGCTGTGCTGGCACTGGCCGTGCCCGCCTCCACCGCGCTTTCCGATACTGCGCCGGCCCAGTTATTGTTCGAGGAATGGTGCCGCGATATGACAGGCCCGCTTTTCGATGAAATTCGCGAGAAACGAGGGCTGGCCTACTATGCCGCCGCCGCCTCCCTGCTGGGGGTAGATGCCGGATGCCTCTACTTCTACCTGGGCACGGCGCCGGAGCAGCTGGACGAGGCCCGCTGCGTGCTGGAAGCAACCCTCAACCGCCTGGCCCGGGAGGGTATGCCTGCCGATGCGCTGGAACGAGCCCGTTCTACCGCTCTGACCGCCCGCGTGCTGTCCCTGCAAAGCTGTGGCAAACGCTGCAGCGGCATGGCAGTCAACACCCTGCTCGGCTTAGGAGCTGACTATGATGACCGCGTACCCGATATGCTGCGCGCCGTCACCCCGGAAAGCATGAACCGGTTCCTGGCCAGCGTACTCTCTCCGGCCACCACCCGCACCTGGATTTCCGTACGCCCGGCATAATCGTTAGAAGTACCGCGCATAACATAGCTTGCAAACGGGCAGCAGCGCAGGCATAATGGCACCATGCCCGCGCCTCACATGATCACATTCCGCTGCAGAAAAAACCTGTTTGAGCGGCTGGAAAATTTTGCCCGGCAGCGCAATCTGGATCGCACCTCCGTGCTTAAGCTTGCGTTGTTTTACTACCTGAACTGCCTGAGCTGCCGGCGTTCCAATCCACGGAACTGAGGCCACGGAACAACCCACCGGCTGCCCCCAGCCAGGCACCCTTGCTACGCAGGCGTGCCTGGCTGGCCTGCATCTGGAGGTCGCGTGCATCATATGCCCCCTGCGTCAAGGTAGTATTTGCCTCCTGCAACGCAGCATTAGTGCGGTTATTGATATCATCCTCCAGGCGGGTGGCCAAATCCAGATGCCGGACTTCGGCCGTACCGGAGGCTGATATATTAGACGCCGCAGCATCCGCCCGGGCAGATGCCATCTGCATCTGCGCATTTCGCTGCTCACGGCGCTGATTCTCCATGGCAGTCCGGGTGATTACGCCGGCCTGGTTTCCGGCGATACGGAGGCGTTCGGCGGCAGCTTTCTCCATTTCTTCTGCCTGTTTGCGTTCGGCTTGTGCTTCCACGGCCTTGCCAGCCACGGCAGCGGCGGTGCTCATCAATGTTACAGCGGTTGTAAATCCCATGACGCTGGTTTTATACTACTACCGGCAGTCTGCCAAGAAAAGAATCTCCCCCGGCAGCGTGTTCCACAAGGAACACGGCACCTGGAAAAACCCGCACACGCGCATAAAATGACGCCATGCAGACTTGACGCAGCGACAAAAACTGGCAGAATGGTGCGGTTCACCTACACGTATCATGTTCCAGTATTTACAGAGCATCATTCACACACCGGCTTTCTACTTCATTGTGGGCATTCTGCTCATCGTGCTGTTTTTCTGGTATCTGGCAGCAGAAGAAGACAAAGTAAAGCGCAACGCAGGCACGTTCTTCATCATCGGGCTGTGCTCTTTCTCGTTGCTTTCCCTGTTCCTCAACGGCATGCACTACGGCATTGACATCCGCGGCGGCGTGGAGCTCACCCTGGAAGTGCAGCCCAAGCTCAATGACCACGGCGAAATGACCCCGCCCTCCCAGGAGGATATGCAGCAGGCATGCGACATCCTCAACGAGCGACTCAACGCCACCGGCACCAGCGAAGTGCAGATCCTGCACTCCGGCAACAAGATTCTCATCCAGATTCCCCAGCAGGACAACGACCCTGAAAAGAACAAGGAGAAGCTGGATGCCATGGTCAAGATGCTCACCAAGATGGCCAAGCTCGAACTGCTTGCCGTTTACCAGGAATCCGAGCGCGTCATTGGCGACCCTGAAACCTATGAGCTCCTTACCGCCTACGAGGAAAAGCTCAACGCCTACAACGCCGAAGCGGCCGCCGGCAACACCAAAGCGCGCAAACCCGCCCTGCCCCGCATCCCCGGCAAGTTTGGCCTGAATGACTACATGATTCTGCCCTACCCGCACATCAATGAGGAAACCGGCCTGCCCGAGGTGGACAAGCACGGACGCCCCGTGGTGGAATACATGGTACTGCAGAAGCCCTATGCCGCCATGCAGAAGGATGTCTACATCACCGGCAAGGAAGTAGCCCAGGCTCACCCCGACTACGTGCGTAAAGGTTATGTGGATGTAGTGCTCAACCGCACCGGTGCCGACCGTATGGGCCGACTGACCGGCGCCATGCAGATTGGCCGCGACCGCCTGGCCGTGGTGCTCAACAACCAGATCAAATGCGCTCCGGTGGTACAGGCTGTGCTGCACAAGGAGTTCAACATCAGCGGCCTGAACGGCAAGGGCGAACCCGAGGACATCTCCAAGGCGCTGGCCAACCCGCTTTCCAGCGACCTGAAGGTTGAAGGCCGCAAGGACGTATCAGCCCAGCTGGGGCAGAGCGCCCTGGAGCAGAGCGGTATCGCCGGTCTGGTTGGTCTGCTGGGCATCTTTGCCTTCTGCTACTGGTACTACCGCAGTGCCGGCATGGTGGCCATGGTGGGTCTCACGTTCAATGCCATTGCCCTGCTGGGGCTCATGAGCCTCTTCGGCTTCGTACTCACCCTGCCCGGTATCGCCG
This sequence comes from Akkermansia sp., assembly GCA_045538275.1. GTDB lineage: Bacteria > Verrucomicrobiota > Verrucomicrobiia > Verrucomicrobiales > Akkermansiaceae > Akkermansia. The sequence goes on along the minus strand of JAZSRB010000018.1, from coordinate 37,265 downwards.
GTATCGTGCTGACCATGGGTGTGGCCGTAGACGCCAACGTGCTTATCTACGAACGCATGCGCGAAGAACGCAAGGCAGGTCGCCCCTTCCTGGTATGTCTGCGTCAGGCTTACGAAAAGGCATTCTCCGCCATTTGGGACTCCAACATCACCTCCCTTATCACCGCCGTGATTCTGTTCTGGATTGCCAGCGGTTCCATCAAGGGCTTCGCCGTGACCACCAGCGTGGGTATCATTACCTCCCTTATCGGCGCCGTAGTTGTCACCCGCGTGCTCTTCTTCTGGGCTGAGCACCTGGGTCTGCTCAAGGAATTCGCCTTTGCCCGCGCTCCGTTCGAAGGCAAGAGCTTCGACTTCATGAAGTACCGCAAGCACGCCATGATCGGCTCCTCCCTGCTTCTCATTGCCGGTCTTGCCTACTCCGTATTCGTACGCGGCGAAAATGCCCTGGGCGTTGACTTCATGGGTGGTGCCACCTCTACATACGTGGTTCCCTCCAATTCCGGGCTCGATTACACCCAGCTGGAAAAACATGTGGAAGGCATGAAGCTTTCCAAGAAGGCCACCACACAGCAGTTCACCTCTGCCACCGACACCAGCATCAAGATTCGCTGCGCCAGCAAGGAGGAAGCCCAGCGCATTGATAATGAGCTGCGTGCCAATGTTCCGGGCGTTAAGGAATTACAGTCTCCCTCCATTGAAGAAGTGAGCGCCTCCCTCGGTTCTGCCTTCTTCAAGACCGCCATCATCGCCTTGGCAGCCGGTATGCTCGGCATCACTATCTACCTGGCCATCCGTTTCGAGTGGTCCTTCGCCATGGGTGCATTCTTCTCCACCCTGCACGATGCCCTGGCCATCATCATCCTTGTGGTAGTACTCGGTACGGAACTGAGCATCATCCACATCGGCGCTTTCCTCACAGTTATCGGCTACTCCATTAACGATACCATCGTGATTTACGACCGCATCCGCGAGCACCTGCGCATGGCTGAACCCGGCGAGAAACTGATTGACATCATGAACGATGCCATCAACTCCACGCTTTCACGTACGCTGCTCACCTCCGGCTCCACCATCGCAGCCCTGGTTGCCCTGCTGGCTCTTGGCGGTCCTTCCATGTGGGACTTCTCCATCACCATGCTCCTGGGTATCTTCATCGGCACCTACTCCTCCATCTACATCGCCTCACCGGTTGTGCTCTACTTCGACAAGCGCGGCGACCTGCGCAAGGAGCTCCAGGAAGCCGAGGAGGCAGCAGGTGTTTAACCCCGCATGAACCGCGCGCTCTTCCACACCCTGCTTCTGCTCTGTGCCGCCGTGTTTGCGGCTGCCGTGTGGGGCTCTGTAGATTGCGGCGTGCGCCTCGATTCCCCCACCCTGCCCCCTGATGTGGAATCCCACCTCAGGGGGCTTATCTATTTCCATTTTGCCCTGGCGCAGCTAGCCGTTCTCGCCGCCATTTCCCTGGTGTACTGCCACCACCACAGATGGAAACGCAACTACCTCATCATCAGCTACAATGAGAAAGGTATGCAACTCAATCCGCCCGGCATCCGCATGCCCCGGAGACGCGTATACCGCTGCCACCTCGGCAATTTAGACACCTCTCATCTGCCACCAGCCGGCGCTCCGGTGCTTGTATACCCCATATTCATGCAGAGCGGCACAAGCAGCGGCCGCAAGCTGGCAGAGAAACTGCAGCAGGCCTATGCGGGGGCACCCGTGCAGCCGCAGCTCTTCTTCCAACCCGTTCTGGGAGCCTCGCCATGGCTGGCAGAAGCCGCCGCACGCACCCTGCGCCCGCAGCTGGATGCCGATACGGCCGTGCTGGTTGTGGCACACGATTCCACCCTGCCGGAGCCACCGCCGGAACCCGCCCTGTTCTGCCGCCGTCTGCGCGAACTGCTCCCGGACGCCGAGATAGCCCTGGGCTATTTCCACCAAAGCCCGCAGGCAAGTGACACTCTACGCACGCTGAAGGCCCGCAAGGTGCTGCTCCTGCCCTTTCTGCTGACCGAGGGGGTACATACCCAGCGCGACTTACCGACAACCGCACAAGCCGCCTCCTGCGGCAAGGAACTCACACGCCTGCCCGTCCTCGCCTCTCTGCTCAACGACTGATTTTTCATGAAACTGGCTCTCAAAGTAACCCCTGGTGCAAAAAAGAATGAAATTCTGGGCTGGGAAGATGACTACCCGCAAGTAGGGCGCGTGCTGAAGGTCAAGATAGCGGCCCCGCCCGTGGAAGGCAAGGCCAACAAGGAAATCGTGCTCTTCCTGGCAAAGGCACTGGGAATTCCTAAAGCTGCTGTAGAAGTGGTACATGGCACCAGCGGGCGTATCAAGCTGGTAGAAATCCCGGACAGCACCGACCTGAGCCAGCTCCAGAGCTGAAACGACGCAACCCGCGCCGTTATGCAGAATTTTTGCTCTGCTAAGCAGAATTATCTTGCAAAAATCACAAAGCAGGTTATCATGAGTATTGCAGGATGGCAGCGCCATGTTGCCAGCCTGCACAGAGAACCAAACCAAACCAATAGAAAGAGGTAATAACCATGCCGAGTGATACTAATATTACTGTTACGGGCCGTCATATTGAAGTGACTGATGCCATCCGTGATTTCGCTACGAAGAAGATTGAGGCCATCCATATCGATTACCCGAAGATTGTGGAAGCGCGCGTAGTGGTGGATGTGCAGAAGGATCGTCAGATGGCCGAAATCGTGCTGTTCTGTGCCGACCATATCACCATCCAGGCATCTACCTCTTGCGATGACTTGTACGCCGCAATCGACGAGACTATCACCAAGATTATGCGCCGCATGCGCAAGCACAAGACCCGCCTCATGAAGCATTACCGCCCGCACCGCTCCAAGAGCATCCGCAAGCTGGACGAGAAAGTGTATGAGGAGGACGTGCTGGATTACGATGACGTCGATGCCCCGGAAGATCCGAAACCGGTTCGAATCTCCCGCGAAGGGTACGACCTGCGCACCATGTACAAGGAAGATGCCATCATGGAGCTTGAAATCTCCGGCAAACCCTTTGTGCTGTATCGCAACGCCCGCCGCAATGTACTGCAGATTGTCTATCGTCTGAGCCCGGGCGAATACTCCATCATCGAGCTGGGCAACGAGCTGAAAGCATAAGCGTACATTCAATCAGGATACTCTGGCAAACATCCAGGCCGCGCTGCAACACAGCGCGGCCTGATTAATTGTACCGGAATGGAAGAAATAACATCTGCTATGGCGCTATATCTTCTTCATCTTCATTTCGCCGGAGCATCCGAACCAGCCATCAAAGCATTGAGCTCTGAAACGCACCTCCACGCGTCCCTTAAGAGCGCGGGGAATGCGGAAAGTCACCTCCTTGGTATCCTGGTCAGCCGGTGTATCAGCATCGCACACATGCTTGCCATTGGCATAAAGGCTGAAGCCCTTCGTGGTCATGCGGCCGTTCTGGTAAGGCACAATGGTAAAGGAATAGGTACCCGCCCCATTGACCGACTTACTGACATTCACACGCCACTCCTTGTCAACACCCACCGTCATATCTCCGCTATCGTAATAGGGTGTCTCAAAGACGTAAGCGTGATTCTCATCCCAGTAATCAGCCCAGCGGAGAGCCCCTTTACCATACTCACTTTCAGGGTCGAGAGCCACCAGCTGGCGATACAGCTGCACCATCTTCTGGCGCAATGCCGGTTCTTGAGTGGCCTTGAATTTCTCGCGGTACACATATGCCAGACCGGCCAGCCACTGCTGCTTCAGATCGGGACCAATCTTAGCCACCTTCATGACCGACTCCACAAAAGTAATAGCCGCATCAAACTGGCGTTCTGCGCCTTTGAATCTGGCATCAGCCCCTTTGCCTCCATTCAACACCGCGTCAATCTCCGCAAACATGCCCATGTGATCCATGCCGAACAGGAAACGGAACAGAGTCGAATCCGTGGGGTCATTCTTTTTGATGAGGTTCTGCATCGGCTTGTTGCGACGAGCCGTTTCCAACGGCTGCATCGCCAGAGCCATAGCCGCAGCGGTGGCGGCCTCTATACCCTCCGAGCTCCGGGCTTTCTCCACATGAGACATGTAGGCGGGCATCGTTTTCAAGGTGCTTTCCAACGCTTTTTCCATAGAAGCAGCGTTCATGACCGTCTTTCCTGTATAAATACCCAGCAAGGTTTCATCCGGCGCCAGGAGCACCGCTACAGGCAGGTTCATAAACGCCCCCACAGGCAAGAGCTTCTCGCGCTGGTATATATCCAGTTTCTTCCCGACAGTCTCGTTAATCTGCCCGATTACCACCGGAAGACGCTTCTTTTTCAGCTTATTCCATTGGTTGACCAGCTTACCGGAATGCGGCATCCAATCTGAACCATACCAAAGAATGAGCGCGGGTTTGTTTTCTGCCTTGGCCTTGGCCCGGGCCTCCATATTGTCCGGAACTGAGAGAGGCTTTTGGGCGCGTTCCGCAGCTTCACTCTCAACATCGGGCTCCACAACCGACTGCGGGGTATCCACCTCAACAGGTTCCTGCTGGGGCGAATCCTCCTCCGCTACAGGTTCCGGCTGTGGGGTTTCCTCTGCCGCGGAAGAAGCCGCCCCGGTCTCCGGAGCCGGAGTCGCTTTCCGGGAGTTTTCTCCAGATGGTTTCCTGACGGCCTTCTTAACCTTTACCTTTCTGGTCTTTTCGTTCAGGTAGGCATCAATATCCAGCAGTTCAGGGTTGTAATAGTATACACCACCGAGCACAGCCCCAAGCATCAACAAGAAAACAAGAAATCCTTTCATAATCCTCTGATATAGTTAGCGTGTATAAGTCACGAAGTGGGTAATGTGAGCAAAATCATCTGCCGCGTTGTCAATCTCGAGCCGCACCCACTTGGCCCGGGTTCCCTCCGGGAACTGCACAACCCATTCCTTAGGCATATCGGACACCTCCTCGCGTGGGAACCAGGTAGCACCATCTTCGCTGGTTGAAACGATAGCCTTCTTCATGCGGCCTTCATTGCCATTGGTTTTGCGAATAATGCAGCCAGTCACGTGAGAATGCTTCTGCAGCTCCACAATGAATGTGGGGCGTTTTTCCTTGGCGGTGTGACACTTACCACCCTCCGGGGTCATGATAGCTGCATGCAGCGCAGGCGTATCATAGGGCGAGGTCGTGGAAATGCGGAACAAAGCGCCCTTGGCAACCTTTCCCTTCATCTCGCCGGCATTCTGGAGAGGGTCAGCCTGGAAATCCGGTTTACCTGCGGCCAGAGCACCCTTGACCAAAGCCTGGAATGCCGGAGCCGAACGAGCCTGTTCAGCCGCAATGATAGCCTTACTGTATGCGGCAGACATTTTTTTGGCACGTTCCTCATCAGCCCCATCAGCGGCGTCTGAGGAACCGGCAGCCTTGGCAAACGCCTTTCTGAATATCTTGCTGCCAGCCTCGGTGGCCACATAGGTGTTCACTGCCCATTCCAGCAGCTGCCCGAACGCCGTACCATCTCCCTTGGAAATGTGAGCCTTGAACATATCCTCCAGATATTTGCTGCGGGCGGAGTCGGACTGGAGAGAATCTGCGTGTTTCTGCACCAGTTCATTGAGCTTGACCGCCCAGCTGTTCGGGGTCGTGGCCAGAGCTTCATGCTGCAGGCGGTAAATATCAAGAAGCTGTTTTTCATCCAGCTCACCCATGTGTTCCATCAGGTCAGCAGAAACCTCCATAGCCGCCACACCATGTCCTTCATAATCCTTGAGCAAATCCTTTTTGAGATACGCACAGCATTCCTCATCCGAAGCATTACGCTTCTTCATAAGGGTATGCAGAGCCTTGCGGAAGAATGGGTGCAATGGTGCATCCTTCAAGGCAGATACCCATGTTTTTTCGGCGGCGGCATCATCACCGACAGCCTCATGTGCGCGCGCACAGAAACTCTTCCGATAAGCACGGGCAACCTTCTTATCATCCGCAAAAACTGCCTCCATCAAGTTGTATGAGGTCGGCGCTCGGTGCCCGAAAATCATATTGTGCATACCGCCATCCGGCCCGCCGAAACCGCCAATCCACTTCCCGCGCTCCGGCCGGACCGCATAGGCACAGTGGCCGGGCTGGCCACATGTGTACGCCGGAATACCATGGGCCATGGCTGCTACAGCACCCAGATGCGACATAGCACCACACACACCACCATTGCGATGTGTAGCCTCCGCCCAGCTTTCCTTGGCATAGGGCAGATTATAGGCACCGCCCTGCACCGAATCGCCGAATTTGGAAGTACCGGTGTAGGTGGCAGCCCAGCAGGCCAGGTTATATTGATCCCATGGCAGGTTAATCGCCTTGGCGGCGTATTCATATGATGCATCATCCCAGTCCTGACCAGGATTAGCCACCACAAAGCGGAGTTCCCAGGGTTTCAGATTCGGGTAGTTCGGGTGCAGAAGGCCACGCTCCTCCGAACGCTGGAAGAACTTATAGCGGCGCACCGGATTATGCTTATTGGGAAGGAGCTTGGTGATGGGCGGCTCAGGCCATGTTTCACCACCGCCCCAGCAGGAGGCCAGCGCCACCGCAAGAGCCTTATTCTTCACTTTGCCTTTCTCCTCCTGCCAGATGCGGTAGAGGATATCCACCCCCAGAGATTTCTGGTGCGGCACCAGGCCACAACTCAGATACAACTCCAGCCACTCGGTGTCACGCATGAACTTGTCCAGGAATTCTTTCTTTTCAGGAGATTCAGCTGCATATTTACTGAGGATTTCAGCGCCGGTCTCGCGAATCACCTCATGCACCATGGCCAGGTGCAGTTCCTGTGCGGATTTATAACTGATATCCTTACCCTTCAACAATTCGGCAATCGCATTCTGAGCTTCAGTATAATTACCATTCTTGAGAGCATTCCGGACAGAATCCGGAAGTTTCTTACTCTTCACCGGTGAGAGCGCCAGTTTAGTTTCCGGCTCATCATCAGCCACCGCCGGCAATACCGGAACGAGCCCCAGCAGCAACACCCCGAACATCATTGAACACGCAGAAATCCTCATGCTGGCAAGCATGCTCCAAGTAACACCGAAAGTCAAGCAATTTTCACATATCCTATTGCCATTCCGCAATAAAAATGTTAAAATTCACAGCGTGAGGATAACAGCTCGACACCTGCTCATCATACTGGCGGCGGCCACTCTGCTGCCCGGTACGGGGTGCCTCCGGTACAAAAGGGCAAACCCGGCATCTGAGGTTGCCCCCCGGCCGGAACCCAGGGTAAAAAAATCTCCCTACACCATCAACGGTGTGCGGTACAGGCCCATGGGCATTGCTGAAGCCCTGCAGTACCGCGAAACCGGTGAGGCCTCTATCTACGAAGGAGCGGGCAGCATTGGCGCCATCGGTGAAAAACTCCCGTACGGCGGCATCTATGCAGCGCACCGCACCCTTCCCCTGCCCAGTGTGGTGCGTGTCACCAGCATCACCACCGGTAAGAGCTGTCTGGTGCGCGTAAATGACCGCGGGCCCTTCCACCGCAAGCGCATCATTGACCTCAGCCCCGCAGCCGTACGCGCACTCGGCCTCATTCGCCGCGGCGTGCACCAGGTCATAGTGGAAACAGTCTCCGTGGGAGACGGACCGAACAAGCGCGTTGCACCCCAGAATAACTAACCCATCTGGGGCATCATCGCACTACAAGATGCGGTACTCTTCCGAGTACCGCTTTTCATGATAGATTGATTGTTAAAGGGGGTTATTATCTCAGGGAGAAGAAATCGCGGATGCGGGGGTTTTCGCTGTCCGCAATCACGCTGGGCGGAGCGTCGACCACCACCTTGCCATCAGCCAGGAACACAATTCGGTCTGCCAGTTCCATGGCAAAATCGGTATCATGCGAGACCACCAGCATGGTCATGCCGTCCTTGGCGAGCTCGCGCATGAGGTTTTCCACCTCGCCCACCATTTCCGGGTCCAGAGCCGAGGTCGGCTCATCGAAGAGGAGCACCTCGGGGTTCATGGCGAGCGCTCGCACAATGGCTACGCGCTGTTTCTGCCCGCCGGAAAGCTGGGAAGGGTATGCCCTGGCCTTATCCCGCAGACCAATGCGGTGCAGCAGGTGCAGAGCATGGGTCTCAGCCTCGGTGCGAGTCATGAGGCCGCATTTCATCGGAGCCAGAGTAATGTTGTCCAGAATCGTAAGATTGGCAAAGAGGTTGAAATGCTGGAACACCATGCCCACCTTGGCGCGGTAGTGATTCAGGCCGCTCTCGCTGCGGTCCACCGGCTTGCCGTGAAAGAGCACCTCGCCGCCGGTGGGGGTCTCCAGGAAATTCATGCATCGCATCACCGTGCTCTTACCCGCGCCGGAAGGTCCCAGCAGGAACACCACCTCGCCCTTGGTCACACCCACGGATACGCCGTCAATCACGCGATGGTCGCCAAATTCCTTGACCAGCTCGCGCACCTCTAAAATGTTATCAGCGTTCATTCTTTTTCAGAGAGTTTTCAAGTTTCTTCAGCAACTGGCTCAGGCACACCACCACCACCAGGTAGGTGAGCGCCACCGCAATGAGCGGCAGGAAAGCATCGTAGGTCTGACTGCGGATGATATCGCCACCCTTGGTTAAATCCTGCAGGGCAATGTAACCGCACACAGAGGTTTCCTTGAGCAGCACAATGAACTCATTGCCCAGCGCCGGCAGCACATTCTTGAATGCTTGCGGCAGAATCACCGAACGCATAGTCGTGCCATAGCTCAGCCCCAGGCTGCGCCCGGCCTCCATCTGGCCGCTGTCCACCGCCATGATGCCGGAGCGGATAATCTCTGCCACATAGGCGCCGGAGTTCACACCGAACGCCACAATAGCCACCAGCACCTTGCTCACATCCACCGAGCCGAAAATCACAAAGTAAATGATGAGCAGCTGCACCACCACCGGCGTGCCGCGCACCACCGTCAGGTAAATATGGCACAAGAAGTTCAGTACCTTGTAGCGCCCGGTCTGGTCGTGTGCGCTGCGAACCACCGCCACCAGGAAACCAATGCACAACCCCATGAGCACAGCACAGGCAGAAATCTCAATGGTGATAAGGAAGCCATTGACCAGGTATTTCCAGCGGTTATCCTTCACGAAATTGGTCTTGAACGACTCCTGCATGCGCTCCCAGAGGTCCTTCTCCTCAGTCGGCACAGCGGGTACAGCCAGCGGCTTGCCCTCCTTATCCAGGTAGCGTGCCCAGATTTCGGCCATGGTGCCATCGGCCTTCATTTCGGCCATGGTCTTGTTGAACATGGCAAGCAGCTCCGGGCGGTTCTTGCTGATAGCCATGGCATATTCCTCAGAGACCAGGGATTCCGGCAGAATCACGAGTCCCTCGTTGCGCGCCACATGCTCCTCCGAGGGAGCGCTGTCCAGCACCACAGCATCAATCTTGCCGGTGACCAGCGAGGCTACAGCCAGCGCTCCATCCTGGAACCGCTCCGGTTCCTGAATGTTCTCGGTCATGTACATATCGCCCGTGGTGCCATGCTGCACACCCACGCGTCTGCCCTTCAAATCTGCCGGGCCGGTAATATCGCTTCCCGCGCGCACAATGATAACCTGGTCAGCCTTCACATAGCTCGTCGTAAAATCAATCTGCTTCCTGCGGTCCTCCGTCACCGTGATACCCGAAGCCGCCACATCCGCCTTGCCGGTCTGCACCGCAGCAATCACCGAATCGAAGGCCATGTCCTCAATAACCAGCTCCAGGTCATTGCGACGGGCGATTTCGCGCACCATGTCGGCATCAATACCCACAATGCGCTCCCCTTGGTAAAACTCATAGGGAGGGAAGGTGGCATTCGTCACCATAATCAGCTTGCTGCGTTCCTCCTGCTTCTCGCCACAGGACGTCAGAAACAGCGCCATGAACGCCAGCATCACCGCCAGCCATTTCTTATATAATATACCGGGCATGCGCGTGAAGATTAGCACAACACGCCCTGAATGAAAAGGTAAAAAACAAAGAATGCTGATTTTAACGGCATTCCAGCTCAATATAGACCCGATTCCGCTGCCTGTTCCACGCAAAATGCTTCAGGCGGCAGGGTTTCCATTCCTCATCGCCGCGTTCCTGCATCTGCGCATTCAGCTGCTCCAGCAAGGTCGCGCTCTCCAGCGCCGCAAATGGCTCGCCCTCGAAACTCACCTCCACTGGCCGCGCATCCCCCACCGCTGCAAACATCTCGGTCACCGCCGGCGCCTCCACCAGCCCGGCGATGACGATATAGTTATCCTGCACAGGGGGTCCCCACCCATAATCATACTTCTGCCGGGCACGCCACTGGGCGCTGCTGATGCCACCATCCAGCACCAGGCGCCGCTGCAGTGGCTCCACATCTGTGCGCAGCGGCGGCTCAGACTCCGTCCAGAGGACATATCCCATTCATTATCAATACTAATTTGCAAAAGTAGAACGACTTTTTGCATTTTCAACCACATTTGTGGGATGACTTTTCGAAATTCAGGCGCTAAAAAGAGGCCGGAGACGAAGCATCTCCGACCTCTGAAAGGAATATCTGGTAAGCTTTAGCGGAACTTCAGCTCCTTCACCTTGGCAGCGAGGGCATCGAGCACCGTCTTATGGGCGGCATCTACCTCAGCTGCGGTGAGGGTCTTCTTCGCGTCACGGTACAGGAAGGTATAGGTCATGGCCTTGCGGTCAGCGGCGAGTTTTTCGCCGGAGGGGTCGCAGAACACATCCTTGAGCGCGCAGGAAACCAGCAGCTTCTGCTTAGCGCCCTCAACCACCTTCATGATATCGGCATGACGGGTGGCGGCGGGCACATCGAGCGAGGCATCGCGGCTGGAGCCGGGGAACTGGGGCAGGTCTGCCGCCTTGAAGGGGGCTGTGGCCACCTGCTGCAGCTTGCGGAGGTCGAGCTCGGCGTAGTAGCACTCCATGGGCAGCCCCAGGGCGCGGCACTTCGCCAGGGAAAGGCGGGCCACATAGCCGCATGCCTGGTTATTGATGGTGATATCAGCACCCACGGCAGCATTCTCACGCTGCTGCTTGGCGGGGGTGATGGCGATGGCAGCCTTGGGCACCAGAGTATCGAGCACGGCGCGGAGGTGTTCAAAGTGAACCTCACCGGGCTTGGTGCATGCCCAGCTGGCGGGCGTGAGCTTACCGGCCATGAAGATGCCGAGCACCTCGTTTTCGATATCCTTGCCTTTGCCGCCTCCGGTGTTGCGGAACACGCGGCCGCATTCAAAGAAGCGCAGCACATCCATGCCCTGGTTGATGTTGCGGGCAGCCACGGCGATGAGGCCGGGAGCCAGCGAGGGACGCAGGGTGGAATGGTCTTCCGAGATAGGCAGGGAAACGCGGATGATATCGCCCTCCATGAGCGGCTTGATGGGCAGAGCATGCTCTACGCTGGCAATGGTGGGGTCGATGCTTTCGGCGGCGATGAGCTTGAAGGTCTGCACCTCCCAGAAACCGGCACCCGCCAGCTTGCGGGAAAGAGCCATGCGGTAATCGTGAGCGCGGTCCTGGGCGCTTTCCGGTACGTAGATTGAAGTACTGGTGGCGGGGATGTTATCGATGCCGTACACACGCACAATTTCCTCCAGCAGGTCGCAGCTGCGCTTCAGGTCCAGGCGCCAGGGAGGGCAATCCCAGGTGCCCTTTACGTCCACATCCTTGAGACCCAGGTTGCGGAGAATGCGTGCTCCTTCCATGTGGGGCAGCGTACCATTGGTCATCACATCCAGCTCCTTCCAGTCGAGCTTCACCTGGTCGAGAGCATAGTAAATCTTCGCCTCTGTACCCTGCTCCAGCACGGTAGCGCTGGTTGCAAGCTCCTCGGGAACCAGGCAGGGAGCCTGGCCCCCCACCAGCACTGGCTCAGCCGTGCCGCCGCAGCACTCCAGAATCAGCTGGGTGGCGCGGGCAGCGGCGCGCAGCACATTCCAGGGGGAGGTGCCGCGCTCAAAGCGGTAGGAGGAATCCGACCCCAGCGCCAGGCGGCGGCTGGTGAAGCGGATGCTGCTGCGCAGGAACCAGGCAGATTCGAGGATAATATCGGTGGTGGAGTCGGTCACGCCGGAATCGAGTCCGCCCATGACCCCACCCAGAGCCAGGGCTGCGCCGCTGGCATCGGAAATGACTACATCATCGCTCTTGAGCGTGTATTGCTCATTCATGAGGCTGGTGAACTGCTCACCCTCGGCAGCGCGGCGGATGTTGAGCCCGCCGGTAATCTTAGCGGCATCGAAAGCATGCAGCGGGTGCCCCAGCTCAAAGAGGCAGTAGTTGGTGATATCCACCACATTGTTAATGGGACGCAGGCCGATGGCTACCAGGCGGTTGGCCAGCCACTCCGGGGAGGGGCCGATTTTCACGCCGGAAATGCGGGTGGCGGTGTAGAGCGGGCAGAGCTCCGGGGCAGAAAGCGTGATGAAATCGCCGGCCGCCTTGGTCTGAGCCGCAGCGGTGGGAGCCTCGGCGGGATCAGTCTTCAGGCTGCGGCCGGTGATGCCGGCCAGCTCGCGGGCCATGCCCCAGTGGCTCAGCAAATCGGGGCGGTTCGGGGTAATCTCCAGCTCAAAGATGGTATCCGTCTCCACGAAGGAACGCACCGGGGTGCCGATAACATAGTCCTGCGGGAGAATCCACAGACCGTGTTCCTTGTCGGGCAGACCGAGTTCAGAGGCAGAGCAAAGCATGCCGCGGCTTTCGACACCGCGCAGCTTGCCTTCCTTGATTTCCCAGCCGCCGGGCAGCACAGCACCGGGCAGCGCGCAGGGCACTTTATCGCCCACCTTGTAGTTCTGCGCACCGCAGACAATCTGGCGCAGAGCTCCCTCACCGGCATCGACCATGCACACATTGAGGTGGTCGCTGCCCTCCACGGGGGTCTTTTCCATGACCTGAGCCACCACCACGAGGTCGGTGGTCACGCCGCGCTCCTGGATTCCCTCCACCTCGATACCGGCAAAGGTGAGCATATCGGCCATCTCCTGAGTGCCAAGCCCCTCAAGGTCAATGTAGCTGGAAAGCCAATTCAGTGAAACATTCATGATATTTTTTCAAAAGGGTTAGAATTTATTGGAACTGGGCAAGGAAACGGGCATCATTCTCAATGAGGAGGCGTATATCGCGGATACCCCAGCGAATCATGGCCAGACGCTCCAGACCGATACCGAAGGCAAAACCGGTGCAGCCGGCATACAGGTTCTTTCCGGTAGCCTTGTCGATATTCTCGAACACAGCGGGATTCACCATGCCGCAGCCGGCAATTTCAATCCAGCGAGGAGCCTGACCAGCAGCCTGCAGCAGCACGTCAATCTCGAAGCTGGGTTCGGTGAACGGAAAGAAATGCGGACGGAAACGCACGGCGGTTTCCTCCCCGAAAAGCGCTTTCAGGAAATACTCCAGCGTGCCTTTCAGGTCGCCCACGCTCACTTCTTTGGCCACGTAGAGTCCCTCAATCTGGTTGAAAGCGGAAAGGTGGGTGGCATCAATGGCATCGCGACGGAAAGCGGAACCAGGGCAGATAATGCGGATGGGCGGGCAATCCTTTTCCATGACGCGGGCCTGTACGGTACTGGTCTGCGTGCGCAAGAGTTTACCGCTGTCAAAGTAGAAAGTATCTTTCTCATTGCGGGCGGGGTGGTCATCCGGAGTATTGAGCGCATCGAAGCAATGCCATTCATCCTCAATTTCCGGGCCATCGGCCAGAGTGAACCCCATGCGGCGCAGCACGCGCACCGCTTCATCTCGCACAATGGAAATGGGATGCAGACCGCCAGCGGGCAGCGCTGCCCCAGGCATGGTAAAGTCTACCCCGGCCACGGCGGCGGCATCAATTTCCTGCTGCAGGGCAGTCTTGCGGTCTTCCAGCGCAGCGGTAATAGTGGCGCGGGCCTCGTTCAACAGCGCGCCCACGGCGGGTTTATCTTCCTTGGGCACATCGCGCATCCCCTGCTGCACCTGGGTGAGAGTACCCTTCTTGCCCAGAATACCCACGCGGGCATCCTCCAGCGCTTTCATATCGGCAATGCCGGCTATGCGCGCCAGGGCTTCGGCTTGTACACTTGCAATCTGATTTTTCATAAGTTCGCGGGAAACTATACGCGCGTAGGCACTTTTGTCAAGCTTTATGCAGCTCGCAACACGTCAGCACAAAACACCCGGTAACAAATAATAGAAAAGGCCTCACCCAATACACAAAAAAAAATCCCCCGCTCAGCTGCAGCGGAAGACTCCTCTCAACCAGGCCACACAAGCCCGGATTCACGGCGCAGATGCACCGTGACTTCTGTCTCATTTTCATCAGATGCTGAACTCCGGAGTGGGAGGCAGCGAATTCTCCGGGGTAGGAGGCAGCGTGTTCCCAGCAGCAGTCAGAGTAGTAAGGCCGAGTACGATTGCGATAGTCTTCATCTCTTTGTTTCTTTCTTTGGTTTCCTCTCCGGGCGGAATCCCGGCTGCGCAATTCTACTCAGATTTTCTGATATGTCAACCCCAAAGTTGTCAAAATTTAATTTTTTTATAAAAAAGTGAAAGAAAAATTCAGAATCAGACGTAGACACACCCAAACCAACAGATTTTTTTGTTAAAAGGAAACAAAGTATAGGCTTGTAAGTGGCGCATGAACATGATAGTATAAGCGCGTATGAGCAAACTTTTCCAACGAGCCCTGACTGGGTTGATGCTGCTTATCCCGGCAGCATTTGCTATCCAGCTGAGCGACCTTTCTCCCTCTCTGACTCGCACAGAAGCAGATGAAAACCTCACCAAGGACTACGCTTACCGCGTGCTGAGCGACCTGAGCGTGCGCCGCATCTGGAATCTCGATGACAACCGCAAGCTTACCATTGACTTCGACACCAGAACCGGCAAACTCATCTGCATTGCCGTAGACTACCGCAAGCCTGTAACTCTGGAAGAAGCGGACAAAGACGCTGCGGACATCGGCAAATTCGAGGAAGCCAAATGGAAAAAATTCTCTGCAGAAAAAGCAGCCAAGTACTTCATGGGGCGTTCCCGCAACATGAAGTTCAAGGAAGGATTCATGTTCCAGGAGCTGACGGCGGCCAACAAGTGCAAACGCCTCAGCTTCTATACGTCAGTACCCAAGGAAAACCGACGCCTGATTTCTGAAGGCAGCACCCTGGGTGGCGTCTCCGCCATGGGTAACACCGGCGGCGGTAAAGCGGTAAAACAGCTTCTGGCTGATGAAGAAACCCGCCTTTATACTGCCAACAAGACTGACAAGCCGAAAGAAACCCCGAAACCCCAGAAAGTGGAAATCGAGGAACCCGAGCCTGTGGTGGAAGATACGGTCGATGAACCTGTAGTGGAAGAAACGCCGGAAGTCATCGACACACCGGTAGAGAAGAAAGAGCCAGTCAAGGTTGTGAAGAAAGAGCCCAAAAAGGTCAGTCAGCTCGAAGCTCTGCTTGCTAAACTCGGACTGGATGGTCTCACCTCCACGCAGTGGATCATGATTGGCGCAGGGCTGCTGGTTCTTATTGTTATCCTGAGCGTGATTGGCCGCGGCAACGAACGCCGCAAGCTCGAGCAACGCGCTGCAAAACTCCGCAGAAACAGCACTTCCGTCGAGGCTTCTCTGCGCCAGAGCATCAAGAAAAGCACCAAAAGCCCCAAAGGGCTTCGCATGAAGTAATTTCCCTGACATCTTCTTTCCATCAATCCCGCATCCGCCACCCGGCAGATGCGGGATTTCCCATTTTGTCATCACCTGAAAATTAAGCCACAATAATCCCTTTCCCTGCGCGCCGGAATATGGTAGCATGTCTGCATGTCACGCTACAATGGAGAACAGGTACTGGTCGTTCCGCGAGAAGCCTTTGAGGCTGTAGGCGCATTCAATGGAGTCAGACTCAATCCTCAGGATTATCTGAGCGCCTTCCTGCAACCCGGAGTAGCCCGCTACATGGACCGCGAGCAGGCCGAGCAGAGCCCCCAGTTCAAGCAGCTCATCACCTACGCCATCTTCTGCCACCAAGGCCGCATTCTGGCCTATGCCCGCACCTCAAAAGGGGGTGAATCACGCCTGCACAACAAAATGTCCCTCGGCATCGGGGGGCACATCAACCCCATTGACGGGCTCACCGACTCCATCTCCACCTACCTCGCCGGCATGGAACGCGAAATTCGCGAGGAAATCACTTTCACCGGCTCTGCCACCCAGGAACTCTTCGCCATCATCAATGATGATACCAACGAAGTCGGCTCCGTACACCTCGGCTTTGTGCACCGCTTCGAACTGGAGGACGACCAGGTAACCCCCAACGAAAAAGCCCTGGCTGACCTCGCGTTCCGCTCGCTCGATGAGCTGGCTGGCCCGCTCTACGAACGGCTCGAAACCTGGTCTGCCATCTGCGTAGATGCCCTCCGCAGCAAGTAATTCCACCGACTTTCCCACTACTCAAGCCCCGCACCTCATATTGGTGCGGGACTTTTTGTTTCGCCCCTCCCACGCCCCGGATTCCGGGTACTGCTCCTGCTTGAAAAACCGTCTCTGCCGAAAAAAAATCACAAAATTGCACAATTTATGATTGACTTTTTTGGTGTATTGGAGTGTACTGGTGGTGCAGGTAAGTGCACTCAAAAGCATGAGTAGTGTCTCCACAGTAATGTTCACGGGCAACGTGACGCACAAGCTCGATCCGAAGAGTCGCGTAGCGATTCCGGCGGGCTGGCGCGCCGCGCAGGGTGAGACATTGTGGATGATAGACGCTCAGAATGAAGGATATCCGACGCTGAAATGCTACACAAGAGGAAGCTTTGAGGAGATGGTGAATGGGATTCGGAAGCACGCAGAAGCACGTGGATTCGACCCGGCCGCAGTAAACAAGTACCTGGGAACCATCATTGGTCTGAGTTTCGAGGCCGAGGTGAGCAGCCAGGGTAAACTCCTCATACCAAAAGCACAACGTGAACGCCTGAAACTGGCGGACACCGCCACCATCGTAGGTCGCGGATCGTATTTCGAAATCTGGGCACCGGCTGACTTCGAGGCCACAAAGGCACCCGATACCCTGGCGAAACTGGAACTGGACAAAGTATTCGGCATACTTACATGAGCAACGCAGCAACCCAGAGCCACGCGGCAGAATCCGCCCCGTCAGGCACCTGCTACAAGGTGCTCATGTGGGAGGAAGGAACTCTGACCGCAGAGCAGTTGAACGCCTGGCAGAACGCCCGGCGCGAGTTGCTCGCGCGTATGCGCGACGCGGGCATCAGGGGCGCACGCGGCACCCTGACCCGCCTGGGCGAGGAACTGCGCGAGCTTTCGGCAGAGTCCATTGCCAAGCCCCTGGACACCTGCGCTGCGGCCAGCCTTTCCCTTACGCGCGTGGGCGCGTTGGCAGCGGAGCTGCAGCGCGATGAAGCCGTACTGGCCTGCCGCCTGACCCCATGCAGCGCCACAGTGCTTGCAGAACTGAACGGGGAAGAAGGAATCGACACCCTGATAAGCCGCTGGGCAGCCGCCACCCCCGAGCTGCAGTGGTGCAGCACCCCGCTGGTGGAAGCCATTTCCGCGGCCGAAGCCGCCGAGTGGCAGGAAAGCTGCCGCAACGCCAGCGAATCCGCTGCTGACACAGATGCTGACGAAGAAAGTTCCGCCACTCCCTTCCACCACGTGACCGTACTGCGCGCCGAAGCAGTAGAAGCCCTGCAGCCGGCAGAAGGCCGGGTGCTGGTGGATGCCACCCTGGGCGGCGGCGGCCACAGCGAGCTGATGCTGGAGCAAGGCGCCACCGTATGGGGCATCGACCAGGACCCCGCCGCCCGCAAGGCAGCCCGCAAGCGACTGGCCGCCTATGGTGACCGGCTGCACATCATAGCCGGCAACTTCCGCAACGCAACCGAAATGCTGCGCGCCGAAGGGCTGGAAACCGTAGATGGCATTCTGGCCGACATCGGCATTTCCTCCCCTCAGGTAGACCAGGCCGGGCGCGGCTTCTCTTTCCTGGCAGAAGGGCCGCTGGATATGCGCATGAACCCCACCGCCCCCCGCAGCGCAGCCGATATCGTGAACACCGCCGCAGAAAGTGAGCTGGCCAGCATCCTGTGGCAATACGGCGAGGAACGAGCCAGCCGCGCCATTGCACGCCGCATTGTGCAGGAACGCGCCAAGGGCCCTATCACCACCACCACCCAGTTGGCCTCCATCATCGCCAGCGTGCTGCCCCGCAAAGGCAAGCAGCACCCCGCCACCCGTTCATTCCAGGCACTGCGCATTGCCGTAAACGACGAGCTGGGCGCCCTGGATGCCCTGCTGGAAAGCGGACTCGGCCTGCTCAAGAGCGGCGGGCGCTTCGCTATCATCACCTTCCACAGCCTGGAGGACCGCGCCGTCAAACGCTATTTTGACCGCGTAACCCGCCCGGAAATTGACCGCCCGGAATGGCCGGCCCCGCGCCCCAACCCGGAATACGCCGCCCGCCTGGTCACCCGCAAGCCCATCGTGGCAGGAGAGGCCGAGCTGGCAGCTAATCCGCGCTCGCGCAGCGCCAAACTCCGCGTCATCGAAAAACTTTAAATCACCGCTGTATCACCACCCCCAAAACCATTTCCAATCACCAATGCCCCCCAACACAACCAGCACCCGCTACGCTGACCAGGTAAGCTTCAGCTTCCTGATATGGTTGGTGCTTTTTGCCGCCCTCGTATCCGCCGGCGGCATTACCTACGCTCTGCTCAAAAACGACCAGGTGGCCGTGCGCACCGAAATCAACAACCTCCACCGTGAGATTGCCGTGTGCAACATGAACACCAACCAGAACAACGCCAAGGCCAACGCCCTCACCAACCGCTGGGCCATGCGCGACCGCCTGAGCCAGGACCACTCCACCCTGCGCGATATTGACCGCAGCCAGATTGAACTCGCCCGCCGTCTGCAGGACAGCGGATATGCCGTTATCCACCGCTAACGCTCAGCAGTTTCCTCAACGTCGAACGTGAAAACCAAGGTTCCATTTGCCGGCCGCACGCTGTTTCTCGCCTGTTTCATGGCGGCGGTGTCCTGCTGCATAGCGGTGCGTCTGGTGGACCTGCAGATTATTGACCAGGACAAAGTGGTGGTCATTGCAGAAAACGACCTCATCGACAAGGAGCGGCTGCCCGCCCGCCGCGGTATCATCATGGATCGCAATGAGGAGCTACTCACCCACAATATCCAGAGCGCCGAACTGGTGGCCGACCGTTACCACCTGCGCGAAATCACAGCTGTAGTGGAAGGTCTGGCCTATAACCAGGCGATTCATGACCCCCGCTGGGACACCCTGACAGACCCCAAGGAGAAGCGCAAGCTGGTGTACAACCACCGCGCCAGGCTCCTCAACAACGCCAAGTCTGAAATCAAGGAAGGAGAAACTCTCTCCCTCTCCCATTCAGACAACCTCAAGGATGCCCGCGCCAACCGCCTCAAGGAATATGATGAGGCGGTGATGCAGCACTATTTCCAACAGCACGATAAGCTCGTTGCAGAAATCCTCTATCCCTTCCTGGCCAATCAGGAGGTGGAGGAAACCATCAATGGTCGCAAGGTGAAACGCTTCATGACCCGCGAGGACATCGTGGAGAAAATCGCCCAGACAGCCACCGCCAGGCACAATGAGGAAGCCAGGGCAAAAGGTCTGCCCACGCGCTCTTTCCGCAACCAGATTATTCTGGCTAAAGGACTGGACTTTGACGCGGCCGATAAAATCCGCCGCGCGGTGCGGGAAGCACGGCTGCGTGGGCTCATGGTCGAGCACAACATCCGCCGCAGCTACGTGATTCCGGAAATGCTCTGCCATGTACTCGGCTACGTAGACCACGAGAACAAGGGCATGAGCGGCGTGGAGTCCTACTTCCACAGCTACCTG
The DNA here is from genome assembly GCA_045538275.1 of Akkermansia sp. Lineage (GTDB taxonomy): Bacteria > Verrucomicrobiota > Verrucomicrobiia > Verrucomicrobiales > Akkermansiaceae > Akkermansia. The sequence continues at coordinate 17,395 of JAZSRB010000018.1, read as the reverse complement.
GCCGGTGTAGACGGGCTGCGCGAATACCGCCACAATTCCCGCGGGCAGGTGCTGCCTAGTGAGGATGACCGCTACCTGGCACCCAAGCATGGGCTCAACCTGAAGCTCACCATTGATATGCGTCTGCAGACCATCGTGGAGCAGGAGCTTGACAAAGGCATGCGCCACTTCCGCGCCAAGCGCGGCTGCATGATTGTGGTAGATCCGAAAACCGGTGATATTCTGGCCATGGTGAGCCGCCCCGCTTTTGCCCTCAGCAAGGAAAAAGAACTCATCACCCCCCAGGGAAAATTCAAGCGGGGCACACTGAAAGATGACAACGGCAAACCGATTACCGGCGAATTCAACTTTGCCTGCCAGACCCGCTACGAACCCGGCTCCACCTTCAAGGTACTGGCTGTAACTGCGGCGGTGGATAAGGGACTGATGAGCATTCACAGCTACGTGAACTGTTCCCCGTTCTCCGTAGGCTTCGGCAGTAAGGCCATCAGCGACCGCCCGTTCAACTACGGCAGCCTGCCCATGTGGGGCGTGCTCAAGAAATCCAGTAACCCCGGCGCGGCACGCATTGCCATCATTGCCAAGTGGCCCAACTTCAAGGAATACCTTGAGAAATACGGTCTGCACAAACCGGTAGGAATTGATTTACCCTCCGGCGGTGCATGTCTGCTGGCAGACGGCTCCAACATCGTGAACTACTCCCGAATTGCCTACGGCTATTCGGTGGCGGTTTCCCCGCTGCACATGGCCATGGTATATGCCACCATTGCCAATGATGGCGTGCGCATGAAACCGCGCCTTATTGATAAGATTATTGCAGCAGATGGCGCAATCTATGATGAATGCGCCCCGCAAGAGGTCTGCCGGGTCATGAAATCCAGCACCGCCCGCGATCTGCGCTTCGCGCTGGAAAGCGTAACCCAGACCAAGGGTGAAGGTGGCCGCGGCACCGCCACTAAAGCGGCTATCCCGGGATTCCGCATCGGCGGCAAAACCGGCACCGCCAAAAAAATTAAAGCCGGTGGCGGCTACACCGAAAACCTCTATACCGTCTCCTTTGCCGGCGTGCTGCCCATCGATGACCCGAAACTCGTGGTCATGACTGTGATTGACGAACCACACCCGACAGACTGCAACCCCGGTGGCGGCACCGTGGCAGCACCTATTTTCCGTGCTGCGGCAGAACGCTTTATCAACGTGCTCAATTTATCACCGAGCGACCCCGAAGCTTACGAAAAATATCTTGCCAGCAAGGAAGAATCTGCTAATCTAAATAAATAAGAAATCACGCCTCCTTTTTCTCAACCATGGACACCAAGAAACTCTTCAGCATCCTGCCCGCCGCCACCATTACCGGCAAGCACATCAAGACGCTCACCCTGCTCACCGATGACAGCCGCAAGGTCATTCCCGGCTGCTGCTATGTAGCCGTCAAGGGCACCCAGTTCGACGGGCATACTGCTATTGAAGGGGCCATTGCAGCCGGGGCGGCTGCCATTGTGGCGGAAACACCTGTAAGTGAACAGGCCACAGCAGCCGGCACACTCTGGGTTCAGGTAAAGGACACGCACGAAGCAGACGGCCTGCTCATGAGCACCTGGCACGGCACACCCAGCAACCATATGGTAGCCCTGGGCGTGACCGGCACCAATGGCAAAACCACCATCAGCTACCTGGTGAACCACATATACCGCACCGTATGGCAGCGGGCCGGCCTCATCGGCACCATTATATATGATAATGGTGAACGCCGCGCCACCTCCAGCAACACCACACCCGGCTGCGCCCTGCTGCAGAGCATGCTGGCCGATATGGTCAGGAACGGCTGCCGCGCCGTGGCCATGGAGGTTTCCTCACACGCTCTCACCCAGCAGCGCACCGCCGGCACCAATTTCCGCGTGGGCATTTTCACCAACCTCACCCAGGACCACCTGGACTACCATGGCACCATGGAGGAATACTACCAGGCCAAGAAACTCCTCTTCACCCGCATGGCCGCAGCAGACCGAAAGAGCGCAGCTGTCATCAACATTGACGATGCCTACGGCCGCCGACTGGCGGAAGAGCTGGCTCCCATCATGAAAGTGCGCACCTTTGGTGAAAATGAAAAAGCAGATTTCCGCGCAGTTCCCCGCCTCATCACCCTCAAAGGAAGCCAGTACGAGCTTACCTACCAGGGGCGCAGCTACCTGGTGCGCACCCCGCTTATCGGTGAATTCAACCTCTCCAACAGCCTGGCGGCCCTGGCCGGCGCAGTATGCTCCGGCATCAACCTGAGCGAGGCTATCACCGCGCTGGCCCAGAGCCCGCAGGTACCCGGCCGTATTGAACTTGTTTCCAGCGTAAACAACGTGCAATGCTTTGTGGACTATGCCCACACCCCCGATGCCGTGGAAAACGTATGCAAGACCATGAAAGCTCTCTGCCGCAATGGCCGCCTCATCACCATCTTTGGCTGCGGCGGCGACCGCGACCGCACCAAGCGCCCGCTCATGGGCGAAGCCGCCGCCCGCCACAGCGACCTCTGCCTCGTTACCAGCGATAATCCCCGCAGCGAAGACCCCGAACAGATTATCGACGAAATCATGCCCGGCATTCCCAAGGCCAAGCAGCACCGCATCACCGACCGGGAGGAGGCCATCCGCGCAGCGCTGGAGCAGGCACGCCCCGGAGATGCCGTTCTCATTGCCGGCAAGGGACACGAAAATTACCAGATTTTCGCCAATGAGACCATTGATTTCTCAGACGCCGCCGTTGTGCGCAAATTCTACGCAGAAAAGAACCCGGAGGGCATTTCCGTTCCCTCCCGCAAGCCCGAGAACCGCCGTTCCAAGTAAAACCCTGCCATGACCCACCTGAGCATCAGCGACCTCATTTCCGCCACTGCAGGCAAAGCCGTGGCAGCGGGGGCTCGCGCCATCACCGCCGGTCTCACCACCGACAGCCGCGCCATTACTCCCGGCTGCGTGTTTCTAGCGCTCTGCGGAGAGCGGTTTGATGGTAACAACTTTGCCGCAGATGCCTCTCAGAAAGGAGCTGCGGCCGTTGTGGTATCCCGTCTGCAGGGCGAATACGCCCCGGGATGCACTGTAGTGCAGGTGGAAGACACGCTCACGGCTTTGCAAAGCCTGGCCGCCTGGTGGCGCGGGCAGCTGGAGCCGCTGCATGTGGTCGGGCTCACCGGCAGCAGCGGCAAGACCAGCACCAAGGACATGTGCCTTTCCGTGCTCAGCCAGAAGTTCAGCACCCTCGCCACCAGAGGTAATCTCAACAACCACATAGGCGTGCCGCTGAGCATCCTGAGCACACCACAGGGAACCCAGGCCGCCATCTGGGAAATGGGCATGAACCATGCGGGCGAAATTGCCCCGCTCTGCGCCATGACCCGCCCGCAGATTGGCATTATCACCACCATTGGTTCTGCGCATCTGGAATATCTGGGCACACGCCAGGCCATTGCAGAGGAAAAATGCACCGTTGCCCGAGCCTTGCCGGCAGATGGGTTCATGATTTACCCGGCGCAGGATGATTTTGCAGATTTCATTGCCGCGCAGACTGCTGCCTCTCCTCTTCCGGTAGGCGGCTGCAACAGTCTGGTGCGCGCGCTCAATCCGCGCAGCACGGCCACCGGCACTACTTATACCCTGCACATCGAAGGCGAAGGCGAGGTGGAAGTTTCCCTGCCCGTTCCCGGTGCACATATGGTGAGCAACAGCCTGCTGGCAGCTGCAGCCGGCTGGAAACTCGGTTGCACGCTGGAGCAGATTGCAGCCGGTCTTTCTGCCTCTTCCCTCACGCATGGCCGCCTGGCCTGCAAGGAGGTAGAAGGCTACACCGTGGTGGATGACACCTATAATGCCAACCCCGAGAGCATGAAAGCGGCTCTCGAAACCGTAGCCGCCCTGCGCGGCCCGAAACGCCACATTGCCGTGCTGGGCAAAATGGGCGAACTGGGCGAGGGCGGAATCGCCGCCCATGCCGACATGGGCTGGTGCGCAGCCTCCCTGGGCTATGCCGCTGTGGTGGTGGTAGGCCCGGAGTGCCCGGAGACCCTGGCACTTTGCCAGGCCGCCGCTGAAAGTATCCCGGCACTGTTGGTAAACACCCCGGCAGAAGCTGCCGCCGCCCTGCGCTCACTCATGAAGCCGGGTGATGCACTTCTCTTTAAAGGCTCCCGCTCCGCCGGCATGGAGCACAGCATGTACGAACTCTTTCCCTCCCTTAACCCCAAGTCCTAAGTTATGATTAATTTCATCTATCAACTCCCCGTAGGTCTGCAACTGATTCTGGCCCTGCTGGTACCTTTCGTCGGGTCAATGCTCATCGGGCCGCGTCTCATTGCCATACTGCGCGCCATGAAGGCTGGCCAGCCCATCCGCGAAGCCAGCAAAGGAGTGCTTGCCCCCGAGCACCAGGCCAAGGTAGGCACCCCCACCATGGGCGGGCTCATGATTATCGGGCTTATCCTGCTCACCAGCGTTCTCTTCCTGGATATGGGAAACCCCAAGCTTCAGTGCTGCCTGCTGGTGATGAGCGTGACCGCCATTCTCGGCTTTCTGGATGACTGGGCCAAGATTACTAAAAAAAGCACCGATGGTGTGAGTGGCTGGTTCAAGATTGCCCTGCAGACGGTGGCAGCCCTGGTCTGTGCCGGCTATCTGTACTATCTGGACCCCACCATTGCCCGCGTGCTTGTTCCTTTCTACGGCACCATTGACCTGGGCTACTTCTTCATTCCCTTTGCCATGCTGGTCATCATCGGTTCCTCCAACGCGGTGAATCTGACCGATGGGCTCGATGGTCTGGCCAGCGGTTGCATGGTTGTGGCCGCCATGGCATTCCTTTCACTCTGCCTCACGCTGGGTGAGATAGCGCTGGCCAATTACCTGCTCTGCATTGCAACAGCCTGTCTCGGGTTCCTGTGGTTCAATGCACACCCGGCCAAGGTATTCATGGGCGACACCGGTTCCCTCTCTCTGGGTGGGGCGCTGGGCACCGTGGCGGTATGCACACACACGGAGCTGCTGCTGGTAGTCATTGGCGGCGTCTTTGTAGCTGAAGCCTGCTCAGTGATGATTCAGGTGGGTTGGTTCAAGGTAACCCGCAAAATCTATGGCGAAGGCCGCCGGTTCTTCCGCATGGCGCCGATTCACCACCACTTCGAGAAGTGCGGCTGGAGCGAGACCCAGGTCTGTGTGCGCTTCTGGATTATCGCATTCTTCCTGGCAGTTCTCGGCCTGATTCTGGGAGCCTGCAGCTTCATTCAATTCTGACTTCATCCATTCCCTCCTCACATACCATGGAACTCAGCGGTAAAAAGATAGCAGTACTCGGCTGCGGACGCAGCGGAATAGCGGCAGCCCGCCTTGCCCTGGCCAGGGGCGCGGGCGAAGTCTGCATTTTTGATGCCAACCCCGCCGCCACCTGCAACGAACCCGGAGTCAGTTTTGTAGCCGGCTCTACAGAAGAGCAGGCCCGAGCCTATGCTGCCGATCTGGTCATCCTCTCCCCCGGTATTGAAGGCGATATCCCCTGGACCCTGGCGTTCACGGCTCATGGAGCCCCGCTCATCGGCGAAACGGAGCTTGCCTGGCACTACTATACCGGCCGCATCATAGCCATTACCGGCACTAACGGCAAAACCACCACCACAGCCCTGCTGGAGCATGTGCTGCTCAGCGCCGGCAAGACCGCCAAAGCCTGCGGCAACTATGGCTACCCGCTCAGCGAAGTGGCACTCATGGAACCGCAGCCGGAATTCGCCGTACTGGAGGTTTCCTCATTCCAGATGGAAACCATCATCGATTTCCGCCCGGAAGTGGCCATCTGGCTCAACTTTGCACCCGACCACATGGACCGCTACACCAAGGTAGAGGACTATTTCAACGCCAAGCTCCGCATTTTCGAAAACATGAGCGCCGACCAGCTCGCCATTGTACGCGAGGGAGAGAAACTCCCCGGCATCACCCCGCGCCGCGTGGGCTTCTCCTCTGTGGTGACTACCGGCCAGCTCTATTTTGAAGACGGCGCTATCTGCGAAGCCGGCAAGGTGCTTACCCCGCTGCGTGGCACCGCGCTCGAGCAGGCTCACAACGCAGAAAATGCCATGGCCACCACCCTGGCCTGCCGCGCTGCAGGACTGGATGATGCTACCATATCCGCCGCTATACGTTCTTTCTGCCCGCCCGGTCACCGCTGTGAAACCGTAGCAGAGATGGACGGAATCCTGTGGCTGAACGACTCCAAGAGCACCAACCTGCACTCTACTGAGGCAGCCGTGCGTTCCCAGACCCGCCCCATCATCCTGCTGGCTGGCGGCAAGGACAAAGGGTTGGATTACTCCGCCATCAACCCCATGCTGGAACAGAAAGCCCGCGCCTGTATCGTATTCGGGCAGATTGCCGACCAGCTGGAAGAAACCTTCTCTCCCGTCTGCCGGGTGGTGAAAGTCACCACCGTGCAGGAAGCCGTAGCCGCTGCCGCCAAGGTAGCAGAGCGCGGTGATGTGGTGCTGTTCTCTCCCGGCACCTCATCATTCGACCAATTTACCGGCTATGTTCAGCGCGGCGAATGTTTCCGCGCCGCTGTCAAACAAACCCTGCATCTGTAATTTCACCGAACATTTTATGAGAAAAGACACCAAGACCACATTCCGCAACTCTGACCTCGGCCGCGCCAAACCCAAACGCCATTTCCTCAAGACCTTTGTCAACGATAACCTGAAGCAGCAGAAACGCCTGCACTCCGATACCGGCCTGGTGGTGGACCGCACCAGTCCAGCCACCGTGTTACGCATCATCTTTGGGCTTATCGTGGTTCACCTGCTGGTTATCGGCGGCGTCATGCTGCGCGGCAACATTGCCAGAAGCACCACCGGCCCGGCAGTGGTACCCTCCATTACCCCTCCCCCGGCTATCCCCGCAGCAGAGGTGAAACCTGCTCCCGTGGCAGAAACATCCCCCGTTCCGGCACCAGTGCAGCCTGCTGCCCCCGCCTCTCAACCAGCGGTTGCAACCAATGAAACTCACATCACCCAGGCTCCCATCAACATGGAAGCCGTAGCCCCGGTTGCCCAGCCGACACCAACGGTGGAACCCGTGGCCGTAAATCCCGCCCCGGTGCCGGCTCAGCCTGCGGCTCCCACAGTTGAGGTGAAACACCTCGTGAACTCCGGCGATACCTGGGGCCGGGTAGCGGCCCAGTACGGCATCACAGAAGATGTACTCAAGGGCGCCAACCCCTCACTGGCTGCACGCACCAACCTGCCCGGCGGCGCCTATCTGAGCGTGCCCGTACCGGCCGACTCCAACGCGGCCAAGGCGGTACAAGCTGCCAGACCGGTTGTGAAAGATACCGCCAGATACCACGTGGTGAAGCGCGGCGAAAACCTGGGAGCCATTGCCCGCAAGTACAAGCTCTCACTCAATAAGCTACTGAAGCTCAATAACATGACCAACGCCGACGCCCGTCGCCTGAAAGTGGGTCGCAAACTCAAGGTCAGCGAATAACACACCATTCCGATTTCCGCTTCAGCCGCCATGACCGCCCGCACCTGCATCATCAGCATCTGGGTATGCTTTATCCTCCTGCTTGTGCTGGGGGTAATCATGGTGGCAAGCACCGGCACCTGCGTGCCGGGGCAGGATGAACTTTCCTGGAATGACACTTTCCTGGGCAAACAGTGCATGTACGCGCTGCTGGGGCTTGCCGTTGCCCTGGGACTCAGCAAGGTGGATTACCGCTGCTGGCGGCGTTTCGTCAAACTCATCTGGATTGTGTGCGTGATTCTGCTTATCTGCTGTTTCCTGCCCGGCATCGGCAAAACCATCAACGGCGAATCGCGCTGGATTAACCTCGGTATCACTTTCCAACCCAGCGAACTGGCCAAGATTACCCTCATGCTCACGCTGGCCAACTGGTACACCACCTACCGCGAAATGGCCGGCACGTTCTGGAAAGGCTTTGTCATTCCCGGTGCCTTTCTTTTCGGGCTTCCGCTACTGCTCATTCTGGTGGAAAAGGACATGGGCACCGCCGCAGCGCTGGCCATGTCCGGGTTCTGCGTAATGTTTGTATCCGGCACACGCTGGTGGCTGCTGTTGCTGGCCATTATTCTGGCCACGCTGCTGCTTTATCTCATGATGACCGGCAGCGCCAACCGAATGCTCCGCATCATTGCCTGGCAGGATCCTCAGGCCTACAGCCAGGGTGCCGGGCGCCAGCAGTGGATTGCCATTCTCTCCTTTGCGCGAGGTGGGCTCACCGGTGTAGGCCTGGGTGATGGCATTGAAAAATACGGCAATCTCCCCTATGCGCACACCGACTTCATCTACGCCGAAATCGGTGAGGAATGGGGCTTTTTCGGGGCGGCCGGAGTCCTCGTTCTTTTCACCGTCATGGCCATTTCCGGGCTGGCGCTGGCCGTGCAGACCCAGGATACATTCGGGCGCATTCTGGCGCTGGGGCTGAGCTGCACCATTTTCTGGCCCGCCATGCTGAACATGATGGTAGTCACCGCCATGCTACCCAACACAGGGCTTCCGCTTCCCTTCATCAGCAGCGGTGGCACCAATCTCGTGTTCACCATTGCCTCCATTGGTCTGCTCACCAGTATTCAACGCCACACTCCCCTCATTCGTCAGAACTACTGGCCCACGAGACGCCTTCACGAAATCCAGAACCCATGAATACGGAAAAATCTCTCAACATCATCATCGCCTGTGGCGGCACAGGTGGCCACCTTTTCCCCGGCATTGCCGTAGCACAGCAACTCCGCAAAATGGGCCACCGCCCGGTATTGCTCATCTCCCGCAAAGAGGTGGATGCCGAAGCCTCCAGCAAATACGGAGATCTCGAATTCCACAGCATCCCGGCCATTGCCAAGCCCCCCACCTTCTCGCTGCGCATGCCCGGCTTCCTCTGGAAGCTCTTCACCACCTACATGAGCTGCAAAAACCTCATCCGCCGCGAAAAGGCAGATGCCGTGCTCGGCATGGGTGGTTTCACCAGCCTGCCTCCCTGCAAGGCGGCACATGCCCTGGGGCTGCGCTCCTACGTGCATGATTCCAACGCTATGCCCGGCAAATCAAACCGACTCACCGCCCGCTGGTGCACCAAGGTGCTGGTGGGCATGCAGGAGGCCGTGCAGCACTTTCCCGGCAGCACCTGCGCTGTGGTCGGCACCCCGGTGCGCGATGAAATCCGCAACCTGCCCACCCAGGCCGAAGCCCGCGGGCGCCTCGGTCTGCCCACAGATAAGCCGGTCATCCTCGTAACAGGCGGCTCCCAGGGCGCAAAGAACCTCAACAGCATGCTCATAGAGGCCGCCAAGGCCGATTCCAGCGTGTACTACCTGGTCATTGCCGGCAAACTCGACTACGAGCGAGTGAACGGCCTGGCAGCCGGCGCGCCGAACATCACCGTACTGGGCTTCTGCTCCGACATGCCCGCCGCCTATGCCGCAGCGGATGGCGTGATTGCCCGCAGCGGCGCCAGCACCCTCACCGAGCTCTCCATCATCGGCAAGGCTACGCTTCTGGTTCCCTTCCCCTTTGCGGCAGATAACCACCAGACCCACAACGCCCTGGCCTTCTCCACCCGCGGCGCTGCCGTGCTCATCCAGCAGTCCGACCTCACCACGGAAAAGGTGCACGATTTTGTGCACAACACCGTGCTGAACCCCACCGCCCGCGAAGCCATGGAAAGCGCCATGCGCTCCCTTTCCCGCCCGGATGCCGCACAGGAAATCGCAGAAGCGATTCTGAGCGAATAAGAAATAAGGGACAGTGAATAGTATTCACATCAGTGTAACAGCCCAGAGACTGGAACTGCAGGCTGATAACGGCGCGATAATCTTCGCCGCACCTTGCAGCACCGGCGCCGCCGGTACGGGCAGCGAGGAAGGCAGCGGCCGCACCCCGCTGGGGCGCTTCTGCATCTGCTCCAAGCATGGTGAAAATGCCCCGCTGCACACCGTGTTCCGCGCCCGCATCCCCGTGGGCACCTGGTCAACCGCCGTGCAGGGGGAAGACGCCATCCTGGCCCGCATTCTCTGCCTGCACGGGCTCGAGCCGCACAACGCCAACACCCGCGCCCGCTTCATCTACATCCACGGCACGGCTGACACCGCCCGCCTCGGCACCCCGGTTTCGCACGGCTGCATACGCCTCTCCCCGCAGGATGCCGCCACGCTCTTCGACCTGGCCCCCCTCGGAACACCGGTTATCATTGAAGCTTAGAATTATCCGCTGCGCACTTTACATACAGGGCGCAATAATCTATAATAGAGGCATGAAATACAGACGATGCGGGCGCAGCGGGGTACTGCTGCCGGAAATATCACTAGGCCTGTGGCACAACTTCGGCGGGGGCGATGACCGGGCGCAGAATGCAGCCATCATCGGCCGGGCGCTGGAGCTGGGTATCTGCCACTTTGACCTGGCAGATAATTACGGACCGCCCCCCGGCAGCGCAGAGGAACGCTTCGGTGACCTGCTGCAGCATGAGTTTGCCTGCCACCGGGATGAAATGTTCATTGCCACCAAAGCGGGGCACCTCATGTGGCAGGGGCCGTATGGCGACTGGGGAAGCCGCAAGCACCTTATTGCCGGGCTGAACCAGAGTCTGCGCCGCATGAAGCTGGATTATGTGGATGTGTTCTACCACCACCGGCCCGACCCGGAAACCCCGATTGAGGAAACCGTGGAAGCCCTGGTGCAGATAGTACGCAGCGGCAAGGCGCTCTATGTGGGGCTTTCGAAATACCCGCCCGCGCTCTTCAACCGCGCTTGTACGCTGCTGGCAGAAGCACACGTACCCTGCCTACTGCACCAGTTCCGCTACAACCTGCTCGACCGCACCTGCGAAACCGGCATGCTGCCAGCCGCCCGGGAACAGGGAGCCGGGGCTATTGTATTCTCTCCGCTGGCTCAGGGAATGCTCACCGGCAAATACCTGAACTCCCCCACCCTGCCCACGGACTCCCGCGCCGGGCGCAGCGATTCGCCTTTCCTGGATGCATCCAAAGTGGCAACAGATGCCGGGAGCGTAGCAAAACTGCAGACAATAGCCGACGAAGCGGGAATACCCCTTACCCAGCTGGCACTTCGCTGGCTGCTGCAGCGCCAGGGAGTGACCAGCGTGCTCATTGGTGCGCGCACGGTAGCCCAGCTGGAGGAATGCGCCGCTGCCGGCGGATGCGATCCACTGGATGAAACGCTCATGCGCCACCTCGACGGGAGAGAATAACACCATGCAGAAGCTCTTATTAACATGCTGTCTGCTGGCAGCCGGAATCGCCACGGCCAGCATACCACAGACTCTGGAGGGAGGCTGGCGCTATGCCTGGGGAGATGAATTCAACGGCAGCAAGCTCGATTCAACAAAGTGGAAACACGAGCTGGGGGTCATCCGCAACCGGGATGCCGTGCAGACCTATACAAAAGATTGCGTGAAGGTGCGGGGCGGAAAGTTACTGTTGATTTCCAAAGCAAAAGAAACCCACAACAGCAACTACAACCCCAGGAAAGACCACTGGACCCACCAGATAAAAACCATGCCCTATGCCAGCGGCTCGGTCACAACCCGCGATGTGAAGCATTTTGAATGTCCGGGGCGCCTGGAAATCCGCGCCAGAATTCCCAAGGCCAAGGGGGTGTGGCCAGCGCTCTGGACCATGCACGCGAACCAGTACGGCTGGCCCGCCAATGGCGAGATTGATATTCTGGAGCACATTTCGCAGGAACCGGACCGCTGCTACTCCATTTTCCGCTGGGGCCGGAACGGCGGCAATCAGGAACAGAAGGTTATCCGCACCACGAATATTCCCGGTTATCACAAGGAGTTCCACACCTATGTGCTCGAGTGGGATGAGGAGATGATGCGTATCCTTATTGATGATAAGGAGGCAGGGCGCGTCGCCATCAGCGACGCCAATTACCCGGATGGCAACAACCCGCTGCGCACCCCCTGCTACCTGATTATGAACACCGCTATTGACGGCTGGGCAGAAGCGCCGGATGCCTCCCAATACCCGGTGCAGTTTGAAATTGACTACGTGCGTTTCTACACCAAAGGCGAAAAAGCAGAAATCGCTACAGACGCGGAAATGAAACAAGCCAGAAAGAAAAATCGCAGCAAAAAGAAGAAGAAGTGATAGTGCAGGATCCCTTTACCTACCGCCGCCTGTTCAACCTCTCCATGAGCTATGGAGCGGTGGTTTTTCTCCTGCTCTGCGCCGGGCCGGTCAAGGAACTGCTCAGCGCTCCCATCAGCGCAGAATCATTACAAGCTGCCGGTAGTGCCATTGGCGGTCTGGTGCCGGTGGGCATGGGCATCGCCGCGCTCATGGCCGGACTAGTGCGCAAAATACTGTTTCACCATGGTGGCATCAACCGCCGGAGTCTCAGCTGCATCTTCCTGCTGGGGGCATTCTGGCACCTGCCGCTCACCCTTTGCCTGTACTCTGCCGCAGCCGGCCACGAGCCGGAATCCGCCCGAAAGCTTCTGCTATACTTCCCTGCCATCAGCCTGGTGGCAGCGACTGCTCTCACGCTTACGCTCTACCTGGCAGCACCGCAACGCCGCTTTACAGCGTAACAGCACGCTGGCGCAGCAGGTGGTCGCAGATGACCAGCCAGGCCATAGCCTCCACCACCGGCACCGCGCGGGGCAGCACGCAGGCATCGTGGCGCCCCTTGCCACGCAGGGTGGTTTCCTCGTGAGCATCATTCACCGTATCCTGCTCCAGCATCAGCGTGGCAGTAGGCTTGAATGCCAGGCGCATGTTCACCGCCTCACCATTGGATATACCGCCCTGGATGCCACCCGAATTGTTGGTGCGGGTGCGCACGCGCTCCCCCTCCATGTAGAAGGGGTCATTATGTTCGCTGCCACGCAGCAGGGAAGCGGCAAATCCACTGCCCACCTCGAACCCCTTGCAGGCAGGAATACTCATCATGGCGTGTGCAAGGGTTGCCTCCAGCTTGTCAAACACCGGGTCTCCCAACCCCACAGGACAATTACGGATGCTGCAGGCTACCACACCACCCAGGGAATCACCTGCCGAGCGAGCGGCTTTGATGGCATCTATCATCTGCTCCGCCACGGCGGCATCAGCCGTGCGCACCGGGGTGCTCTCCACCACGGCGGGGCTCACCTGCTCTGCCGGAACAGGGCACACTATACCATGCACCTGCTGCACCCAGGCAACCACCTCCACCTGCGGGCAGATAGCGCGCACTACAGCCCGCGCCACAGCCCCAGCCGCCACACGGCCGATGGTTTCGCGAGCGCTGGCACGCCCGCCCCCCGCCCAGGCACGGATGCCGTACTTGGCATCGTAGCAATAATCAGCATGCGAGGGCCGGTAGGTATGCTGCATCTCATCATACGCGGTGGAGCGCTGGTCCTTATTGCGCACAGAAAGTGCAATCGGGGTACCCAGGGTGAGTCCATCGAGCACGCCGGAGAGAATCTCCACGCTATCCGCCTCATTACGCGAGGTCACAATATCGCTCTGCCCCGGGCGGCGGCGGTCCAGTTCGCGCTGAATCATTTCGCGGGTCAGCGGCACCCGGGCCGGGCAACCATCAATCACCACACCCACCCCCACACCGTGGGATTCCCCCCAGGTGCTGATTTTGAAAACGGAACCGAATGAACTGGACATATGCGTTATCTGGCGTTCATCATACCCCAGCCCCTCTCAGAATGCAAGACTTCATTCCGTTGCGGACATTCATGCGACAGTTTTGTCTTTTTGCTTGATTGCGTGTGTCTGAGATGATAGTCTACCAGACGTATGCTTCTTTCTCTTTTCAGACGCTTGCTTGCCCTACTCATTCTGGCAGGTGTGTTAATGGGTAGCCCGTCCATTGCAGAGGACGAGTTCTACGATGACGCACCCACCAGGAAATCCAAGAAGAAGAAAAAGAAAAAGAAGAAAAAAAAGAAGAAGTCAAAGAAGAAAGCCAAGAAGAAAATCATCATTGAAGATGACGAGGAGGACGATGACGAATCCTCTGATGATGAAGATGATGACGATGGCTGGGAGGAGTTTTCTGAAGATGAGAAAGAGGAGCTGAATGATGGTGGCACCACACCACCAGAGCCCGCTCCTCAGCCGTCCCCGACCCCCGTGCCGGAGCCGCCGCACACCCCGGCCGGACCAGCCAAAAGCGCCATGGGGCGCAGCATAGAAACACCTGCACCCCATCCCCGGAAACATGTGACGCCCCCCCAGGGGCCAACCCGGGAATCCTGTGTGCGCCAGATGCTGCATGAGCCGGATAAAATTCCGCACAAGGAAGTAAAACTCCGTCACAAAATATGGCGCGGTACAGCCCGCATCAACGAGCAGTTTATGGTCATGGTGCGCACTAGTGGCAAGCAGGACGTTGCCAAAGTAATTGTATTTAATGACAGGGAACTGACTGTTAAATGGGATGCATGGGATGAGGAACACTTCATCCGCCAGAGTGATGGCAGCTATGCGAGTTCCGAGCTTCTGATCGAACAGGCCAATAGCGAAATGAGCCGCAAAGCCCGCCGCGCAGCCAAACGTCTGCGCAGCCGCAAAGCCGTATCCTCTGAGGATTATGGGTGGTTCGATCGGCTTATTGATTTCCTCACCGGCACAAAACCTCCGCTTGTATACGACACCCTGACCCTCAATAGAAATAAGGAACGCTTCAAGGTACGCTTCAGCGAGGAGGAGAACGTGCTTGCCAGTATGGCCCCCGATGAAGCCGCCGGTTATGTGCTCGATTATACGGGTGTTAAACTCCACATCCGCTGGGAAAACGGCAGTATTGAAAGCTATAGACGAACCAAGACCGGAGCATACCGCATGGTGGATGACTGGGAGATAGCCCGCAAGCTGAGAGAGAAAGAGGGCAGCGTTATCCGCGAAAAGAGCAAAGACGACTGGTTCCAGATCTGGTGGCGGGATATCAACGATGAGGAAAAACCCCTCTCTTATACCAACGTCCGTGTGATTAACGGCTTAGATGACAGCGAGCCCCGGGTCTCCATGGATAACCGGATCCTGGTGCACACACCCCCGAAAAACGGATGGGCCAAAGTGCTACAGTACGACCACAGAAAACTCCACATCCGCTGGCATAATAAGCGCGAGGAAATCTATGAACGCGGCGAGCACGGCGCCTATTACCGCGCCAAATAACTGCGTTCTGTTCAAAATGGCCCGTAAAAACGCTCATGGAGAAACCTCCATGAGCGTTTTTTCTGCCGGGCTGAACAAAGGAACGTTACTGCACCAACGCGGCTGTAATCTCGCAGATATAAAGGTAATGCAGCGGGTTTGATTCATCATACCAGGCGGGGGCAACCTCGCCCCAGTCAACGAAATCGGCCTGTTGCATCGTAGAGCGGAACATCCTGCGGCATTCCAACACCAACTCAGCATCCTCGAATGTGGGCAACCCGCCGGGAGACATGGCCGGTTTTAAAGAGGTATGGGTCATCTTATCCACATCCCTCCCGGAATTACGGCCACAGAACACCAGATCCTGGCGATACTGTTCCGGCATGAAACTCAGCGTAAAGGAAGGCTGTTCCTCAATGAAATTGACCGTGTGGCGGTTCGGGCGCACAAACACAAAAGCCACCGGACGATTCCACAGGAAACCAATGCCACCCCAGCTGGCGGTCATGCAGTTGAATGCCTCCGGCGTACCGGCGGTAATCAGCATCCATTGTTTGCCAATCAAATCCACCGGACTCTTTGCTATCTCTGTAATATCAATCTTTTTCATCGTATTCACAAAACCGGCGCGCCCGCAGGCGCGCCGTGTAAAAAATCACACTTTATCCTGCGACCCGCTTCAGCGGCTGTAGTTACCGGGGTCCTGGGTGATAGTCACATCGTGCGGGTGGCTTTCCTGGAGACCTCCAGCAGTGATGCGTACGAAACGAGCGTGCTCACGCAGCTCATCCAGACTCTTGGCGCCCAGGTAGCCCATGCCGGAGCGCAGACCACCCACCAGCTGGAAAATCACATCAGCCAGCATACCCTTATAAGGTACGCGGGCTTCCACACCCTCTGCCACGAGCTTACCGCTGCCATTCTGGCCATAGCGGTCGCCGGAGCCGGCACGCATAGCGCCCAGAGAGCCCATGCCGCGGTAGGTCTTGAAGTTGCGGCCCTGGTAGTGAACCACAGCACCGGGGCTTTCCTCGCAACCGGCCAGCAGACCGCCCATCATGATGAGATCAGCACCGGCAGCAAGCGCCTTCACCACGTCGCCGGAATAGCGGATGCCGCCATCAGCAATCACGGTTACGCCTGCGGGGCGGGCCACCTTGGCCACTTCCTGAATAGCGGTGAACTGGGGCATGCCCACGCCGGAGATGATGCGGGTGGTGCAGATGGAACCCGGGCCCACGCCTACCTTGATGGCGCTGGCACCGGCAGAAATGAGGTCGCGGGCGCCGTCCTGGGTCACCACGTTGCCGGCCACCACCGGCTTGCCGAGCTCGCGCAGCTTCTCAATCACATGCAGCACGCGGCTGGTGTGCCCCGTAGCAGCATCAATGAAAAGAGCATCAGCCCCGGCATCCACCACCGCCTGAGCGCGGGCCATGAACTCCGGCCCCGGTCCCACGGCAGCACCGCAGCGCAGGCGCCCCAGCTCATCCTTGGTGGATTCCTGGAAAGCTTCGCGCTTGCGGATGTCGGTATCGGTAATCAGGCCCACCAGGCAGCCGTTTTCATCCACCAGGGGCAGCTTTTCAATGCGGTTACTGTAAAGAATCTTGCGGGCTTCCTCCTGAGTGGTAGCGGGAGTGCCGGTAATCAGGCGACTCATCGGGGTCATCACATCAGCCACGCAAAGCTTATCGAGGTCGTGGCCGTCCACCACGCGCATATCACGGCCGGTGATGATGCCCACCAGGATATTCCCCTCAGCCACCACGGGCAGACCGGAGAACCCATGCTCCAGCATGATACCTTTCACGCGGCTCAGGCTCATATCGCTGGTCACGGTGAGCGGCTTGGTGATAACCGCGTTCTCGAAACGTTTCACCTTGGCCACCATAGCGGCCTGGTCATCGATGCGGTTGTTGCGGTGAATCACACCCAGACCGCCTTCGCGGGCCATGGCAATGGCCATTTCCACCTCCGTTACCGTATCCATGGGTGCAGAGAGGAAAGGAAGGCGCAGCGGAATACCAGCGCAAAGCTGGGAAGAAGGGTCGGCCTCGCCGGGAAGAATCGTGCTCAGGCAAGGCAGCAGGAGCACGTCGTCAAATGTAAGTCCAAGCTGAATTTCTGCCATAGC
Organism: Akkermansia sp.; assembly: GCA_045538275.1. GTDB lineage: Bacteria > Verrucomicrobiota > Verrucomicrobiia > Verrucomicrobiales > Akkermansiaceae > Akkermansia. Next base: position 92 of record JAZSRB010000018.1, on the reverse strand, counting down.
GGAGACTACTACGCCTCGCGCCGTTTTGCAAGCCTAATCTGCTCAAAAAAAGAATTTTTGTTCCGAAAATATCGAATTATATGCAAAACCGC
>JAZSRB010000012.1:0-11565 GCA_045538275.1 Akkermansia sp. | reverse complement strand
ATGAAGGCCACCCGGGTGCCGTCCGGCTGGTCGGTGGGGCTGGTGATATCGCTGCCTTCCACTACATCTCCGGCCTGGAAGCGGATGCGGCGGGTCTGCCCCTCGCGGTAGGCCTGAATTTCAAAGGTCTCGGAGAGGGCGTTCACGGCCTTGATACCCACGCCGTTGAGCCCTACGGATTTCTTGAAAGCTTCGCCGTCATACTTGCCGCCGGTGTTGATCTTAGCGGCGCATTCGTAGAGTTTGCCCAGGGGGATGCCGCGGCCGAAGTCCCGCACCTCGCAGAGTCCGGTCTTGTCAATGCTGACGAGAATCTTCTTGCCCACCCCCATGACGAATTCGTCAATCGAGTTGTCGATAACCTCTTTAAGCAGAACATACAAGCCGTCATCCGGCATAGTGCCGTCGCCCAGTTTGCCAATGTACATGCCGGGGCGCAGGCGAATGTGCTCGCGCCAGTCCAATGTTTGAATGTCGTCCTCTGTGTAGTCTGCTTCCATGTATTGCGCGTTAGTATACATGCTTTTCTCTGTTTTATCAAGCTGGAATCGAGACTGCGGGGAGATAAATTTCCTTGTCATGATGCAGGGTATGGCGGCTTGCGGGCTTGCGTGCCGGGGCAGGGGGAGCATACAATGATGCCCGATGATACGATTCACGCTATTCGGGGTGCCGGTGAGCATCCATCCTGCGCTGTGGCTGACTCTGGCTTTTCTCGGGGGAGCCTTGTGGATAACGAGTGTGGTGGATGCCTTGTGCGTGTTGCTGTTCATCATTTCTGCCTTTGTGGTGCTGCTTGCGCATGAGATGGGACATGCCCTGGTGGGGCGGCGGCTTGGCGGCGGCGAACCCAGCGTGTATCTGGCCTGGCTTGGTGGCGATTGCACGAACGAAACCGCGCGGCTTACGCGGTTGCAGGGGTGCGTGATGACCGCCGCTGGCCCGTTGGGATCGCTGATGGTGGGGGTGCTGGGCTACGTGGCCATGGGGGTGTATATTGGTGATTTTCAGCGTGCAACGCTCTATGCCTGCAGCTTCGGGCTGGGGCAGTTGCCGGCAGAGGCGGTCATGGCGCACCCCCCGCTGGCCATGTTCCTGTTTTTCTTTCTGATTGAAATCAGCTGCTGGTGGACAGCGCTGAACATGCTGCCCATATTCCCGCTGGATGGCGGGCAGATTATGCAGGGGCTCAGCAAATCCCGCAGCCAGACACACGCGGTGAGCCTGGCTGCAGCCGTTATCATGGCGCTGGTTGCGGCGGTGCTGGGGCTGTGGCTGCTCATGGTGTTCATGGTGCTGCTGGCGGTGCTGAATCACCGCTTATACCAGGATACCCGGCACGGAAGTACTGATTTTCATTGACATTTCACCCATAATCCATACAATCCCCGCCATGGCACAACAGAACGCTATTTCGCCCACTCGCGCACAGGACTTTCCCGAGTGGTACCAGCAAGTCATCAAGGCAGCCGATCTCGCTGAAAATTCCGAGGTGCGTGGCTGCATGGTTATCAAGCCCTGGGGCTATACCATCTGGGAGCTTATTCAGCAGCAGCTCGATGCCGACTTCAAGCGCACCGGCCATACGAATGCTTATTTCCCCATGCTCATCCCGGTTTCCTATCTGGAGAAGGAAGCCGAGCACGCTGAGGGCTTTGCCACCGAATGCGCCGTGGTGACTCACCACCGCCTGGAGGCTGTGAAGGACCCTGAAACAGGCAAGACCCGCATGATTCCCTCCGGCGAACTCACGGATAAGTACGTGATTCGCCCCACTTCCGAGACCGTGATTGGTGCTGCGTTCTCCCGCTGGCTGGAATCCTACCGCGAGCTGCCCATCAAGGTGAACCAGTGGTGCAATGTGATGCGCTGGGAGATGCGCCCCCGCATTTTCCTGCGCACGGCCGAGTTCCTGTGGCAGGAAGGCCACACCGCTCACGAAACCCGTGAGGAGGCTGAGGCGGAAACCGCACTCATGCACAAGGTGTATGAGGAATTCCAGCGCGATGTGCTGGCGGTGGATGTGATTCCCGGTGAAAAGACCGAGCACGAGCGTTTCCCCGGTGCCGTGCGCACCTTCACGGTGGAAGCCATGGTGCAGGACCGCAAGGCCATTCAGGCCGGCACCTCCCACTTCCTGGGGCAGAATTTTGCCAAGGCCCAGAACATTTCCTTTGCTGGCCGCAACAATGAGCGCCAGTTTGCCTGGACCACCTCCTGGGGTGTTTCTACCCGCATGATCGGCACGCTCATCATGGCTCATTCTGATGATGACGGCCTGGTGTGCCCCCCCCGCGTGGCTCCGAAGCAGATTGTGATTATCCCGGTGACCCCCAGGCCCGATACGAAGGAAGCTATCCTCGCCCACTGCCAGGAGCTGGCAGACAAGCTCAGCGCTATGAGCTTCCACGGCATGCCGCTGCGTGTGCTGGTTGATACCCGCGACCTCAACGGCGGCACCAAGAAGTGGGAATGGGTGAAGAAGGGTGTGCCCGTGCGCATCGAAATCGGCCCGCGCGACCTGGAGAAAGGCTCGGTGTGCCTCTGCCGCCGCGACCAGGCTACCAACGAAAAGAGCTTCATCTCCGAAAGCGAGTTTGTGGAAAATGCCGTGGCCCTGCTGGAGGATATCCAGAACGCTCTGCTACAGCGCCAGCGTGCGTTCCGCGACAGCCATATCCGCCCGTGTTCCAGCCTGGAGGAACTCAAGGAGAACTTCAATGGCGAGGGTGATGCCGACTGGCTGCTCTGCCCCTGGGATGGTTCCCCCGAGGAGGAGGAGACGCTGGCCAAGAGTCTGCGCATCTCTATCCGCTGCGTGCCGCAGGGGGAGATGGGCTGTGCTGCTGAGGCGGCTCCCTGCATTCTGACCGGGCGCCCCACCACTCGCCGTGTTCTCTGGGCCCGCGCTTACTGATGCGTGTGGTATAAAAATATTCAAAGCCCCTGAATCTTGCGGATTCAGGGGCTTTTCCTGATTAGATGCTGCGGAAACGCTGCATACCCGGAATCCCGGTCAGTAGCACCAGAATGGCGCAGAGCCCGACCGCCCAGTCGCCAAAGAGCGCGTAAAGGGTGTAGCCGGCGTTCTTGTCTACAGGGAGTACGGCGTAGCTGTGGCCGGGCAGGTGGGGAGAGCCGTCGGCTTTCTGCAGAATATCGATGAATGCCCCGTTGGGAGCAATGGCACAGGTGTAGCCCTTGTTGGCCGCGCGTACCATGGGGCGGCGCAGCTCGATGCAGCGGAAAGCGGCGTTGCGGGCCTGCTGCTCCCCGCAGCAGGAGTCACGGAACCAGCCGTCGTTGGAGATATTAACAATCACCTGCGGCCCTTTGCGCACATATTTGGTGAGCAGTCGGCCTACGGTGTCCTCGTAGCAGATAGCGGGGATGACTCCCACGGTTTCATTGGTGCCGGGAATTGCCACGGGGATGGGCTCATCGCCCGTGCCGGGGCGAATGCCCTCGCCTACCTGGGTGCCGGTCATCTGGCTGTATAAATCCCCAATCCATTGAATTCCCTCAGCAAAGGGAATATATTCGCCAAAGGGCATGAGATGCTGTTTGGAAACGGTGGTGATGGAATCGAAGCCGCCGGGAATGATGGCCATGGAGTTGTACATGCCGCGGGGAATATAGCCCTTGGGGGAGGCGCAGGGCTCCCAGAGATTCTGGTCCACGCCTGTGAAGAGAATAAAATCCTTGCCGCCCATTTCCTTGACCTGCTGGCGCACCAGGGGAAGTCCCTGCTCACCGAAAAAGACTTTAGTGGTGTAGAAATCCGGCATGAGCGCCCCGGTGGCCTGGTTCTGGTGGATGGGGCATCCCATGGCGCTTTCCGGCCAGATTACCCACACCGGCAGCTGCTGGGTGATGGCTAGTTCCGGGTTTTCCATGGCCTGCTTTACAGTAGCTTGCTGCACTTCATTGAATGCCTGTCGGGTTTCACGCAGGTGCATGCCATACAAGTGGTCCTGGATGGGCCCGTTATCGATGCGCTCTACCTGGTCCAGGTTGAGCTGCACGCCCATGACTGGCAGCTGCAGTACATCCTTGCGCTGCAGCATCACCAGCGGTGAATGTACTTTGGAAATGGCCAGACCACCCGCAAACATGCAGAAGAGAATGACCACCACGGCGTAAAAATCCCAAGGGCGGCAGCCACGGCCGGTGCTGCGGTACTGAATCCAGGCACGGCGGCTGGCGCCCCAGAGGATGACGGTGGCGGCTGTGGGGAAGAAGGATAGGGCGGCGGTGCCGATGAATTCGGCCCATTGCACCAGCGAGAGTCCGCTGTAGAGGGCCATGCCCATGCTGTTCCAGCTGAATCCCAGGGTTCCGTTGGCCCGCATCCATTCAATACACACCCACATGGCACCGCAGCCAATGGCACAGCGCACGGTGCTTTTCAAATCTGCCGTGGCCCAGGCGCTCCATGCCTGGCTGGCCCGGGCCTGTTTCATGCCGGTGGTGTCGGGCGCGGCTTCCAGCCGCGGGCGCAGCAGGGTGTTGGTCACACCACCCCACAGACCGACGAGACAGGCGTAGATTGCCATGAGCGGTAGAAACGCGATGCCCAGAAACACAGGAAGCGGAATACAGAATACGTAGCCCACATTGTGAATCCACCAGAAGCTGACGCAGTACCACCCCATGCCGTAGAGCCAGCTGTAGCCGGCCCCGCGCCAGAATCCGCGCGGCCCGTTCCACAGTACGCAGAGCAGGGGAAGCAGCCCTACCCATACCAGGTTCCCCAGGTCGTACGGCGGGAACGCCAGCGCCATGAAAGCTCCGCCCGCTATGCTCACCAAGGCATTGATGAGCCTGCTGCGCCATTTGCGCCGTGTATCAGAGGTCATAGGGGATTACGCTGATGTGTCCCAGATAAAAGCGCTTCCTGTGTTCCAAGGGGGAATAATCCACCTCGATGCGCCAGAGTGGTTCTTCGTCATCAACCTGGTGCAGACGGTACAGGTCTTCGGCCTGGTATCCATCCTCCAGTCGTACGGTGATTTCGTTGCCGTTTACCTGGAGACTGGGTGTTTCCTTGGCGGTGAACTGGTTGTTGTCGTAGGGAACATTGACTCTGTCGCCAATCTGCGCACCGGTGCTGTCAAGGAAGCGGATGGAGAGGATACCCTTGCCCTCTGTAGAGGCAAGTTTGATGCGGGCAGAGGGGTAGTAGCGGGCGCGGAGTTCCATGCGTGCGTCTCCGGCAGAGCTTTTCCAGGAGGCTTCAGCCTCGCTGATGACGATATGCTCACTCTTCCACGGCAGGGGGCGGAAAACGTTTCTCCATTCGGCGTGCGGAGCCTGTTTAACGACAGTCCAGAAATAAGTGGCGGCTGATATGAGAAGGAGGAAAGCAAAGAGACCCCACAGTCTGTTGCTCTGTTTGGGCGGTCTGCTGGTTTTTTGTTGCCTCTGGTCTTGCATGACCCTATTTTGAACCGAAAAATGCCGCGTTGCAATAAAAAAGGATTGCATTCTCAGAAAAATAGGTCATAAATAGTTGAGGTAATCAACCCCCACATACACGACAATGGCCGATATCGACGATAAGACAGAAAAGAATGTTCCCGGTAAGTTCTATGTTGACTGCAACTGCATCGACTGCGACTTGTGCCGCGAAACCGCCCCTGATTTCTTTGGCCGCGATGACGACGAGGGCCTCTCCTACGTCTGCAAGCAGCCTGTGACCGATGAGGAGATAGCTCTCTGCACCGAGGCCATGGAAGGCTGCCCCGTGCAGGCTATCGGTGACGATGGCGAGTAAAGCCACGGAATCATTTCTTAAATTGGGGCAGCCCGGTTGACAGGCCGGGCTGCCCGCTTTTTCCCGCATGGCTGCCGCACGCAAAAAGAAAGAAGCTCCAGCAGCGCCGCTTGCTCCGCTGCCGGTAAGCAAGCCACGTAAGCGCTTCTATATGCAGAAAATGCCTGATGGCGTGGGAGAACGGGCTGTGCGCGTAGACAGTAACCGCAGCGGTGCCCGCGCGCAGGCTCTGGCAGATTTTTTCGGGAGTGGCACCGTGCTGCGCCCGGAGAGCAACCAGCGCAGTATGGAAAGTCTGCTGGGAGAGCTGCTATCGGAGCTTGATTTGCAGGAGGATACTCTGGCGCCAGAGATGCTGGTCGAGGCCTGGAGCAAGGCCGTAGGCCCGGCGCTGGCAGATGTTTCCTCGCTGGTTGGCGTAGCAAAGGGCCGTGCTCGTATTCTGGTGAAACACCCCACCGTGCGTTATGAGATTACGCGTATGAAACCGCATATCATCCGCGCCCTGAACCAGACGCTGGGGCAGGGATGTGTTAAGTCTCTGGTGCTTGCCGGGAATTGAATGAAAAAGCCTCATACCCGTGGTGGATATGAGGCTTTGCTGATGATTTTTTTCTGACCGGGTTACCCGTTGGCCTGGAGCAGCATATTTTCTGCCAAGGTGTTGCCCATGGCTGCGGCGTGCTTGAGCGCCATCAGGGCTTTATCGGTGTCTTTCTCCATGAGTCGCCCTTCAATGAGGCACATGGCCAGTACAAAAAGCGCCACATGATCGCCACTTTGCGCGGCTGACTCCAGGGATATGAGGTCCTGGTGGCTCTTGAGCTGGGCAAAATAGACGCGTGCCAGCTGGTTTTGTGCTTCGGGGTGCCCGGCAAAGGCCGCTTTGCGCAGATGCTCCGCACCCGCAGCTGCATTTCCTGCCTTGAAAGCGGCAGCTCCTGCTTCGTATTCATGCTGAGGGTTCATGTTCTGGCTCATTTCTGTCTGGGAAGAAGGTTGGGGTCAATGGTGGGGCCGGCGGGGGTGCTATGCTTTACGTGCAGGGAGTAGACTTCGCCCTTGAAGCTGCTGCCCAGCACATTCAGCGGGAGCACAAAGGTGTTGATGAGGCCTTCCGGCTTGCGGTGGAAGCGGGTGAGTGTGCATTGCCCCGCTGGCTGGCCGTTAATCAGCAGCTGGGTGCTTCCGGGCTTGCCGGTGAGCTGCAGCGTTACCTTCTCTCCCACAGGAAGCTTGTAGTTGAAAGAGAATTCCATGCTGTCGCTGCGGCGGAAACCAATGGTGCCATCGCTCAGCGCTGCGCAGAATACACCGGAATCGCCTTTGAGCAGCACCTGTTCCTCTCCGGGGGTGGGTGCTTCCTTGAGCATGAGTTCCATGGTCAGTTCATAATCCGGCCCCATGGACGGCTGCCCCATTTCGCAGGGCAGGGATTCGGGCTTGCAGCTGTATTCTGCACCATCTTTCCACAGAAACTGTGGGTTGATACCCGGTACCTTGCCCACTTTGCGCAGGGCTTCCTGGTGTTCGGTATAACTGGTGGTGCAGGTATCTGTGCCCCACATCTTGCCCGCCAGAACATCGACTGAGCGGCTGAACATGTGCCAGATATCATAGGCGCAGTAGCCTGCATAGCATTGGTCAATCATATCGTTCCAGATGCCGAATGCTGCCCCCAGCAACTGGGGATGGCCGGAAGGCACGGTCTGGTCGGCAATGCGGTTGACCTTCCAATGCTCATGCACCCAGCCGTGGCGGGAGTCCATGCGGTAATAGGGAGCAAATGGCACGATGTAGAGGGCGCCATCATTGGTGTTGATGACGTCAAACCCCTGCTGAATGGAATCCCATGCTTTGGCCCAGCTCCCATTCCACAGGTTCATCTGCACGCCCTTGGAGTGAACGGGGGTGGTGCCTTTCTTGGTGTTCAGACTACCCCATACGCGCGGGGTATATCCCTTGCTCTGTACCATCTTGAGCAATCCATCTGTATAGGCCCGGTAGTGCTCGGCATTGCCGTGGAATTCATCTGCCCCTACATGCATGACCGGGCAATCTGCGAATACGGCTTTCCGGCCATTCTGCGGCAACAGGTATTCATCAAACACTTTTTCCACAAAACTGAGCGTTTCGGGGTTGGAGGCGTCAAGCATTTCGCATCCGCGTTTGTTGTGGCTTTTGTAGATGAGATCCGGGCGCACGCGGGTAAAGGAAAGCGCGTGGGCCGGGGTATCAAACTCCGGCACGATGGTGATGCCGTGCTCCTTGGCGTAGCTCACAAAGTTGGAAAATTCTTCCTTGGTGTAGAAAAGGTCATCAGCAGTCAGCTTCTGGCCGTTTGCGCCCACCATGCCGGACTCCAGACGGAATGCCGAGTAGGAAACATCAAAGGGATTGATGCCGGCATCTACATAGCGCTCATGGAAGATGTAGTTATCATTCAGGTGAATGTGCAGGTCATTCATCTTGAACCATGCCATGTATTTGACCACTTCTTTCACGTAGCTCAGCGGAATGGGCAGACGCCCTACATCCAGCAGGAAGCTGCGCACCTGGTAGCGGGGAATATCCAGCGCTTTACCGCAGGGAATACTACCCTGACCATTCTGCAGCATCTGCAGCACAGAGCGGGTAGCCCAGTACAGGCCGGTTTCCGTGGTGGCGGCAGCGGAAATGCCTTTATCAGAGATGTCGAGGGTGTAGCCCTCTTTGCCGAGCACGGCATGGTCGCAGCTGCTCAGGGTGATATCTGCCTGTTCGCCGGGGGCTACCAGCTGCACGTTGCAGCCCAGCATTTCCTTCAGCTCTGCGGCAAAGGTGCCGGCAAAGGCTGCTGTGGTGGCCACGCGCACTTCTGCTCCCAGTTTGTAATTGCCGGTAGCTCCATTCCAGTTCAGCAGGGCGGGGATGACAAGCGGTTGCGGGTTTGCTCCGGCAATTGTCTCCTCCGTGCCGGGAACAATAACCTGGTAATCTTTTGAAATAGCTTGTTCCCCCTGCCGGGTCACAACAAAACTGACGTTCACTTCAGTATCTGACAACGGGCGGGCAATGCTGCCATCCGGGCGGATGATTTGTTCATAATCCGCGCCGAGGAAACGCACTTCTGCACCAGGAACCTGGGGAATCTCCAGCTTGTTTGCCGTGGCTCGCGGCGCAACGGACAGACTATTTGCAATATCTTGAAGAGTCTCAGCCATAAGCGGCGTTACGGTGAGAGCGGCCATCATCAGGAGGAGGGGCTTTCTCATGCCCCTCATCTTAACACACTATGCCGCGATTGCAAGGAGAAAATGCCTAGAGTAAAGGTGGGTTTATTTAACCTCTATGCTGAACACTTTTCCGTTGAATGAGCTTCCCAGAGATTCGAGGGGCAGGATAAAGGTGCTCATCTTTCCTTCCTTGCGTAACGGGAAACGCAGGTTATCCGGCTCGCCGGCATTGATGCCATCGATGAGTAGCTCCGTTTTGCCCATGCGGCCGATGAGTTCAAGTTTTGTACGCTTGCCGACAGGCAGCCATGCATTGTAGGCAAATTCAATGCCATCGTTCCGGCGCAGGGTGATGCGTCCGTCTTTGCCGGCTGCGAGCAGTTGTCCCGTGCGGGAATCCAGTAGCACCTGCTCTTCGCCGGGAACGGGGGCTTCGGGCATCAGAAGTTCCATGGTGAGGTGGTAGTCCGGCCCTCTGGAGCCCTTGCCCAGGTTCACAGGGGTGAGCCCGGGACAGAGCCTGAAGTTTATCTGGTTCTGGTGCAGCGGGTTGCAGTATGGAATGTTGCTGATTCTGGCTGTCAGATTGCGGTGTTCCTCAAAGCTCATGGGGGCAGTGGGCTGCCCCCACATCTTCTGGGAGAGCACCTCGACCATGCTGCTGATGGTGGGCCACAGGTCACAGGCTCCGTAGCCGCGATGCAGACGGTCTATTTCATCATTCCAGACCGCGAACGCCGCGCCCAGCAACCGTGGATGCCCGGAGGGCAGGGTTTCGCTTCCAATTCTGTTGGGAATCCAGTTTTCATAAAGCTCTTTCACGTTTTTATCAGCCCGGTAGTAGTTGGCAAAGGGAACCACATAGAGGGTCCCATCGTTGGTGTTGATGACATCGTAGCCCTGGTGCACGGAATCCCAGGCCTTTGCCCACCCCTGGCTCCAGAGGTTCATCTGCACACCTTTGCTTTGCACGGGGGTTTTGCCGGGCTTTGCTTTCAGGCTGCCCCAGATGCGTGGTGTGTGTTCCCGGCTCAGCACGTGTTTCAGCAGACCATCGGCATATTTGCGGTAATCCTCGGCTGCACCGAAAAACTCATCTGCCCCTACATGTACAACCGGGCAGTCCCCGAAGGCAGGATTCTTGCCCTGCAGGTATTCATCCCACACTTTACTCACAAAGGAAAGCGTTTCCGGGTTGGCGGCATCCAGCATCTCGCAGCGGCGTTTTTCGTGGCGCATCGGCCCCTGATAAATCAAATCCGGGCGCACACGGGTGAATGAAAGCGCGTGACCGGGAGTATCGAACTCCGGCACGATGTTGACGCCGCGTTCCCTGGCAAAGCGGACCAGTTCGCGGAACTGGCGCTTGGTATAGAACAAATCCCGGGCTGTGAGAGGAGTGCCGTCTGCACCCTTGGTGTCGCTTTCCAGGCGGAAGGCGGAATAGGATTTTTTAAACGGGTCTTCCCCGGCGTTCACATAGTGTTCGTGGAAAATGTAATTATCATTCAGGTGCAGATGCAGGTCATTCATCTTGTACCAGGCCATGAGCCGCACCACATCCTTGATATAATCCATGGGGATGGGCAGGCGCCCTGCATCCAGCATGAAGCCGCGAACCTTGTAGCGGGGGACATCCCAGGCCTGGCCGCAGGGCAGGATGCCGCTGGGGCAGGATGCCATCTGCAGCACGCTCCGTGTGCCCCAGTAAAGCCCGGTGGGGGCACTTGCGGAGATTCGAGCCTGCTTCTTGTCGATGTGCAGATGGTAGGACTCGTCATCGGGGCCTTTTACTTTTTCGAGGATGATGGTGGCGTTTTTTGGTGAATTTGTCCGGATGACCTCATGTTGACCTGGTAGTACAGCGTTAAGCTCGCGGATGAATTCGGGAATGAACGAAAGTTCCCGGGCCCCGTATACCAGGACGCGCTGCGGCCATACCAACTCGCCCTTGCCCGGGCTCCAGTTCAGCAGAGAAGGGAAAACATAGGGGGGCTGCGCTTTTTCCTGGCCGCCGTGCCTGCCTGGCACAACAATTTCATAATCACGGCTGATGGCGGTCTGGTCTCCCCTGCTGACCTCGAAACTCAGCCGCACAAGGGTATCTGTCAGTGGTTTGCTGATGCGACCTGTGCTGTTTACAATCTGCTCATAATCGGCGCCGAGCAATTTAATTTCTGTTCCTTTTACTCGCGGAAACTGGAGCTTTCTGGCCTGCGCCGCAGGGGCTTTGACGGGCAGATTATCTGCAATCTGCTGCAAATCCTGTGCTGTCAGCATAGAAGAACTAAGAGCCAGAGCAAAAATGGAACAGAGTTTCATACTCTCTCTATCCTAACAGAATATGTGTTCTGGTCAAGCTAAGAATGATGCCCGCCGGGGTATACCACATGTGTCCCAAAGATTGCAGAAGCAGCTGATAAATGAATGCCGTTTCATCAGAAGCCCCCCGGTATGAACAAATGAGCGATAAATTGTTGTCTATACAGGCGAGCGCGCGAGCGAAATTCATAAGCCCACGGTAGTGGGCGTAAGATGAAAGGCAGGGGCTGCGCAATCGCTCTGCAATTGCGC
>JAZSRB010000024.1:0-6672 GCA_045538275.1 Akkermansia sp. | reverse complement strand
GCGCACCGCACGGCATCCCTTCCTGAACCGCGAATCCCTTATCATCAATGCCGAATACGTGACCACCGACGCAGGTACAGGCGCTGTGCACATTGCCCCCGGCCACGGTATGGACGACTACATTGCCGGCATGGCCTATGGTCTGCCCGTGCTTTCCCCGGTGGATGACGACGGCAACTACACCGCCGAATGCGGGCTGCCCCACCTGGTGGGCAAGCACGTATTCCAGAGCAACGAGGACATCATCACCCTGCTGGTGGAAGGCAACCGCTTGCTGGCCCGCGAGGAATTCACCCACCAGTACCCGCACTGCTGGCGCTCCAAGACCCCCATCATCTTCCGCGCCGTCAAGCAATTCTTCATCAGCATGGAAAAACTGCGCCCGGTGGCCCTGGAGCAGATTGACAAGACCGAATGGCTGCCCGCCTGGGGCCGCAACCGCATCTACAGCACCGTGGAAGCCCGCCCGGACTGGTGCATCTCCCGCCAGCGTACCTGGGGCGTGCCGCTGCCTGTGTTCTTCGACGAAAAAGAACAACCCGTGCTGAGTGCCGACATTGTGAACAAGGTAGCCGACCTGGTGGCCGAACACGGCACCAACATCTGGTTCGAGCTGAGCAGCGAGCAGCTTTGCGAGAAGCTCGGCCTGCCCACCAACCTCAAGAAAGGCAAAGACACCCTCGATGTGTGGATTGACTCCGGCTGCTCCCACGTGGCCGTGCTGGAGCGCCACCCGGAGCTCTGCGCCCCCTGCGATGTGTATCTCGAAGCCACCGACCAGCACCGCGGCTGGTTCCAGAGCTCGCTCATGCTTTCCTGCGCCTGGCGCGGCACCGCACCCTACAAGAAGGTGCTCACCCATGCCTTCGTGGTGAACCAGGACCGCTCCAAGCTCTCCAAGAGCGCCCAGGGCACCTATACCAAGCCCACTAATGCCAAATACTTCTACGAGAAGTACGGCGCAGACATTGTGCGACTCTGGGTAAGCAGCGTAGACTGGCAGAATGAAGTCCCCTTCGGGGAAGACCTCTTCAAGCAGATTACCGACCCCTACCGCCGCCTGCGCAACACCCTGCGCATCCTGCTGGCCAATCTGAAGGGCTACAAGGGCGAAAAACCCACCCGGCTCGACCCGACGGATGCCTGGATTCTGGAGCGCACCAACACCCTCATCCGCGAGGTACGCACCGCCTACGACAACTATGAATTCCGCAAGGTATTCATGGCGATCAACCAGTTCTGCACCAACGATCTCTCTGCCCTCTACATCGACATGACCAAGGACAGTCTGTACTGCGATGCTGCGGATTCCCCGCACCGCATCAGCAAGCAGTTTGCCATTGCCCGCGTGTTCGATGTGCTGGTGAAGCTACTCGCCCCAGTGCTGGCCTACACCTGCGACGAAGCATGGGAACACGCCGGCAACGAGGGTTCTGTGCACGAGCAGGACTTCCCCACCGCCGACCCCGCTTTCGATACCGGCCTCAGCGCCACGTTTGACCGACTTCTCCAGATCAAGAGTGTGATTCAGATTGCCATCGAAGCCCAGATTCAGGCCAAGGCTTTCAAGAAGAACAACGAAGCAGCCGTCACCCTCACCGTGCCCGCCACCGAGGATGCTGCCGTGCTCACCCTGCTGCAGAACAAGCAGTTCGCCAAGGAATTCTTCATCCTGGCCGATCTGGAGGTAAGCACCGGCACCGAACTGGCTGCTACGGCCACCATGACCCCGCACGCCATGTGTCCCCGCTGCCGCCGCTACGAGCCCGCCGTGAATGACGAAGGGCTCTGCGAACGCTGCGCCGCCGTCATGGCCTGATAAAAATACTTAACCATCAAACCACCGACAGGCGCACTCCCCACTACGGAGCGCGCCTGTCGCATCCCCAAGCAAAACCCATGCCCCGCCGCATATCCCCCTGGCTTATCGTCCTCATCGTTGTCCTCTACGCGCTCGACCAGCTCACCAAATGGGCAGTTGTGCTGAACTTCCCCTACGACTGGGCACACAGCTTCAGCAACAAAATCATACCGGTAATTCAGGGCAGCGAGTTCATGAACTTCTGCCTGGTGCGCGTGCACAACACAGGCGTAGCATTCGGCACAGGGCACGGCACCGCGTGGGCACCTTTCGTGTTCCTCTGCGTTCAGGTAGTGGCACTGGTGTGGTTCTACCGCTTGCTCCGCAAAGGCTTTTTCTCTACCCGTGGGCTGCGGGTGGCATGGGCGCTCATCACCGCCGGCGTCATCGGCAACATGACGGACCGTCTCCTGCAGGGCTTCTTCATCCCCGGAGCGGAGGAGAAGGGATTCTTCACCAACCTCATGAGCGGCTACGTGGTGGACTTCCTCGATTTCTCTTTCCCGTGGATTCAGACCGCCATGTTCCCCCACGGCTACCACTGGCCATCCTTCAACGTGGCCGATTCCTGCGTGTGCTGCGCAGCAGCGCTATTCATCATCTCAAGCTTCTTTGTAAAGAACGAAGAACAGTCCTCCGCCCGATGAAACAAATTCTCATTCCGGTACTGCTGGCGCTACCGGCAGCAGCGGCTTTCAAGAGTACCACGCAGATTGTGCCGCTGCAATTCGGCCAGCAGCAAGCCACCATTGTCTTTGAAACCACAGGAGAAAAAATCGAAGACGCCACCCCGCACTGCGATTGCACCAGCGTAAAGCTGAACAAGACGACACTCACCGCAGTAGTAGATACCCGTACCTTCGACCGCAATGTCGAGAAAACCATAACCGCCGAAACAGAAAACGGTGAGGAAGTAACCCTGTGCATGCAATTCCGCGTACCACAGGCCATTCTGCTCTCGGCTCGCAGCCTGACCTGGAAGCGCAACGCTGCCCCCACCCCGCAGGTGCTGCGCATCACCCTGCCCCAGGGCAGCCCCATCACGCACATTGCAAATGCCTCCCTGAGTGGCGAAACTTTCGATTACGAACCCAGGGTTATCAAGCGCGGTCGCGAATATACCGTAACCATCACCCCCCGCAGTACAGCCAAAGCCTCGCTGAACCGCCTGGTACTCACCACCAATTCACCCGACCCCCGTTACCGGCAGCATATCATCTACCTGCAGGTGAAGAAATAAGATTCACACCGTGTCGCGCATCACCCGAGAAACGGCCCATGGCATACGCTGGATGCTGCTGCAGAAATGCACCCTGCAGCCGGTCACCCTGGTATACAGCATGGTGCTGGCACGTCTGCTCAGCAAGGAGGAAATGGGGCTTATGGGTCTCACCGCCATCTTCTTTACCGCAGCGGGAACCCTGGCAGCAAACGGATTCGGCAGTGCACTCATCCGCAAGCAGAACTACACCCGGGAAGAAGCCGACACACTCTTCTGGTTCAACCTGGGCATGGGGTGCCTCATCGCCCTGCTCTTCTTCCTCTCAGCCCCCTGGCTGGCCTCATTCTTTGCCGCACCAGCCCTTGCCGGGCTGGTACGGGCCTCGGCCATCATCGTGCTGCTCAACAGCGCGGTCAATGTGCACCTGGTGCACTACATGGCGCGGAGACAATTCAAAATCCCCGCCCTCATCAGCCTGGGCTCGGCCCTGGTGGCCATGCCGCTCTGCCTGCTGCTGGCCTGGCAAGGCTGGGGCGTGTGGGCCTACATGGTCCAGGGCATCACCGCAGCCGCGCTCAGCGCCCTGCTCTTCTGGAGTCTCTGTCCCTGGCGCCCCGCCCTGCGCTTCAATCGCAACGCCCTCTGCGAATTGGCACCGCTGAGCTGCCGTATAGCCGCCACCGGACTGCTGGATACCGCCTACATCCACGCCCGGGCCTTCTTCATCGGCAAGGTCTTCTCCCCTGCCGCCCTGGCCGGCTACAAAAACGGAGCCCAACTGGCGGCCATGTGCCCCACCGTACTCTGCTACATGATTGAGCAGCTCACCTTCCCCATCTTGAGCACCTTACAGAACAGCCCTCAGAAACTGCTCGGAGTCTACCGCCGCTACATGCGGCTTTTCACCCTGCCTATAGCCTGGCTCTGCTGCTTCACCGCCGCCTTTGCTACCCCCATTGTGCGCCTGTGCTACGGCCCAGGATGGGATGAAGCCATCATCTACCTCCAGATTCTCAGCCTGTCCTACGCCACCTGGCATCTGCAGCTCATCAACCTCAACCTCCTCAAAGCCGGAGGCCCTGAAAAACTATTTCTCCGACTGGAACTTGTCAAGAAAAGCCTGGGCGTGGCCATCCTCATCGGCATGTTCTTCATCAGCGTGGAAGCCATCTGCTGGGGGGCATTAGCAACCTCGCTCATCTGCCTCGGCATCAACACATGGGCAACCCGCCGTTATATGGGACTGGCTGTCTTTCTCCAGCTGATCGACTGGATTCCCTCCTTTGCTCTGGCAGCGCTCTGCTCCTGGGTGCCGGCCCTGCTGTTAGCCTCGCAGAGCACCGCCGTTCAACTTGCAGCAGGGCCTGGCATATCTCTGCTGCTATATATTGGACTCCTCCGCCTCTCTGCCCCAGGCCTCCTGAGAGATACCTCCAAACTCTGCCGCCAGTTGACCCATTCTTCTGCTAATAAATAAGGCCAGTCCTTTACGTTTATCAGATAAAGCACCGATGCGTCAAGCACAAATCGTGTAGGTGCCGCATTTTAGGCTTGACAAGTCCTTAAGGAATCCGTAACATGTCTCCGACATGAGAGTAACCACGACCATACTGACTGGCCTGATGATGGTGCTCGCAGCTGCTGCCGATACGGTATCAGACCTGCGCCCGACTATCAGGGAGGCCGCTGCCAATCATGGCCTGGATCCCGTGCTGATGGAAGCAATTATCCGCCATGAATCGGCAAATGCTACATCAAGCGCTGCCCGCAGGAAGAACAATCTGGCGGGTATCATGGGACGCCGCGGACAGCGACGCTATGAAACCAAAGAGGCCTGCATACGCGACCTCGCAGAAATCCTGGGCAAGCACCGCGCCAAGGGACGCGTGACGCTGATTCAGCTCAGCCGGGTCTATTGCGAAAGCCATAGTGAATGGATTCGCGGTGTATCCTATTACATGAAATCCATCCGCTCCGGCAAGTGGGGAGAAATCTGACACGCACACACTTTTCAATACAACACAAAAGGCCTGAGGTTGACTCAGGCCTTTTTATTTGCTCAAGAAAGGCTTTTCAGTTCTGGGAGCGCAGTTGTTCGTTTTCCCAGCGGGCAATGGAAGCATCCAGAATGCGGCAGGCTTGTTCGACGCCGAAGAAATCGCCCACCTCTGTCTTTTTGTGCTGGAGAGTTTTATAAGTCAGGAAGAAGTTCTGAATTTCCTGCAGGTAATGCGGGGGCAGGTCCTCCAGCTGGTTGACATGCTCATAGCGCGGGTCGCCAATATTAACCGCCAGAATCTTGACATCGGGCTTGCCTCCATCAATCATATCCATACCACCAATAATACGGCAATCCACATAACAACCGGGAAAAGTAGGAGCCGAGGTGAACACGAGAATATCAATCGGGTCACCATCCAGATAACGGGTATGTTCCACAAAACCATACTCTGCGGGGTAATACACAGAAGAATAAAGAACGCGGTCAAGCTTGATGTGGCCGGTTTTCTCGTCCACTTCATACTTGTTGCGACTCCCCATCGGGATTTCAATACGTGCTTCGACAACTCGCGATATACTCATATGAGAGCGAGCGTAGCATCTCAACCACAATGTGTCAAGGAGATAAAGGGAGAAACGATTTAATCTCGGTGGTAAGGGCTACCAGCCAGCAACGTATGCACGCGGTAAATCTGCTCCAGCAGCACCACAAGCGCCAGTTCATGCTGCATGGTATGGCGCCCCAGGCAGAGCACATGGTCGCAGACCGCGCGGAGTGCCGGGGTATGGCCATCTGCCGCCCCGATGAGAAAGGCTACATGTTTGACCGCCTGCAACTGCCAGCGTTTCACCCGGCTTTCAAACTCCCTCGTGGTCCAGTTTTCCCCGCGTTCATCCATAGCAATACGCAGACATCCCTCGCTGGCCTCCAGCAGGCGCGTGGAAACAGATTCTGAATCCCCCGCTTTCACGTAACGAAGTTCCACGCGACCCAGCGGGCGCAGGCGCTCCTCAAAAAACTTCACACCATCGCGGGCATAGGCAATGGAAGGCTTGGCAGCAGCAATAATACGAAAATCCATGAGTGGTCTCACAGTACATCATCTACGCAGGAAGGTCAACCCTTTTACTTGACAGAAAGGGTGTTTCTGTTACAATTACCCGCGCTATGATGATTGCCATTCCCCTGGGGTATTTTGTGTCCATTTTCCTGATTATTGCAGGATTCATGGGTGGTTATGATGCCATCTCCACCCGGCCGGATGACATTACAAGAGCCTCTCTGCTGGTCCATATTTCTGCTAAATCGTGGCCGCTGATTGCAGGATGCGCCGTTCTGCTGCTCATCCAGATAGCAAAACAGATTGAGCTGCTGCGGCTGGAGCCCGCAGAGGCCTCCGCGCCCCAGAGCTCACCCAGGAAGAAGAAGAAGCCAGCCCCGGTTGAAGAGGAAGCATCCACTTTCATTCCGGAGGTTCCGCAAGCGGCTCCGGTCTCCGCACCGCAGCCCTGTGCCCCCCCGGCAGCACCCGTGGAACCGCCCCCCCCGGCAACACCTCAACCGCCTGCCCCGGCACCAATTCCCCCC
>JAZSRB010000032.1:0-119231 GCA_045538275.1 Akkermansia sp. | reverse complement strand
TCGCATAGAAAATGCGATATACTGCCCCTGCAGCCCCGGGTGCCAACCATTCCATTGCGCAAGGAAGTAGCATCCCGCTGCACAACTTAAACCTAAAATAATCAACACATTATGAAAACAACAATCGTTACGCTTATGCTTCTGGCCGGCGTGGCTTCTGCGGCCTCCATCGGCTATGATGAAATGAACGACACCCAAAAAGCGGACGTTGTGGCGTCCTGGTCTGATACTCAGACCCTCACCTCAACAAGTGACGTTTATTCTGATGAAGACACCGGAACTTCATTCACGATTTCTTTCGACATTGCAAACATCAATATTACCAGTACCGATTCAAACATTGCCAGCTTTGCTGGTACGCATAATGCGTGGGGCTGGGATGATGGCAAAATGTTTATCAGAATGTCGGAATCGGGAAGTCTTACGCTGATTAATACTAATGGGACCAGCACTAATGATTGGTCCGAGTACTTTGATGGTTCCACTTACGGCAATCCGACGGTCAGCGCATACTCTAGCGATTTGGGATTGACTTCTGCAGATAGCCTTACTACCACCACAACCTTCACGTTGGTATCTGATATCGCAAACAAGACCTTCACCATTTACAAGAATGGCACCCAGATTGATCAGTGGACAAACTGGAACACAGACACGGGTCTCGATGGCCTTCAACTTGGCGGAAGATATGGAGGCGGAACTAAATTAGCCGAAGGAGAATCTGTTGATTTCGACAACATTACAGTTTGGAACAGGGCCCTGACTGAATCTGAAGTTTCTGCACTTATCATCCCTGAGCCCGCCACGGCCACGCTTTCCCTGCTGGCGCTGGCCGGTCTGGCCGCTCGCCGCCGCCGCAAGTAACAATTTAAGAATCAGATAATCGTCTGATTTCAATTCTTTCCGCAGGGTATGCTTCCCGTAACCCTGCGATTTTTTTCACTTGTTTAATCGTGTAGGGGGGGGCTTTCGCCCCCTCTCACACCACCGCACGTGCCATTTATGGCTTACGGCGGTTTCCAATCAGCGTTTAAGGAGTTAATAAAACGAGATATATCCCTCTGCCCGTAACCATGCGTTATCCATGCTGATATTCGCGGGTTGCGAACGTGCCATCCTCCACCACCTCGTCCCCACTGCAGCATTTCCCCTCCATAGCTTCCGCTTGCATCCTCTATTCTCAAGGAATCATCAGGTGCCTTTCGGGTATTTGCATTGCTTAAGGCGCAGGGCGCATATCGCGCCGGTCGTACAGCAAGAACCCGCGCAGCTTCAATAACCGCGCGGGTCTTGTGTTATGTGTGTTCGGGGATTATAAGTCGCAGCGCGCCCTTACTTGCGGCGGCGGCGGGCGGCCAGACCGGCCAGCGCCAGCAGACTCAGCGTAGCCGTGGCGGGTTCAGGCACTCCGGGAGTGGAGGGAATCACCATGGTGGCAGTCAGGCTTCCATTGGCGAAAGCGAGTTCATATGCACCACTAGTCGTGATGTTCGTAAAGATGCTGGCTGCATCAATCGGGGTGAATACCTCGCGAGCAGCAGATTCATAGCTTACATCATCAATTTTGAGCGTGGTGATACCCGTGAACAATGTAAGCGAGCCGCCTTCTTCAAGAGCCATCATCGTAGTGTACAGACCACCATCAAGCGTAATGCCGGAGGTAAGCTCCAGAACACCACCCAGGGTGATTGCGGTATCGGCATCCAGCGTGGTGCCGGTAGCCATGGTCAGGTTGGCAATGGTACCGGTGCCTGTTTCCAGGGTGGTGCCGGTAGCCATCTTCACCGTGCCAGCCAGATTGGCATCCTCATTCATCTTAAGAATACCTGCATTTACATTCAGCGTCTTGTCCCAGGTATTACTGTTGTTGTCAATCACCAGAGTGCCGGCACCGGTCTTGGTAATATCCTTAGCATCATCATTTGCAGTAGTATTTACAAGCTTACTTTCAATAGTAAGCTCATCACCAGCGTTAGTAACATCAATGCTAAGAGCATGGCGAACATGCATTTCACTCAGCGTCAGCTTGTTGTTAGTACCAGTGGCCGTGATGGACATATCATAGCTATTCAAACGAGTACCCGTGATTTCGGCATTGCCTTTCATCACGTAGCTGGTCGTGCCTGTCATGCCGGTTTTACCCTCATTCTCGTCCTGAATATCCAGCTTGGCGACTTGGGCTGCGTTGGAACTTTCAAGCAGGATCTGTGCAGGAGAACTATTACCCCAACGGAGCATATCGTGCCCCTTAAGCACCAAGGAGCCTCCTGTACCCACCTTAATTGTCGTGTTTGCAGCAATCACGCTATTTTCACTACCATCATGTTCTGCAGTAACGGTACCATTCTTAATAGTCAGGGTCCCATTGGCTATAGCCCCGGCGCCACTTACCGACAGCTCGCCGCCATCCACGGTAACATTGCCGGAAATTCCGCCATTGATAGTCAACGTAGCATCGCCATTTATGGTCAGAGTTTTCTCACTGGCAATCGTCAGGTTATTGGTAGTCAGTTCGGAATCGACGGATACTTTGAAGGTATAATTGTCGTTAATGGAAATGGTTCCGGTAGTAATATCCTCAACGATATTCACCATCTTGCTGGTGGCATTCGTTCCGAATGTGACGCTGTCGCCGTTCAGGAATGAGGTGGTTACACCATTGCTGTCTGCCCAGTTGCTGCCAAGGTGGTTCCAGTCAGAACCGGTATTACCCGTCCAGGTCAAGTTCATAGCATTATAGCCGGTGATATCATATTCCACCGCCAGGCCATCTGTGCCGGTCGTGTATCGGTAATCTGTTCCCTGATTCAGCACATTATTATCGGTGTCCATCACGGTAAGACTCGTTACTGCAGAGGAAATATTTCCCTGAGCCTCAACAAATTTGCGGATTATTGTCTTTGTTCCCAGAGAGCGATTTGTTATCTCTGGAATTTCAGCCTCGCCAACCTTCTCGAGAACAAGCTCGATATGCCAATTTTTGCCATTGGTTGTAATTGATGAAGCATTTTGGAGCGTGACAACGCCATCCTTGCCAATGTGCCAGTACTGGTCTCCTCCATCCCAGTTGAGAGCGTTGTAGCCCCTCAGATTCAGAGCACCATCTACCCAGACGTTGGCCTTTCCGCTTGTTTCAGCGCTTTTGATGTAACCTACCCAAGCATCCAAGGAAGCGTTCTCCTCAACGTAGATAGAGCCACCATAATTGCCCATTGATACATTGTCCACCTGCACACCGCTAACGACTTTCATACCACCACCATCGGAGCAGTCGGGAAAATCATCGGTGCCTCCGGATTTGTTCTCCTTAAAAATCATGTAGTGGCCATGATAAGTACCACCAATCCATTCACCTGCCGGGTCGGATTCGGTTCCATCATCTTTTGTCCACTTGCCGCCCTCCCATGTCCATGTGTAATTAGTGTTACCCTCTTGCGGTGTATTAAGGGGAGTGTAATCTGCATATGCCACACCCATGGCAGCTGTTACTGCCATGAATAAGCATTTCGGTAAATGTAACTTCATAATGTGTTGATTATTTTAGGTTTAAGTTGTGCAGCGGGATGCTACTTCCTTGCGCAATGGAATGGTTGGCACCCGGGGCTGCAGGGGCAGTATATCGCATTTTCTATGCTTTTTTGTCTTTTGCTATTCAAGCATCTCAGAATAAATAGATTGTGTATTTTTTTTAGAAAGAAGAAACTCGATATTACGGTAAAATTCGGCGTCTTTTTCCCGTAAGCCATAATAGATTTTGCGAGATATTTATTTGCATTGGAAATCATATGCAGTGTATTCTCAATTCTCATATACTCATGAGCTTTGCCTTCAGGCTGGTATCATGCTTGTGGCCTCTGCCTTGCTTTTATGGGGGGGATCTTTCATTTTTCACTTCACCGCATTTGAGACGGACCTGCCTTTATTGCAGACATGGTGAATTGCAAGTTCAAATGCACCATGAAAAAAAATAAAGCGGGATTGATTCGCCGCCGCCCCACCGGCTACGCCTCGGCGGCTCACCCCTGCGGGGCAAACACTGCGTGTTTGTCCAACCTGCCTTACAGCCGTCGGCAGGTTTCGACCCAAGGGGTCGTGGGTTCAAATCCCGCCATTTGAAGCAAAAGCAAAAACGCTCAGCAGCGGTTGTTACCATTGCTGAGCGTTTTTATTTCATCGGGCAAGCGGGATTCGAACCCACGACCCCTTGCACCCCATGCAAGTGCGCTACCAGACTGCGCTACTGCCCGTTGTTTGGGATGTCACGCGCTTTACAGCGCAGCGACGGGCGGAGTATACACTCAGTTTTTAGGATTGTCAACCCATTTTTTTCGTGATATGATTTTTTTTGCGATGAAGAAGGTAAAAACGGCTGTAGTAGGTGCTAGTGGATACACGGGGCAGGAGTTGTTGAGGATTTTGCTGCGCCACCCGGGTGTGGAGCTGGTGTGCGCGACTTCCCGCCAGTATGCGGGGCAGAAGTTGAGTGATTTGTTTCCGCGCTTCCGGAATGTGCCGGGGGCGGATTTGTGTTTCACGGATTCAGATGTGGAGGCGATTGCGGCTACGGGAGCGGAGGCGGCATTTCTGGCGCTGCCGCATGGGGTATCGGTGAGCTATGGGCGCGGGCTGGTGGAGGCCGGAATACGGGTGGTAGATTTGTCTGCTGATTTCCGGTTGAACGATCCGGCGGTGTATGAGGAATTTTATGGCAAGCCGCATGCGGATGTGGAGCTGATGCAGGAGGCACCGTACGGCATGCCTGAATGGCACCGGGAGGAGATTGAGAAAGCTCGCATTGTGGGTTCGCCCGGTTGCTACCCGACGAGTATTATTCTGCCGCTGGTGCCGCTG
This sequence comes from Akkermansia sp., assembly GCA_045538275.1. Classification (GTDB taxonomy): domain Bacteria; phylum Verrucomicrobiota; class Verrucomicrobiia; order Verrucomicrobiales; family Akkermansiaceae; genus Akkermansia. The sequence goes on along the minus strand of JAZSRB010000032.1, from coordinate 114,380 downwards.
CTGAAGGCGGGGCTGGTGCTGCCGGAGGATATTGTGGTGAACAGCGGCAGCGGTGTTTCAGGTGCCGGCCGCAAGGCGGATGTGACACTGCTTTACTGTGAGTGCAATGAGAGCATGCGTGCTTATGGTGTGCCGCGCCACCGGCATCTCTCTGAGATTGAGCAGGAGCTTTCTGCCGCCGCCGGCACGAAGGTGACGATTACGTTCACCCCGCACCTGATGCCGGTGAATACGGGTATTGTGACGACAACGGTGGCGAAGCTGAAACCCGGCACAACGCTGGAGGAAATTTCCGCCTGTATGGAGGCGGCTTATGCCAGGGCTCCGTTTGTGCGTCTGCAGGGCCCGAACAAGCCGGCGGATACAAAGAATGTGACGCGCACGAATTTCGTGGATATCGGCTGGGCGGTGGATGCCCGCACGAACCGCGTGGTGCTGATGAGTGCCGAGGATAATGTTATCAAGGGTGCCGGCGGCCAGGGGGTGCATGCGTTCAATATCATGTTCGGGTTCGATGAGACCGAGGGTCTGTGGCTGATATAAGAGCACGCTGATGAAGCCTATTCTCCTCATAGTTGATGATGAAAAATCTACCCGCACGGTGCTGAGCGCCGCGCTGGAGGATGATTATGAGGTGTATGCCGCGGCAAATGGCAAGGCGGCCCGCGCGATTCTGGAGAGCGAGCCGGTGGATATTCTGCTGACGGATTTGCGCCTGGGCGGGGAGAGCGGCATGGAGCTGATAGATGATGCGGTGAAGCTGCCGCAGCCGCCGCTCTGTATCATGATGACGGCCTATGGCAGCGCAGATGTGGCGGCGGAGGCAAAGCGCCATGGTGCTTATTATTTCCTGACCAAGCCGCTGAATCTGGATGAGGTGGAGCTGCTGCTGCGCCGCGCTACGCAGACCCGCCAGCTGGAGTCGGAAAACCGGGAGCTGACCACCCGGCTGGAGCCTGCAGGCGGTCTGGACCGCATGCTGGGTGACAGCCCGCAGATGCAGGATATCTTTAACCGGATTCGCCGCGTGGCGCCCACGCAGGCCACGGTGCTGATCGAGGGCGAAAGCGGAACCGGCAAGGAGCTGGTGGCACGCGCGCTGCACACGCTTTCACCGCGCAGCAACAGGAAGTTTGTGGCGGTGAATTGCGCGGCTCTTTCGCCGCAGCTGATGGAAAGCGAGCTTTTCGGCCATGAGAAGGGTGCATTCACCGGTGCTATGCAGCGCCGCATCGGCCGCTTTGAGGAGGCGGATGGAGGCACGCTGTTTCTGGATGAAATCGGGGAGATTGATATGCCCACGCAGGTGAAGCTGCTGCGGGTGCTGGCGGAACGCTGCATTGAACGAGTGGGCAGCAATACCAGTATCCCGGTGAATGTGCGCGTGATTGCCGCTACAAACCGTAACCTGGCAGATATGGTCAAGGATGGCTCATTCCGCCTGGATTTATTCCAGCGCATTAATGTGATTTCCCTGAATCTGCCGCCTCTGCGGGAGCGCAGGGGAGATGTGGTGCTCATGGCCAATGCCTTTGCCCGCGAGCTCAGCCAGCTGAATGGCAAGGATGCCAGAACGCTGAGCCGCCCTGCCCTGGAGTTACTGCGCCGTTATGACTGGCCTGGTAATGTGCGCCAGCTGCGCACGGCGGTGGAGCATGGTGTGGTGATGTGCCAGGAGGCTGAGATTCAACCCGCAGATTTGCCGGATTACCTGCAGCAGTCCGCTGCCGCGCCGCATGCAGACACAGCTAAGCGTGGCAGTACGGATTTTGAGCTTGATACCGCCCCCTCTCTTAATCTACAATACCTGGAGCGCCGAGCTATACTGTTGGCGCTGCAGCGCACCGGTGGCAACCGCTCTGCCGCAGCTGAGCTGCTGGGCATTAACCGCCGCACGCTGCAGCGGAAAATGGCAGAATCTCCGGCTGTTTACAAAGACTTTACTAACTGATAAGAAGGATTTCACTACATTTCATCCGTCATGACTGATTACTCCAGCCACAACGCGGTTATCAGCCTCCGCTGGTTGCTTGCGCTCGTTGTTACCAGCCTCTGCATGCTGCAGCTTTGCCTCACCTACCGGGGGCTGAATAATGCAACAGCCATGGATATGGCTCAGGTGGCCCGCCAGATTGCACGTGGCGAGGGCTTTACCACCAAGTTTATACGCCCCATTGATGTGTGGGATTTCTCAAAGGAAACCAGCAAGAAGAAGGAAAATGCAAGCATTGACTTCGACCACTTCCCCGAAGCGAACCATGCTCCCATTTACCCTTATGTGCTGGCGGCCGCCATCAAGATGACCGGTTATGATGATTTCCAGGCCCACCGCATGGATGAAAACAAGTCTAACATCTATGCTGGAGACCGTGTTATCTCTGCCACCAGCACGGTCTTCTTCCTGCTGGCTATGCTGCTGGCTTATACGCTGCTGGCCAGGGTTTTTGACGATGTGGTAGCAATTTCGACCGTGGCATTCATGGGGCTAAGCGAGCTTTTACTGCAATATGCACTCAGCGGCTTACCGCAGCCGTTCATGATGTGCCTGATGCTCGCCGCGATGCATTGCCTGGTTACGGCAATCCGCGCAGACCGGGCTGAAAAGACAGCAAAGACCATGGTGTGGCTGCTGGTGTGTTTTGTGTTCATGTCACTGCTGTGCCTCACCTGTTATATGTGCATCTGGTGTTTTGTGGGGCTGCTGGTATTCTGCGGTTTCTACTTCCGCCCGAATGGCATGTACTCTGCCATTGGCGCGGGTGTGATGCTCATGCTCGTGGTGCTGCCCGCTGCGCTGTATCTGACCCCCGCCGGCGGTCTGGAACGCAAGATGATTTATGGTATTTTCAATGGTTTCGGCAGTGAGGGCGCAGAGGAGCTCATGCGCTCTGCCTCCACAGCGGCCATTTCGTTCAACACCTCAAACTTCTTCCTGCGCCTGCTGGGTTACACCTTTGCCCAGTTCAACAGCATGTATATCAACATGGGCGCCATTTTTACTGTTCCTTTCTTCCTGCTGGCTCTTTTCAACCGCTTCAAGAAGCCTTCTGTTGAGGGATGCAAGTGGGCGGTACTGGCCATGTGGCTCGGCGCCTGCACCGGCATGGCTCTGTTTGGTGAGGCTGAATCCATCAGCGAGAGCCAGCTTTCCAACCTGTTTACCCCATACTTTGCCGCCTATGGTGTGGCCATGGTGTTCATCATCCTTGCACGGCTGCAGCTGGGAGATGCCTTTAACGCCGTTCGCGCCCTGACAGTAGTGGCCATGATTCTGGTTTCCTCCGGCTTGTTCCTCTTCCAGCTGCCCAAGCAACTTTACATGGGCATCTGGTCCAGCGCACGCGGTATCCCTCATTTCCCGCCCTACTACCCGGTTGCCATGAATAGCAGGCTGCACAACATAAGCAATGAAAAGGACCTCATTGTGACCGACCAGCCCTGGGCTGTGGCGTGGTATGCTGACCGCAAGGCGCTCTGGATGCCCCGCAGCCTCTCGGACTACACGCGCAATCTGGAGCCTGTATTCCAGCAGAATCACCAGAATGTTCAGGGATTCCTGATTACCCCGACCTCACACACCATGCCGAGCGGCGGTGTAGCTGGTGTCATTCGCGCGGCGGGTGATTTTGCACCGCTGGCTCTGGAAGGCAAGCTGCTGCTGCTGGCGCCCAAACACAACATGGCCTTTACTGAGCTGTTTAACACGAACGCCAACCCGAAATCCACGGCACGCCCGCTGGCCAGTCTGGTATCCTCGCAAGGGGTGTTCCGCCACCGTAATTTCATCCTCGGCGCTGAGATGATTTACTACAGCCGGGAGGATGTGAGCGAAAAAGAAAAGACAAATTAAATCCCCCCATGTCAACCCGCTCCAGAAACAAATCCCTGAACTTCGAGGAAGCAACCGCCAGACTCGAGGAGATTGTAGCCCGTGTCAACAACCCCGAAACCGGGCTGGAAGACATGATTGCTCTGGCAGCGGAGGGGCTCACCCTCATCCGCAACAGCGAACAGATGCTGGCCGAAGCCGAGCTGAAAATCCGCAAATTGGAAACACCTGATTCCACCGCACCGGAACCCAAGAATGACCATGGAGACTTCTCCCTCATCTGAGCTCCCCCCCATACTGGCAGCCATTCATTCGCCCCAGGATGTCAAAAATCTGCCGGCGGATAAACTTGATGCGCTGGCTGCCGAAATCCGGGATACGCTGATTCACACGCTGGCACAGACCGGTGGCCACCTGGCCCCGAACCTGGGGCTGGTGGAACTGAGTATTGCTCTGCACCGGGTCTTTGAAACGCCCAAGGATAAGATTCTCTTTGATGTTTCGCACCAGTGCTACATTCACAAGCTGCTGACTGGCCGCGCGGAACAATTCCACACCATCCGCCAGCATGGTGGGCTTTCCGGGTTCTGCAAGCGCAGTGAATCAGCGCACGATGCCTATGGCGCCGGCCACGCCGGCACGGCACTTTCTGCGGGGCTGGGTATGGCAGCCGCACGCGATTTAGCACGTGATGATTACCATGTTATCTCCGTAGTGGGAGATGGCGCCTTTACCTGCGGCACCACGCTGGAAGGGCTCAACAGCATTGCCACAACCACGCGCAAGTTCATCCTCATCCTCAATGATAATGAGTGGAGCATTGACCGCAATGTGGGCGCGCTCTCTGCTTACTTCGCCTCGCTGCAGCAGACTGATACCTACGCCTGGCTGCGCCGCAATACCAGAGCCATCATTGAGAAAGTGGCCGGAGAATCTGCCCGCAAACAGGTTTCCAGGCTCGTCCGCGCGGCGCACGGCATCATCACCCCGCTGAGCTTTTTCCAGGAGCTGGGCCTCAGCTATTACGGGCCGGTGGATGGTCACGATATCAAACGTCTTGAAAAGACGCTGCGCATTGCCTCCAGAAACGAAGGCCCGGTCATTATCCATGTGATTACCCAGAAGGGTCGCGGGTATGAACCGGCCTCTGCCAACCCGACCAAGTTCCACGGCATCGGCCAGTACAACATTGAGGACGGCAGCACCAGCAAAGGCGGGGTTATCTCCTATTCCGAAGCTTTCGGCACGCACCTGACCACGCTGGCCACCGGTGACCCCGATATCACCGCCATTACCGCAGCCATGCCCACCGGCACACGCCTGGATATTTTCCGCAACAAGTTCCCGAAGCGGTATTTTGATGTAGGCATAGCAGAGGAACACGCCGCACTCTTTGCCTGCGGCCAGGCTACGCAGGGATTCAAGCCGTATCTGGCGGTATACTCCACATTCATGCAGCGATGTGTGGATATGATTCAGCACGATGCAGCCCTGCAGAAACTGCCCGTGCGGTTCTGCATGGACCGCGCCGGACTCTCGCCGGATGACGGGCCCACACACCACGGCCTGTTCGATATTGCCATGATGCGGGCCATACCGAACCTGGTGATGATGCAGCCCAGAGATGAAGCAGAACTGGGCCATATGCTTGCCACCATGAATGGCATTGATTCCTGCCCCAGCGTTATCCGCTACCCCCGGGGTGCGGGCGAGGGTGTTACCATGCCCGCCGAGCTGAAGCCCCTGCCCATCGGCAAAGCTGAAAAGCTGGCAGACGGCTCAGATATAACCCTGCTGGCGCTGGGTAACATGAACGGCTATGCGGCCAAAGTGCGCGAATTGCTGGCGGCTCAGGGTGTTTCCTGTGCGCATGTGAATGCCCGCTTTGTATGCCCGCTGGATGCAGAATGCCTCCTGCAGCAGGCCTCGGAAACACGCCTCATCGTCACGCTGGAGGATCATGTCATTGCCGGAGGCTTCGGCTCAGCGGTAATGGAGTGCCTCAACGAGCAGCACTGCGCCACACCGGTGCTGCGCATCGGCTGGCCCAACCAGTTTATTGAGCACGGCAGCGAGGCACAGCTGCGCAGCAAATACGGCCTCACGCCGGAAGCCATAGCAGCCACGGTTCTTCAACGCATTCAGGAAAAATGAGACTACGCCCATATGCATATCTTCTGGTGGCCGGGCTGCTGCAGTTCCAGCCGCTTTCTGCCCAGGAATCACCACAGGAGGCGGCAGAGGAGCTCTTGAATATGCCCCCGTGGCTCGTTGAGTTCTCCAACCTCCCCAGGGAGCTGCGCGAAACTTACATCAGCACATTCAACAGGGCTAAGCTCGCGTTTCACCAAGGCAGGTGGATTGATTGCATTACCCTGCTGGCAGAGTGTGAAGTCATTCAACGCGGCAACCCGAATGTATGGAATCTGCGGGCCAGCTGCCTGCTGGAGCAGAGGTATTATGCAGAGGCAGAGGCTGAGCTGAAACGTGTGCTGGAGGTGTTGCCGAATGACCCGGTTTCCCTCATGAACCTCTCCAGCGTGCATATGGTAGGCGGCCGCTATGCCGAAAGCCTGGCCATTGTGAAGCGCCTGCGCGAGGACTTGTACCTCCAGCACAAAGAGGATGAATTGCTCTATGTGCTTGATTACCGCGCCCTGCTCTGCCACTTGCTGATGGGGCAGACCGCCCAGGCCAAGGCCATTGCCGGCAGCGTTTCGCCGGTTTCGGACACGCCTCTCTACTATTACGCCAAGGTGGCACTCGCCCTGACAGAGGGTAACAAAAAGGACGCGGCCTATTACCAGGGAGTAGTCAGACGCATCTTTGCCAATAATGGCGCTTTCGTGCCCTACGAACGCGCTCTGGCGCACTCCGGGCTGCCGGAAAAGCCCCCGGTTTCCCGGCAGCAGTAACGCCCCCAGAACATGGAAAAAGACACCGGCAGTATTCTGCGCCAGCAGCCCCTGGGTGAGCACGGGCTCATCATCACCTGGTGCACCCGCGAACACGGCATACTGCGCACCGCGGCCCGCCTGGCCCGCAAACCCGGTAGTGAACTGAGCGGCCAGGTCGATTTATTTCACGAATGCGAGCTGGTGTTCCGCCCCGCTTCACAGGGAGATTTGCACACGCTCACCTCGGTAAATCTGCTTTCCCCTCGGCTGGCGCTGCGGGGCAGTCTGGTAAAACTGCGCCTGGCCAGCTATCTGGCGCGGCTGCTGGTTGCCACGGTGGAAGATGGTGCGGCGGAGCCCTCCTGGCACATGCTCATTTCAGGGGCTCTGGACTATGTGGCGGAATCTGCTCCGCGCCGCGCTATTCTGCTGCATTTTGAAAAACGCCTGGCCGAGCTGCACGGGCTTTACTCTCCTGCAGAGTTGCCGCACCACGCGCTGTTGCGCCATTTCCAGCATCTGCCAGCCGGGCGCTCCGAGCTGCTGGAGCTGTTGCCCTGATTTTATTTGTACCTCGGAGCTTGCTTTGTCATGCGGTTGAATTTCCGCAGAAGTTCACGCATCTGCTTGTGAGCATCTGCATTGTTGAACAGCGTAATTGCTTTGGTCTTGGGATTATATTCTGCCTTAGCCCCAATAGGGAAGAGCATTCCCATCTCTATCAGACTACGTTTACAGTCCGTCCAATCCTCACCGGCAAAAAACGAAAGTGGAACATCTTTATATTTCTCTTTACGCAAAAAAACGAGCGAACCGGCTCACCTGGGGCATACCAGAAAGACGTGCGAAATGGCCCCTTGCTCCTTGCATCTTGCCATACATAAAAAACAAGATGGCTGTCATCCGATAGTGTGGCAACAAATTTGTTTGCTTTCCTGCATACGTGTCCCAAAGATTTTGCAGTGCGATAAATTGTTGTTTAGTTCCCTAATCCGCGGGCGGATGCCCGCCGAATTCTGAGCCCGCAAAAGCGGGTGAAAGATGAAAGACAGGGGTAAGCCCGCGCAGCGGGCGCAGCCCCTGGTCCGCACAAAAAATTTAAATGGAGCCCGTGAAACGGGTGACAGAATGTTCGCTACACATTGAAACCATGGCCTCTGTCACCCGTTTCACGGGCTCCAGACAATATATTATCGATAGCAGGGGCTGGGCAATCGCTGAGCGATTGCTTACCCCTGCCTTTCATCTTACGCCCACTACCGTGGGCTTATGAATTCCGCTCGCTTCGCTCGCCTGTATAGACAACAATTTATCGCTCATCTGTACATACCGGGGGCTTCTGATGACACGGCATACATTTATCAGCTGCTTCTGCAATCTTTGGGACACATGTGGCTTTCCTGCCATCCTCCATCTTTTCTTTCTGCTTACGAAGCGTCTTAATACCAATGCTCGTCCTCCTCTTTTTCAACTTATCCACGGCAGGGGCCTCACCTTTAAGATAAATACGTCTGTATACCAATCTTCCGGCTTCTTCCAGCTCCGCACAAACTCTCTCAAAGCTTTCCCATCATAACGGAATGCAAACTGCCAGTCTACATAAAAGAAGAAGTTCTGCTGTTATGTTCAACAGCAGAACTTCTGAATAAAACCTTGTATCGCGTTCCAGTATAACGCAACCAGTCTTACTTGGCGCGGTAGTACTGGTAGTGTACGCGCTCGTCGATGGCAAGAGCCTCGCGGGCGGTGCGAATCACGCTGGGCTCAGCGTCGAACTGGAACAGCATGTACTGACCGTGCGTCAGGTGGTTAGACTCATAAGCGAATTCACGACGACCCACATTCGTGGTGCCGGTCACCTTGGCGCCTGCAGCCTCAAGCTTCTCCGTCATGGCGGCGGTCAGCTCATCGAGGGTGGCAGAACCCTTCATGTTCAGAACGATCAGTGCTTCGTACTTTCTCATAGCTTTTTGTAATGTAAGATCTCTTGCTTTCGCAAATGCGGTGGCAGATGATGCACCTTTTCTGCAAAGAAATCAAGCCTAAAGTGTGTTTAGGACTAAAATTTCTGCATAAAAGACCTTAAATCAGATGAGTTTGAGACGTACGAGGTCCTGCGTATCGATAAGGCCCACCGGTTTGTTGTCGGAATCGAGCACAACGAGGTCGTCAATCCGGCGGTCGCGCAGGGTCTTCACAGCCACGATGGCAAGCTTATCAGCCTCCACATAGACCGGGTTCTTGGTCATGATGTCGCGCACGGGCTTGGCACCGCAACCAGGGTCTTTCTGGTAAGCACGGGCAAAATCACCATGGGTAAACACACCGGCCAGAGAACCATCCTCATGCACGAGGATACAGGCACCCACGCGCGCGGTAGACATGGCGATGATGCAGTCCATGATGCTGGAGGATTCCGGCAGCTTGGCAAATTCGGTACGCATGATATCCCCGATGCGGGTGAGCAGAGCGCGGCCCAGGGAACCACCGGGGTGACTGCGGGCAAAGTCTTCCTTGGTGAAGTTCTGGGCTTCGAGCAGGGCCATGGCCAGGGCATCGCCCATGACCAGCATGGCTGTGGAGGAGGATGTGGGAGCCAGGTTCAGCGGGTCGGCCTCACGCTCCACGTGAGTGTTGAGCACCACATCGGAAAGCTGGGCAAGAGTGGAACCGGGCTTACCGGTCATGCCGATGATGGAGATGTCAAAGCGCTTGAGGAAAGGCATGAGGGTGAGCAGCTCTGCCGTCTCGCCGGAGTAGGACATAGCGATGCAGGCGTCGCCATCCTGCACGATACCCAGGTCGCCATGCAGGGCGTTCATGGTATCGAGCACCACAGAAGGGGCGCCGGTGGAGGTGAGAGTGGCTGCAATCTTATCGCCGATGAGGCCGCTCTTGCCCACGCCCACAATAATAATCTTGTGGCCGGTGTTGATAGCCTTGCGCATGGCCTCTACTGCTTCATCGAAGGAGTTGTCCAGCTCGTCGGCAATGACCTTGAGCGCGTCAATCTCGTCCTCGAATACCTTTTTACCGCGAATGATATGACTAATCATGATAGTAGTTAACAAAAACTGTTTCAGTAGTCTCATTCTATCACACGCCCCCGGTGGCTGCAATAAAAAAACCGCCGTGGAGACTCCCCACGGCGGCAGAAAAGCAGATTTTACGTAAAAATCAGTTGTTCACGCGGCCAAGATAGGTGCCATCTTCCGTCTTCACGGAGATGCGCTGACCGGCGGTGATGAACAGGGGTACCTGCACCACGAGGCCCGTGGTCATGGTGGCGCTCTTGTACACATTGTTTGCGGAGTTACCCTTCACGCCCTCGGGGGCTTCAGCCACTTCCATGGTGATAGCGGCGGGCAGCTCGATGGAGCACACGATTTCATCGGTGAAGAGCAGCACGTAGACACCACCCTCGATGAGGTAATCCTTGACGGGTTCCACGATATCCTCACCCACGCATACGTCCTCGTAGGTCTCGGTGTTGAGGAAGTGGTAGCCCATGCCGTCAACGTAGGAGAATTCCATTTCCTCGCGGCTGAGCATCACGCCCTCAAGGAAGTCGTTGGAGGTGAGGCGCAGATTATAGTCTTTGCCGGAAGCAATGCTGCGGATGGTCATCTGCACGTAGGAAGCCATGCGGGGAGGAGTCTTGAGCTGGCTCTCACGCACAACGCAGATATCGCCGTTGTAGTTCACGGCGTGACCTTTGCGAAGCTGAATAACAGGAACTTTTGCCATAACGCGCGGAGAGTAGCAGAGTACCCCCTTATAGTCAAGCTTTTTCTCTTCCCGGTTCTTTCGCTGGCAAAAAAAAGCGGTGCCGGAGCAATCCGGCACCACTCTTTGAGGATGTTTCAGAAAGCAACACGCATACCGACCTGGGCATCCAGCGCATGTGAAGCATCGCGGATGATGGCCTCAGCCGTACCGAAGAAGGAGACGGTATTGCTCACCGGCACCTCGACACCGCAGCCGATTTCCCAGCCCCAGCGGTCGCGCTGGGCACATTCCTGGCGGTAGCCGTATCCATCATAACTCATCTTCACTGCGGGGTTCACATCCCCCACCGAGCCGGTAGCGCCAGTCTGCACCGTAAACAGGCCGGCGGGGGCTCCCGCCAGAGAGGGCAACTGCGCATTGTAGCGAATGCCAAGAGTCACATCAGTAGCCCAGGCGTCCTGATCCCGTACATAGAGAGGAGCAGCTCCTCCGTTTTCCCGGAAGCCGGAAAGATGGTTCCAGGAACTTTCCACAGCACCGAAGAGCTGCAGGTTGGAAGACTCGGTCTGCCTCAGCTCATAAGCCGCCTCGTGCAGGAAGTTGATGGCGTAGCCATCTGCATCTATTGACCGGATGTGGTGGCGCTTCATATGGTGGGTATGGAATCCCATACCCAGCGAGGTCACGAAGCTCCAGCGATTCCTGCCATACATACTGTACACATCAAAGCGGGTATTATCCTCATGGCGGCGGAGGCCATGCTCAATCCCCAGGCTGGTGCGGCCATATGATACAGCCACACCCATGGTCGAATCCTCATCAGCCATATATTCAAGCAGGAGCATGGCGCCGGCTTCAGTACGGTCATAGCCGTCACCATGGGCATCCGAATCCACCTTGGATTCATCATAGAACCCCTGCACCCCTACTCGCCAGCGGCGCATATCTGTAACCTCTGTCGGAGCCGAAATCTCCCGCCCCTTGTTATCGATGCTACCCGGTGTATATGTCGTTATGCGCCCAAGGGAAGCCCCCTTACCCATGCTGGCTCGCAAGCGGCGCAAATGGCCCATGTTGCCATCAATCTGGCTGCTCATGGCGGTGGCGTATTCGTGCCCGCTCATGGCGTCCAACTGGGCTTTGACAGCAGTTTCATCGCGAGAGCCCAGCAGTTCTGAAACTACCGGTGTAGCCTTGCCATCGGCCTCCATGGCCTGAAGCACAGAATAGAAACGGCGCTGGTTATTGTTCAGCGAAAGGGTACTTGCGTTCAATTCCTGAATAGTCAGAATACCATTTTCGAAATCCCAGAGATTGGCAGAAACCGTCTCACCATTCAGCGTAATGGCAACATCTCCTACATCATCAATCTCCTCGAAGCCGAACACGGAGATGCTCCCCGAATCATCCGCGGCATTGGTCACATTTATGGTAGACCCGCTGGCCAGCGTAAGGCTCTTGCCCGTTACCCCTGTATCATTGCTTCCCGCCATATCAATATTAAGCGTGCCGCCCAGTACAGAGAGGCTTTCTACATCGGTCATCACGCCTGCCTTGGTGTTCAGCGTGCCATTCAGCTCCACCGTCACAGCAGTACCCTCTGCGGCATTGGTGAGTGTTTCAATGGTGGTGCTGCCGTTGTTCACGTTCACCTCGGTAAAATCAGCCAGCCGCACCGTGCCCGTGTAGGCGGCATCCGCCGTGCCGAAATCAATGCTCTTTACCCCGCCGACAGTACCAGGGGTAGCAGCTGCGCTGTTGTTGGAGCCACCGTTGAGCGTTCCACTCACCTGTGCAGTATCTCCGGTCATTACAATAGCTGTGCTGCCGCCCACCTGGTCATTCATACCAGCGGCGTACACATCACCATCAATGGTACCGCCGGATATATTGATGAGAGTGCCATTGGTTACTGTAGAGGGAGCGTCATCATACGAACCTCCGCCATACACATTGCCGGTAATTTCGCCGCCTGATATGTTAATTTCGGTGGAATCCACCGTTGCCTGGCGGGCGCCGGCATACACATCGCCAATGATTTCTGCAGCACCAGATATATTAATACTGACCTTGCCATCCACACCATCAAACGAACCGCCGGCTCCACGAATGGCGTCCTGCTGCCCTTCTGTGCCGACAGTACCGCCGGATATATTGATAGAGACTCCCCCGGCTCCAATATTATGGGATGCACCAGCCTCACCTTCGCTGGTGGTGTTGCCACCGCGAATCTGACCAACCGAGCCACCGGAGATATTGATTTCCACCTCCTGCACCTGCGCCGGCGTGTATTCCGGGCGGGCGTTGGTAGAATCGGTCAGGTTTGCACCGCCGATAAGGGTACCCACCGTACCACCGGTGACATTGTGTGTAATCTTGCCGCTGGTAACATCTGAGTACAAGTAAGTACCATATAATTTAGCAACATTGCCTCCTTGCATGTTGATCACAACATCCCGGGTATCGGCCTCGCCATCCAGATACGGGATCTGGTCTATCCCGCTGTTCACAAAGGGAACAGAATACGGGCCGGCCACATACTGTGCATCAGCAGCATCCGTAATGGTAGTGGTAATATCAAACACTGCCTGTGCACCTGTGCCGCTGGCCAGCGTCGCCGTGCGGGTCACCCCCGTTACATCCGGCGGCATCTGGTATCCACCCACCAGCTCACGGCGGGTACCATCCAGATACGCCTGTTTATCGCTTGTTTCGTCTGCCTTACTACTCATCGTGCCGGCTACAACCACAAAGGCAGTTGTGCTCAGCAGAGCCAGAATTCGTTTATTCTTCATCTTCATAGTTACACGGGGCTGCCAATTGACACAGCCGCTGTGCACGAACATACCGCAGTTAGAATTCCAACATCAAGAGGTTAGAATACCTATTAGAGGCATAAGGTGCGAAGTGGGGAGTATAGAATTGTACATGCTCGCTTGCAAAACAGCGCAATTGCATTATACCCAGCTCCAGGAACCAGCCCCCCCCTACGTGGGCCTCAATGAAATGCCCCCGGAAATTTCACCAATTATCCATTGTTCTTTACACGCTTTATCCGCGTTTCAGAAAATAGCGTACCATGATGAAATTGAGCGGCACTACAATCACATACACCGGAAGCGGCAAAAGTGATTCCGGGCGTCCCAGCACAGGCAGCCAGTCCACCAGCCAGGGAGCTAACCAGATGAGCAACATACTCAGCGCATCCCCTGCCCCCGCGGCGCGAAAAAAGTTCAGCAGGATCAGATGCATGAAAGCATTGACCAGATGCGATAAGGCAAAGCCCAGCCCCTTGCGCACACTGCCTTCGGTTTTGAAGGTCCAGCGCAGCGAGGCAACGTAGTTGGCCACGAAGCTAACCAGATACCCCACGGCATAGGTTGCAGTAATACCCCAGGCATCGGACTTGCTCAAATCTAACAGCCAGTTGAGCAGCAGATACACCCCCAGATGCAGCAACGTAGCCCCCACGCCCACCACAAAGAAGCGGGCAAACTCACCCCCGGTCTGTTTCAATGCGGCAGTAGCCATTTACACCATCTCCGGGGCAAAATAGAACTTCAGCAGTTCCATCTGGTCTTCCTTGGTCACCAGGTAGCCATCTTTCGGATCAAGCCATTGGAAGGAATGGATTGATTTGCGGTCAGAGCCCCGCAGGTCGCTGTTCTCCGGGGCGCGCAGACGTTTCGCAAGCGCTGGGTTCAGCAGGTTCACCAGCTCAGTAGTGGTCAAGGGTGGCATCGCAGGGATAACAGCCGGAATCCCCAGCGGAATGCAGCGGTCCACGTCACCCATAATGCGCTGCGGCAGGTATAGCTGGTGGTATTCCAGCGGGGCAAACGGCAGCGGCTTCTTCGAATGATCCGGATTCAGTAATGCTGCCATCAGCGGGTTGAACGCGGGGTCTGCGCTGGCAATCTCCGGGATATGCACGTTAAGCACGCGGCCATACTGGCGGTTCAGTTCGCGGTACAGGTTGATGCGGTTCTGCACATAGGGGTCCTCGCTACTTTCCAGCGCGGGCGTGTTTTCATCCGCCGTCTCGGGCAGCATATCACAAGTGGTCACAAACACGGTAAGTTCCGGCTTGATATCCGCCAGGTGGTTGATGAGGTAATTCGTGGCCCGGGTATCAGCCTCCACATCTGCGCGCACCGCCGCGGGGCCGTTGGCCACGGCATTATCCAGATACACCATCATGCCGAACGAACGGCCGAACGTGAGCTTGAAATTATCCTTATCAATCAGATAATCAAAGAAGCGGCGTTTCGTCCAATACTTGCCGAAAACCGTGCTCGCACCCAGGAATGCTGTTTCGTGTGCCATGATAGTGATATGCTCTGCTACGCCCCGCATTCTACCCCATTTCCCAACAGATAGCAAGCAGGAAAGTAAACAACAAAAAGCCCCGGTCTGAGGCTGACTGCAGACCGGGACCAATGGAGACAATATTTACTTACTGTGGATATTCAGCATCTCCGCGTAGGTGGGAACGGGCCAGAGGTCGGCATCCACCATGGTTTCGAGCTTGTCTACCACCTCGCGGGCGGCAACCATGGCTTCACGCATGTGGGCCGGATTCCCCTCCGCTATAGCGGCAGACAAATCAGCGATGCGGTCAGGCAGCAGGTCGTAGAGCGAGCCTACGGCCTCAGCCTTGCCGGTGGCAGCTTTCAGGCCGGCACCGATACCGGCAGCCTGAATGGCGGCCACAGTATTGCAAATCTGGGTCATCTGCTCTGCAATGGCGGGCATGTAAATGGTTTCGAGCATGTTGAGGCAGGTCTTGGCCTCGATATCGATGAGTTTCTCGTAGTTCTCAATCTGGATTTCCTTGCGGGCCAGCAGCTCGGCGTTGGAAAGCACGCCATATTTCTGCATGAGGGCCAGCGTATCCGGGCGGGAGAGGACTTCGAGGGCTTCTGGTGTGGATTTGATGTTCGGCAGACCACGGCGGGCGGCTTCTTCGACCCATTCTGCTGAATAGCCGTTGCCGTTGAAGATGATGCGGCTGTGGGCGGTAATCATCTCGGCTATGAGCTTCTTCACCTCATCCTTGAACGCGGGGGTGCCGGCCACAGGCTCCAGGCGGGTTGCCACTTCATCCAGCGATTCGGCCATGATGGTGTTGAGCACCGTCATGGGCCATGCGCAGGTCTGGGAGGAGCCCACACCGCGGAACTCAAACTTGTTGCCCGTGAAAGCAAAGGGAGAGGTGCGGTTGCGGTCGGTGGTGTCCTTGGGCAGCTCCGGCAGGGTATCCACGCCCAGTTCCATGGTGGTCTTGGCGCAAGAGGACTTGGCACCGCCGTGCATTATCTGCTCCACAATATTGGTAAGCTCGTCACCCAGGAAAATGCTCATGATGGCGGGCGGCGCCTCTGCCGCACCGAGGCGGTGGTCGTTGCCAGCCTTGGAGATAGAGGCGCGCAGCAGGTCGGCGTGGCGGTCGATGCACTGAATCACGCTGGCCAGGAAGGTGAGGAAGAGCACGTTGCTGTGCGGGGTCTTGCCCGGGGAGAACAGGGAGCCGAGCTCCGGCGTGGAAAGCGACCAGTTGTTGTGCTTGCCGCTGCCGTTCACCGAGCTGTAGGGTTTTTCGTGCAGTAGGCACACCAGGTTGAACTTGAGCGCCTGGCGCTCCAGGATGTCCATGATGAGCACGTTGTGGTCCACGGCCACGTTGCAGGGCTCAAAGAGCGGGCAGATTTCAAACTGGCCGGGGGCGGCTTCGTTGTGGCGGGTCTTGGAGGGCACGCCGAGGGCCCAGAGGGCGTGGTCGACCGAGGTCATGAACTCCAGCACTCGCTCCTTAATGGAGCCGAAATAGTGGTCCTCCATCTGCTGGTGCTTGGGCGGCAGGCAGCCAAAGAGAGTGCGGCCGGTCTCGATAAGGTCGGGACGCTGGATGTACAAATCGCGGTCGATGAGGAAATACTCCTGCTCGGCGCCCAGATTGGTCTCCACCGTGGTGGGGGTGATGCCGAAGCATGCCAGCACTCGCTTGGTCTGAGCACCCACAGCTGCCATGGAACGCAGCAGCGGGGTCTTCTTATCCAGAGCCTCACCGGTGTAGGAGCAGAAGGCGGTCGGAATGCAGAGCGTCACCGTGTTGGCCGTGCGCTTAATGAACGCCGGGCTGGTGGGGTCCCAGGCGGTGTAGCCGCGGGCTTCGAACGTAGCGCGGATACCGCCGCTGGGGAAAGAGGAGGCATCCGGCTCGGCCTGGATGAGATTCTTGCCGGTGAACTCGAAAATCATGCCGCCCTTGCCATCCGGCTCCACAAAGGAATCATGCTTCTCTGCCGTGGCATCGGAAAGCGGCTGGAACCAGTGTGTATAATGCGTGGCACCCTTGGAAAGTGCCCATACCTTCATGGCCTGGGCCACTTCATCTGCAATACTCATATCCAGCTTGCCACCCATCTGGATGGTTTGCATCATCTTCCTGAAAGCGCTCTTGGAGAGGTACTTCTCCATGGTCTTGATACCAAAGGTATCGCTTCCGTACAAAGCCTCAAGGGCTTCCATGGGGTTCTTCGTGCTTTCTTCAGCCATTGTAGTACACTGGTTGTATCGTTATTGCGGCTAAGCCTACACGCCGCCACGCGCTGATTTTACTTGTTTTCTACCCGCTTGTACAGCAAAATTTCCCGGTGCGGCAAGGCAAGGGAAATTTTATCTTCCGCCAGGCGGAACTTACTCCGCAAAAAAGAAGCCGCGCGATGTACTCTCGCACTGCGCGGCTGACAAAAATCGGCTCCTTACTTCCTGTTGGCAAGGTAGGCATTCATAGCCTCCAGAATATCCAGCTCCGGGCGGAATGCCGCATCGTGGTGCGATGAACGGATGAGCGGTCCACTGGCAACATGGCGGAATCCCTTGCCCAACGCCACCTCACGCAGCTCATCAAACACCTCCGGGCGGATGTAGTCGATAACCGGCAGATGACGCGGGGAGGGTCGCAGGTACTGCCCCATGGTGAGCACGGTCACGCCATGCTCTCGCAGGTCATCCATGGTGCGCTCAATTTCCTCGCGGGTTTCACCCAGCCCCAGCATGATTCCGCTCTTGGTCACCACGCGGCCGGGCGCCATCTCCAGCGCTCGCTTCAGCATGTGCAGCGAGAGGCGATACTTCGCGCGGAAACGCACCATGGGTGAAAGGCGCTCCACCGTTTCCAGATTGTGGTTAAAAATATGCGGAGCAGCAGCCATCACCATGGCAAGAGCCTCCTCATTCCCGCGGAAGTCGGAGGTGAGCACTTCCAGCACAGTCTGCGGACTAAGTTCGCGAATGCGGCAGATGATTTCCGCAATATGCGCAGCACCACCATCAGCCAGATCATCACGAGTCACCATGGTCACCACAGCGTGGTTCAGATTCATGTGCGCCACACTCTCGGCAATCTTGCGTGGCTCCTCCGGGTCAAGAGGCTTGGGCTTGGCGGTGCGGGTGGCGCAGAAGCCGCAGGCGCGGGTGCACACATCACCACACGCCATAAAGGTAGCCGTACCATGACTCCAGCACTCACCGCGATTCGGGCACATGGCCTCCTCGCACACGGTCACCAATCCATTATCCTGGATCAGGTGCTGCACCTCCTTGAACACCCTGCCCTTCGGCAACTTCACTTTCAGCCACGAGGGCTTGCGTGCGCTCTGATTATGCTGCTCCGACATCGCAATGAATTCTCTATCGTTTTTTTCTATCTCAACGCAGCCCTTTGCTGCGGAACCATGCATCCAGTTCCGCTTCCTCTTTCGGATTCAGTTTCACCGTCTTTGTCACCTCCTCTATGAATCGGGTGAGTAACTCCGACATGCTGTCTCCGCGCTCCTTCACCAGGTGCGTGAACTTAGCGTGCAGTTCGGCATTCAGCCAGAATGTCACTGGTCGCTTGTTTGCATCTCTCTTTACTGGGGCCATATGCGTCTCGTTTCGTTCCGCCGCAAACAGTAACATATCACCCCCTCGTCTTCAACCATAAACACCTACGCTGACACACATGATTTTAGGTGTTTGCACACCCGAAAATCAGCCATTTTTACACACCGTTTTGACACCAGAGCACATTTTCGGCCGGTAGCATTACACCGCATCCCATCATTGCTTCCCCTACTGTGGCTAAGCGCTTTGCGCAAGCCGCACATCAGTCTCTTTGCGAAATTTGGCGTTTTTTGCTCATTTTTCGCAATTCTGCCAAGAAGACAATCATTTCTGCCCCTGCAAGTAATCCGAGACAGAAAATCTCCATTCCATCAACAAGGTGTTTAGACGCTCAAAAATATGGCAAAGGCGCCCATTTTATGGTTTCTGGCGCAAAAAATCCCCTACTGAGGCACAGACGATGGTGCTATACGGCCGCCAGAATGGCTGTTTTTGCCCTATTTTTCATCACAATCTCACAGTTATCAAGAGTTTATATTTTTGATAAAAAATAGAGCAAACAGGCAAAAATCAGCACAGAGGAAGATTATCCCCATCATCGGGCACGAAAATAGCACCGGAAAAGTACTGGGCCGCCTCAGCCGCATATGCAAAGCGGCGAGATTCGAGCGTAGCATCCTCGGTGTGGTAAAGGAGGAGATTTTTCACCTCAAGTCCGGCGGCAAGGCGACCGGCATCCAGGGCGGTGCTGTGGTGCTTCTCGTAGGGTTTGAACCTGGCAGCATCCGCCGAGAGGCAGAACGCTTCGCAGAGCAGCCAATCCGCCCCGCGGGCTATGGCCTCATTCCTTTCATTGTAGGGTTCATCCCCCAGGCAGACGAGGCGCTGTCCATCCGGCAACCGAAGAGAATAGCCAAACTGGCGGGCCTTAGTCGAGCCAATATCAAACGCCACCCCCTGCATTCCTGCTGCAGCAAATGCATCACCATCTGCCAGCGGCATAAAATGGATATCCCGGCCAAAATGAACAACCACCTTACCCGGCAGAGTAGCACGGCAAATCATCTCAAGAGTCTGCAGCCCCTCAGCGTGACCGAACACGCGCAGATCACCCTCGTACTTTCCGCCGTTCATACTCTGCGCAATCATGCGCACCACCCACACTACGCCGAAAATATGATCCGTATGTGTATGCGTCAGGAATATGTCATGAATCCGGGCCAACGGGATCCGAGCCTGCTCCAGACGCGCCAGAATACCATTACCTCCACCACCATCCGTCAGCAGATACCGCGAATCATTCTGCAGCACAAAACATGTATTAAAGCAGCGCGTCACCGCTGCATTTCCAGTACCCAGCATGGTAAGAGAGCATTTCATGCCTACATCCTACAACAAACCCACCTCATTTACAATAACAAAGCGCCATCCCCCCAGCCAGCTCCATCCCCTGGTTACTCCGGCTGCAGAGACGTGGAACCATCACTATACACAGATAAGGCATACTCCCCCTGAGGTAATCGCACGTAGCGCCGCTCCGCCACCTTGGCCGGATTTCCGGCGGCATCCCATCTGAACTCCCGCTCCAGCCCGCCATCTTCCCCGTATTCGCAAACACGCTCCGCATATCCAAGCCTTGCATTATCGACAGGTAAACCATCACTTCCGCTGAAACATTCCCACTCGGGCCAACCATGCTGGTTGCAGCGCAATAAATGCTCCGTACAGATTCTCGCGACTGCACAGGGCTTGCCATCGGCTCCCACATAGCGGCGGCGCTGCATACCCATGTCCGGGTGCAAATCACAATGCAAAGCAGCAGCCCCTGTAAAAGGTTGTTCCGCCGGTGCTCCCTCAGCATTCAGCCATTGACGACTCGTGCCATTGGGAAACTCCCGGTAACATTCCTTCGCCACCCCGTTCCGGTTATCAGCCAACACCCCATTCACCATATTGCGGCGGATAACCAGATTCCCATCATCTGCATATTCATACACCACCCGCTGCTCCCCAGCCGCATTCACGATGGGTTTCCCCTCCGCATCCAGATACTCAACGGACAGAGGCCGCCCGTCCGCATCATAATACATGCGGCTTTCCGCATACCCAGGAAAGCGCGGTACAGTAAGATTCCGGCCGGCATCCCGATACAAGATACGAGTCGAACGCCCCGCGGCATCATGCTCAAACTCACGCACAGCCACCCCCTGCGCATCCTCAGCCAAAGCCCCCCGCACATCCCGGTTTTCGCGGCGCATCAGATACCCCTGGTTGTCATAATACAAGCGCTGCTCAGCCACCTTGCTCCCTGGGAGCGAGCACACCCGGCCTTGCGTATTCACGCTTTTCACACGGGCCAAGCGCCCGGCGGCATCATATTCCAACCGCACATGTGGAATCCCAGGCTCAGCTTCTGCCCCCATGGGAACAAGCCCGGCAGGCGGCTCTGCCCCTGCGGGATTATACAACCCGGCATAGCAGAAATACCGAGGTGCCGCATCCTGAACCACGGCATGATAAATCCCCAACCCCAGTACTGCGGCAAACATGCAGACGGCGGCCATGCTCCCCATATAATGCCATACAAGTTCAAAAATACGCTGCAGCCAGCCAGCTGCGCGCCTTACGAATGCTCCCATGCAGAGCAGATGCCACCGCCCTGCATAACATTCGATAGTATATAGAGAAAAAGCACAGCCTCAACGGTGGTTCTGAAGCCTGCGATACGCAGAGCGCATGCAAAGCGCGCTCACCAGGAGCATAAAACCGGTACCCAGCAGCGCTGGCACCCAGTTCACCTGCTCCCCAGCCTGCCACAAGCGCGCCCACGAAGCCAACGGCAGTGCTGCAATCACCACAGCCAGCACACACCAGGCAGCAGATACAGCAACGCGGCGCACAGCCCGCTGCCGCGGCCGGGTATGCCGCCGCAGCGTCATCTCTTCATTCTTGCTTTTACGGTATTTCCCACCCATAATATCCATAAACTCTAGCACATTCTTCTGCATTATCAAGCAATTTCGTCTATTTTTCTCCTGCTCTCACGCATTTTGCCTTGAAAATCGGGGATTTTCCGTTAAAATACGCCACACGGAACAATTGCACCGCGCAATTTCCCCAAAAACTTCAACCAAATAACATAATAGTAACTATGGCAAAACTCACTGTACGCGACCTCGACGTCGCCGGCAAGGAAGTACTCATGCGCGTTGACTTCAACGTGCCCATGAAGGATGGCAAGATTACCAATGATGCCCGTATCGTGGCAGCTCTGCCCACCATCAAGTACCTGCTCGAGAACGGCGCCCGCCTCGTTCTCTGCTCCCACCTGGGCCGTCCCGAGGGTACTGGCTACCAGGCTGAGTTCTCCCTGGCCGCCGCTGCCGAATGCCTCGCCGGCCACCTCGGCAAGCCCGTTGCTTTCGTTCCCGAGACCATTGGTGAAGCCGCTACCGCCGCCCGTAAGGCTCTCCAGGATGGCGATGTGATGCTGCTCGACAATGTGCGCTTCGACAAGAAGGAAAAGAAGAACGACCCCGAATTCGCCAAGGCACTCCTGGGTGATGCCACCCTGTATGTGAATGACGCATTCGGCTCTGCCCACCGTGCCCACGCCTCCACCGAGGGTGTGACCCACTTCGCAGAGAAATCCGCCATGGGCTTCCTCATCGAGCGCGAGCTCGAATACCTCGAGGGCAAGCTCAGCGCCCCCGAGCAGCCCTTCGTGGTTATCATGGGCGGTGCCAAGGTTTCCGACAAGATTCAGGTGCTCTCCAAGCTCATGGAAAAGAGCCAGACCTTCATCATCGGTGGCGCCATGGCCAACACCTTCCTGGCAGCCCAGGGCCACGATGTAGGCAACTCCAAGATTGAAGCCGATAAGCTCGACCTCGCCAACCAGATTCTGGCTGATGCCAAGGCCAAGGGCGTGACCTTCGTGCTGCCCGCCGACACCCGCTACTCCTACAAATTCGAGGAAGGCGCAGAGACTTTCTGCACCGCTCCCTGGGCTGAGGGTGGCTCCGTCCCTGCTGATGGCATGGGCATCGACATCGGCGACAAAGCCATCGAAGAATTCTGCAGCATCATCAAGGGCGCCAAGACCGTGCTCTGGAACGGCCCGCTGGGCGTATTCGAGCTCGACTCCTTCGCCCAGGGAACCAAGGCCCTGGCCGAATGCCTCGCAGAGAGCGACTGCACCTCCATCGTGGGTGGTGGCGACTCCGTGACTGCAGCCAAGAAGTTCAAGGTAGCTGACAAGCTCTCCTTCTGCTCCACCGGTGGTGGCGCTTCCCTGGAGCTGCTGGAAGGCAAGGTGCTTCCCGGCATCGGCTCCCTCTCCGAGAAGTAAAGCTTCTCTGGGATAATCCCCTTAAAAGAACCCCGGCAGATCGTCATCTGCCGGGGTTCTTCCATTCTGCACGGCAAGGCGCAGATGTTATGCACGAAAGGCATTACTCTGCCCCACCGGCCTTACTGAAAAGCTCCAGGCACCTATCCGCAACCTCCTTCTTATAAGCCGTTGCATCGGGGCGTTTCCCTGCATCCAGGACCGTCAGAAAACGATGTGCATACAGATAAGCCTCATTCTGCTGTGCCAGCTCTGCAGGGGTGTTTCCCATGTGATTCTTCTTAGTCGCATCGGCATTTCTGGAAAGCAAAACTTGCAAAGCCGTCAGGTGGCCAACGGCTGCAGCCACATGCAGCGGCGTAGTGGTGTTGATTTGCACATTCACATCAGTATCCTTCGCGTGAACCAAAGCCAGGAAACCGGACAGGAATTGACTCTGAATGCAAAGGCAAAGCGGAGCTACAGGATATGGAGAAAGCCCCATTACAGCCGCGTTGGGGGACAGTTCCGGATTCTGGAGAATCCGTTTGGTAAGCTCCATATTATTGCAAAGCAGAATATCAGTCAGAATAGTATTATCCTTCACATCCAGTCCCGGGGCATTCAGCAGCAACCGCACACACTCTGCGCGGTTGCCCAGCGCCGCAAGGGAAAGGGGAGTCACCCTTGCCTTTCTATAACCACTCTGCACCGCGGCATTCACATCAATATCCGGTTGTTTCAAAAGAGTCTCAAGACACGCGCAGCTGCCGCAATGCGCCGCAAAACTCAGCGCCGTGTGCTCCCCCTTGTCATTCTTCCAGATAACATCATTCACCCTGCCCTTCTTGAGCAACTTCTCCAGAGCTGCCACATCATCATCCGCAATGGCAAAAACAAGCGGAGAAACCGCAGCCGGTCTGGCGGCAGCATCCTTGTAAAGAGCCTTGATACAATCTGCATGCCCGAACAGCACAGAGAAATTCAACACAGCCAGACGCTCCTCATCCGTGAAAGCACTCGCCTCATACACAGCCTGAAGCAACGCCGGAGAGAGGTGCAAATCCCCCATGCTCGCATTATAACCAGACAATGCAGCCGGAAGCCCGTTGACAGGCATGCGCTCCGCTTTAAGCGCCTCCTTCACAAGCTCCGACTCCAGCAGCACCTTCATACACTGCAGCGACTTGGCAGAAAAAGCCGAGGAGATAGAAAAAATCGTGTACATCGGCCTCTCCTTCGAGTCGCTGAGTTTAGACGTAAACTCATCCAGCAGCAGCTTGAACATCTCGTGATCATCACGCATAGCAACGCGGGAAAGAAGCGTCGTTTTAATTCCCGTCTCAACCCCCATGCCACGCATCTTATTCATATTTATGCGCTCATCCTGCGTAAGGGACGGCTCAAACTCCTTGCGCCAATCCGGTTTCTCTGCAAGTTTCTTTCTGACCCCCTCAACATCGCCGGTCATAATAGCACAGCCCAGGGATGAATCCCCCCTGAACTGCGGAGCCGAGCGCACCAGCGCATCCAGCTCGCGGTCGCGGCACATACGCAAATACTCCGGCGTAAGCTCATTGGCACATGCGCCGGCGCTCAACAGCATCCGGGCACTCTGTGCACGCTTGTTATTGGGCACCTCAGGACGCGAGAACTGAGTCATTGCCAGCGCAAAAGCCCCGTCCAGCGTCTCCTGCTTCTGCCCAGCAAGAAGCAAATTCTGCAAAACCGACAGAGAACCATCATACACCGCCAACTTCACCGCATCATCATACACCAGCGGAGTAATACCCAGCCGCTTAAGATTAGCCTGCGCCTTCTGGCGAAGCTCAGCGGGCGGATTCTTCAAATCAACATCAGCAAGAACAGGCTCCTCCAGGACAGCAAAAACCCCACCCTTTTTGCCTTTCTTTTCCTTCTTTGTCTTTTTTTCCTTTTTATCAGTCTTCTTACCCTTTTTCTTGCCTTTTTTTGAAAGCTTTTTGACGGAATCAGAAGGCGCAGCCTCTACAGAAGCCGGAGCAAACAATCCGGCAACAGCCGCACATGCAGTAAGCAAGAAAATGCGAAGTCTCATAACATCTGAATACTAAACTATTGAGGCTGCCATGTAAAGAAAAACAATTACTCCCACAGCCTCTGAGAGGCGAAAAGTTGAAGTAAAGTCCCCCCCGCTCACGGCAGAAGCACACACCCAATGTAGCACCGCACGTGCCGGAGCTCAGGCCCTACCCATTAAACTAACCGCTTGCCAGCAGGAAAATCACGCGTAAAATAAAGAACGCTATGAAGAACACCCTGCGAATCATCCTCATCACCGTCGCCCTGCTGGGGCTCACCGCCTGCAGCTTTAACGCCAGCATCACCCCGCCACCCTTCGGTGAAAAACAGCATTCATCCAATTAAATCAGACCCGCCAGCGGCAAGGCCGATAAAAGTATCACTCACGCTTCAGCCACTCGCAGAACGCCTGCGCCCACTTCAGCGAAATCCCCGGTAGCTCCGCCAGTTCCGCCGCGCTGCGGGAGCGGATACCCGGCACCGTGTGAAAGCGCGCCAGTAAAAGTTCCTTGCGGCGCGGGGTCATGCCCGGGTACGCATCCAGCTTGCTCTCGCGCACTCGCTTACGCACCAGCAACTCATTATAATTATTCGCAAAGCGGTGCGCCTCATCGCGCAAACGCTGCAGCAAGCGCAGCGCCCCGCACTCATGGCTCAGCACCAGCGGCTCCGCCTCCCCGGGCAGGTAAATCTCCTCATCTCGCTTTGCCAGCCCCACCACCGGCATATGCTGCAAACCAATCTCCGCCAGCACCTGCACCGCAATGGCCAGCTGCCCCTTGCCGCCATCCACCACCACCAGATCCGGCACCCTGATGGGCGCCTTGCCCTGCGCGCTCAGCTCCTTCAGCCACGCGTACGTATCCACCCCGGTAGGCTTATCAAAAAGCGCGCTGCTCTCATTCACAATACGCGAATACCGGCGGCGCACCACCTCCAGCATAGAGGCAAAATCATTCTGCCCATCCACCCCCTTGATACGGTACCGCCGGTACGCCGCATTATCCGGCCGCCCATTGGTGAACCGCACCATGCTCGCCACAATATGATTGCTCGATAAATTGGAAATATCAAAACACTCCATCACCGCCGGAGGCTGCGGCATCCCCAGCGCCGCTGCCAGCTCCGCCAGGTCGCGATCCGGGTCCACCGTGCCGGGTAAATCCGGTGCGCGACGCGCAAAACGGCGCGCCGGCTCCAGCGTCTTGATAATATTCTCGCGCACATCGCGTAGCCGCGCAGCCTGCTCAAAATCCAGCGCATCCGCTGCGGCCATCATCTCCTGCGTGAGCGCATCCAGATGCGCCTGGCGGCCGCGCCCCTCCAGCAGCCCCAGCGCCGCCTCGAACTGCGCACGGTACTCCTCCTCCGAAATTCTCCCCACACACGGCGCCGAGCAGTGGCGAATCTCATCATCGTGACAATGGCGATACTGCTCCTCCCCCGGGTGACGACAGGTACACGTCCGCAAGCGGAAACGGTGGTTCAGCCACTCCACCGTCTCCTTCAGCGCCGAAGCATGTACAAACGGACCGATGTAGCGCGCCCCATCATCCTTGCGAAGCCGCACCAGCGAAAAGCGGGGGAACGGCTCCTGGCGGCTCGCCCGCAGCAGATAATACCGTTTATCATCCCGCAACTGCACGTTATAATGCGGGCGGTACTCCTTAATCAACTTCTGCTCCAGAATCAGCGACTCCTGCTCATTGCGCACCTCGTAATAATCAAAATCCACAATCGCCGCAATCAGCGCCCGCGTCTTGCCATTCTCCAGCGTCGCGCGCGATGGCGAAAAATAATTTGCCAGGCGGCGGTGAAGATTCTTCGCCTTCCCCACATAAATCACACCTCCGCCCTCCCCCTTCATCAGATACACCCCGGGGCAGTGCGGCGTTCCCCTCCACTTCTCCTTGAGGTTCACCTTCGGCATAGCAGCATCATACCATCTACCCACACGCATTGCAAGCCTTCTGCACCCAGTCCCCCTGCCCGAGCATGCCGAGTATTCGGTTGATGAGATTAAACAAAGGCCTGATGAGCTGCAGCACATTTTCTCCTGGTGCGACTGACATTACCCGCAGGACAGGTCGCTAATTTTCCGCGTTTTTACGCTTTCCAAAGGGCGCGGGTTGTGCTAGACTCTGCGGCGCAGCCGCAGTATGTGGCGGTGAATGGTGAATTTTATTGATTATGAGTGACCCGAGCAAATTCCGCAATCTGGCTATTATCGCCCACGTTGACCACGGTAAAACGACGCTGGTGGACCAGCTGTTGAAGGCAGGTGGTACGTATCGCGAGAATCAGGAGGTGCAGGAGCGCGCCATGGATTCCATGGATCTGGAGCGCGAGAAGGGGATTACAATTAAGGCGAAGAATACATCCATCCACTGGAATGACTACACTATCAACATTGTGGATACGCCGGGACACGCGGATTTCGGCGCTGAGGTGGAGCGCGTGATGAAGATGGTGGATGGTGTGATTCTGGTGGTGGACGCTTACGAAGGGCCGCAGGCACAGACGCGTTTTGTGCTGCGCAAGGCGCTGGAAGAAGGTCTGCTGCCGATTGTGGTGATTAATAAAATTGACCGCCCGCATGCGGATGCCATGAAGGTGCATGACCAGGTGCTGGAGCTACTGCTGGATCTGAATGCCACAGAGGAGCAGTTCGAAGCGCCCTTTGTATATGGCTCTGCGCGCGATGGATATTTCATGAACAGCCCGGAGGGTGAGGCCCCGGTGGATTGCAGTCCGCTGCTGCACCAGATTGTGAAGCACATCCCCGCCCCGCAGGATGCCGACCCGGATAAGCCGTTCAAGATGCTGATTTCCAACATCGATTGGGATGATTATGTGGGACGCGTGGCGGTAGGCCGCATCACGAGTGGCCGCGTGCAGAAGGGCGACACGCTGCACCTGATCCGCCAGGATGGCAGCCGGGTGCAGGCGAAGGTGACGAAGCTTTTTGAGTACAGCGGTTTGCAGACAACTGACTCGACGGTGGGCGAGGCTGGCAATATCATCGGGCTTTCCGGGTTCGAGGATGTGGATATCGGCCAGACGCTGACGGCTGACCCGGAGGGCGAGCCCCTGCCCTTTGTGAAGATTGAGCCGCCGACGGTGCAGATGGAGTTCAGCATCAACGATGGTCCGCTGGGTGGCCGCGATGGCAAGAATGTGACGAGCCGCGTGATTCGCGACCGCCTGATGCGCGAGATGCGCACGAATATCTCCATCAAGGTGGAGGATACGGATCTGGCAGGCGTGTTCATGGTTTCGGCCCGTGGCACAATGCAGATTGCGATTCTGGTAGAGCAGATGCGCCGCGAGAATTACGAGGTGCTGGTCTCCCGGCCGAAGGTGATTGTACGCGAGATTGACGGCGTGAACTGCGAGCCCTTCGAGACGGTGTTTATCGAGGTGCCGGATGAGTGCGCCAACGGCACTGTGCGCATCCTGGGCAACCGCCGCGGTATTCTGGAGAATATGGAGGCCAGCGGCAATGGCCGCACGACTATCCAGGCCACTATTCCCACCCGCGGGCTTATCGGCTTTGAGTTTGAGCTGGTGAACCTGACCAGCGGCCACGGCATCTTCTCCCACCTGTTCAAGGAATACGCCCCGTATGCGGGCGAGATTACAACCCGCCAGACGAGCACCCTCATCTCGATGGAGAATGGTATTGCCCGCCCCTATGCGCTGCAGGCGATGGAGGAGCGCGGGTCGCTGTTCATTTCGCCAGGCGATGAGGTATACGAAGGGATGATTGTGGGTGAGAATCCGAAGCCGATTGATATCCCGGTGAATCCGACACGCGAGAAGCACCTCACGAACCACCGCTCGGCCACGAAGAATGATTCCATCCAGCTCACACCGCCCCGCGTTTTCTCGCTGGAGCGCGCTATCGAATACATCGAGCCGGATGAGCTGGTGGAAGCCACGCCGCATTTCATCCGCATGCGTAAGCGCATTCTGGATGCCACCGCCCGCAAGCGAGCCAGCATTCAGGAAGCAAACCTGGGACAGTAAAAAAGTGATTAATGACTAATCATGTTTCAGGAGCTCGCTAATTGGTTTTCGGGGCTGGATTACATGGCCATGTGCCTTTATGCAGCTGCGCTGGTGTTGTACATTGCTGGTTTTGCCGGGGCTGTGCTGCCGTATCCGGGCTGTTTTGTAGCGCTGGGCGGCAGCGCGTGCTATGTGGTGGCGGCTGGAGCGCCGTACCCCTCGTGGTGGTTCTGGCTTATCATGCTGGTGCTGGCGGTGTTCGGCACACTGGCAGATAACATCACCACGGCGCTGGGCGCCCGCAAATTCGGCGGCAGCAAGCAGGCATTCTGGGGCAGCATGATAGGACTCATTGTAGGAGCCTTCTTTGTGTTTCCCTTCGGTATCATCATCGGTCCCTTCGTGGGTGCCTTCATTGCAGAGTACAAGTTCCAGAGCAAGACAGCCAGAGACTCCGCCAAATCTGGCCTCGGAGCCACTCTGGGCCTGCTCGCCGGCGTGCTGGCCAAGCTCATCATCATGGGCATCATGATTACGCTCACGCTCTTGTGAGTATGCGCAGGCCTGGGTCCGTAGGCATCGACTGCGGCGGCAGCCGCAGGGAACGCCTCAATTGTCAATCGTCATTCGTCAATTGTCAATCTCGTTGAGCGCCTGGCGGCAAAGGGCGGCAGACCACTGGCCGGGGGCGGTGGGGGTATCGCCCAGGTAGCCGTAGATGAGGCGGGCGCCGTGCTGGGCGTAGAGGAGGCGGCTGACGGCGCCGAGCGGCCCCATGCCCATGGCGGTGGTGGTGCCGCTGGAGCGGCGCAGGAGTTCTACGCCCACTATCATGTCCTCTGCACTATGCAGACGGAAAGCAAACTTGGCCACATCTGCCCCAAGGGCGCGGGCGCATTGTTCTTTTTCCAGCAGGGTTTCCAGGGCGGGAGTCTGTTCAAAATCGTGAGCAGAGGCGATGATGACCACTCCGGCGGCGCGAAACTCGGCCAGCAGTTCCCGAGCGTCGGGCAGCTGGGCAATCTCCCAGTCCAGCGCAGCGGCCAAGGGCAGCAGGGCGCGGGCGATGGAAAAGCGTTCACCGGCATCTATGCTGCGCAGACCGCCTTCACTTTCGTGCCGCACGGTGACAAGCACCGGGCGGCAGCACTTCATGGCAGCTAGTGCAGACCAATCCGTATCAGCCGGGAGCCCGTCAGCTCGCAGCTCCACCACATCGCACGGCAGAGACTCTGCCGCACAGGCTGCATTCCAAGCCTGAAGGGTAGAGACAGAGCCCACCACGAGCGGGCGATCAAGGGAAAGGCGGGGCTGCACGTTCATACGCGGCGTATTTTATACCAATTGCCCTTTGCTGGCAAGCGAATATGCAGCTATTTGCTATTGCGTCGCAGGCGGCTACATGGTAGCATGGGGGCATGGCACAAAGCTTTGAGGATGCAGTAGAGCAGATTTTGCAGAAAACGGATGATTATCCGGCGGATGCGTATTTCTTTATTCGCGCGGCGCTGGATGCCACGGTGGAGAAATGCCGCAAACCAGCTGAGAATCCGCACTTGAGCGCGGAGGAGTTGTATTTTGGCTTCTGTTCCTATGCGCTGGAGGAGTACGGACCGCTGGCGATGGCGGTGATGGAGCAATGGGGGATTACGGAGTCCACCCATGTGGGGGACCTGGTGTATAATCTGATCGGAGTGGGTGTATTCGGCAAGCAGGAGGGTGATAAGCGCGAACAGTTTGACGGTCTTACCCCGGTGACGATGCTGCTGAATGCACCTTACGAAACTCTTGATACCAACTGATTGAAACGATGAGCATGGTACCGATGCAGGGAAATGAGCTGCGCTGGCCCGCAGAGTGGGAGAAGCAAGTGGCGGTGTGGCTTTCCTGGCCACACCGGGATGACCTCTGGCAGGGTGGTCTACAGGAGCTGCACAGCCGCTATGCAGAGCTGGCCGCAGCTATTGCGCAGGAGGCCGAGGTGCGCATCAACGCAGCGGCTCCGCTGCATGCGGGGATTGAGCAACTGCTGCGCGAGCGCGGAGTGCAGCGTTTTACTCTTTACGACCACCCGACGAATGACGTGTGGTGCCGCGACCACGGCCCGATTTTTGTACAGCGGACAGACGGCGGCATGCAGCTGGCCAACTGGACTTTCAATGCGTGGGGTGGTAAGTTTGCGCCTTGGAATCTGGACAATGAGGTACCTACGCGCATTGCTGAGAGTCTGGGGCTGCCGCAATTATGCAGTGAGGTGATTCTGGAAGGCGGAGCCATTGAAGGCAATGGCGAAGGACTGGTGCTGACGACGGAGGCGGTTCTCTTGAACCCAAACCGTAACCCCCAGTTCACCAAAAAGGAGATTGAGGCGGAGATGCACCGGCTGCTGGGCAGCACGCAGGTGTTCTGGCTGGGCAGCGGCATCGAAGGGGATGATACGGATGGGCACATTGATGACATGGTGCGCTTTGTGAACCCGGAGGCGGTGGTTTCCATCGTGGAGCCGGATGCGCACTCCCCCCACTACCGCGCGCTGGCAGAGAATAATGAGCGTTTGCAGGATTTGCGCACACCCGGCGGCCACCGGGTGGAGGTGATTCCCCTGCCCATGCCGCAGCCGCTGGTGGCGCAGGATTGGCGGCTGGAGCAGCTGCCGGCCAGTTATGCCAATTTCCTCATCTGCAACGGCTCTGTCATTGTGCCCATCTTTATGCAAAAGCGGGAGGATGACCGCGCGCTGGGGATTCTGCGCGAGGCGTTCCCGGGGCGCCGCGTGGTGGGAATCGATGCCCGCCGCCTGGTGATTGAGGGCGGCGCGATTCACTGCATCACGCAGCAGCAGCCGGCTTGATGTGATTTTGTTAAAAGACGATGCGGTTCTGAGTTCTGGAACAGCAGACTGGTGAGGCAGTCGCCGCTGCGCAGCTCAATGAATTGCAGCTACTCCGCACGAAATCCTGCCCTACCGGGCAAGATAAAAAAAGCGGCTCCGTTGCCAGAGCCGCCTTTTTTTAATAACCGAGCCAGAAGTTTTTCTTCGGGTCAAGGGGAATGTTATCGCCGGGTTGGAGGCTGGTGTAGTCATAGGTGGTGCGCCAACGGTAGCGCAAGCCGTTTGGCTGCACGAGGAGCACATCGATACCCTGTTCCCCCTTGCCCGTGTTCTGGCGGGCGGTGAGCTCGCTCAGGGGAATGGTGACACTATAGGTACGGTAACCGGCAGCATCCGCCTCATCCTGCGGAGTGGTGCAGAACTCTACTGCCTCATAATCGCGGTTCACCACATAGGGCGGGGCTTGCACGAGGGCGTTCACATAGGCGGTATTGTTGCAACGCACAGTGAGTTCGAGAGTCGTGCCGGTGTAGCGCAGAGTGGCGCTCTGCACCTCGGGGCGGGGGCATTCTGCGTAAAATTCCGTTTTGTCGCCAGCGGGTGCAAACACCTGGCAGCGGTCGAGCAGACGGGCGGAGTTGAGGGTAAGGTAGGTAGGTTTCATGCCCAGGGTGTAGTTACCCGCGCCCATGAGCGGAGTGCCCATGGCGGCCATATCAGTCACGGTGCCCTCGTTGTGCGGCAGGTTGAGGCCGTGCCCCAGTTCGTGAGCCAGACCACCGAGCCACTTGGTGAGCAGCCGGCCCTCGTGGGTGTTCTGCCCCAGGTGGCGCAAGTCGAAGTGGGCATAGTCGAGGGCAAAGCAGTTGCGCCCCAGGCCATAGAACGGCACGCCGCCGGGCTGCAGGTCGTTGTACTCGGCATCGTGGAAAGTGGGCATAATCACGAGGATGTGGTCGCTGCAGATAGTGCCGGGGTGGGCTTTGGCATACTCGCGGATGTCCTCGAGGCACTTGTTATGGCCGGTGGCATAGCCGTATTCGCGGTGGGGGTACTTGCCGCGCACCAGGTGAAATTTAACGTTCCCATTCTCCTGCAACTGCATGCCGAAGCTCCGGCCTGCAAAGCCATTTCGGGTCATTTCCTTAGCGTAGAACTGCTGCACATAGTGCATGATTTCGCTCAGACGGCGTTCATAATCGGCCACAGGCTCGTTGTCATTGCCCAGGAAGTAGACAATGTTGAGCGGGTATTCGGCAGGCTGCAGCACCACCGAATCGGCCAGTAATTCTCTGGCCCGGTCAGAGAATTGCGCAGGAACAGCCGCCTGCACCAGCGGGAGTAACATACTGACAGCGGCAATCAATGTCGTTGTTTTCATATGCGGGGATTCTACCAGATTTTGAGCCTCCGGGCAAGAAAAAGCTCCCTGCTGCCTAAGCAGCAGGGAGTTATTAAGAGACAACCGTTTTATAATCAGGCTGCTTTTACAGCGGCAATAAGCTTATCCTTAGTGGTCATACCGGTGATAGTGTTAACCACCTCGCCACCCTTGAAAATAATGAATGTGGGCAGGGAGCGCACACCATAACGCACGGCAATAGCCTGACCTGCCGGCTGGCCGGCATCCACCTTGACCACCTTGGCCTCGGCAGCCAGCGCAACGCCTACCTGCTCTACAGCAGGCATCATCATTTTACAGGTGCCGCACCAGGTTGCCCAGAAATCTACCAGTACGGGAACGGGGGACTTGAGAACTTCTGCCTCAAACGTGCTCTCTGTTACTTCTTTGAGTGCCATATGTTTTTGCTAGTTTGTTGTGATGATATAAAAAGCACCGCCAGAGGTATGACCACCGGCGGTGCTGCTTTTTCAGACTTTCATGCGGTGGCAACTTCGTTACATGCAGGCACGCAGACGCGCCACCATATTTTCTTTGGAAGTAGCTCCCACTATGGTATCCACCAACTCCCCCCCGCGGAAGAACATGAGCGTGGGGATGGAGCGGATGCTGTAGCGGTTGCAAAGCTCCTGGGTGGCTTCATCATCCACATTCACCTTGCAGACCTTAGCCTGCCCGGCGAGTTCCACCGCAATCTGCTCCACAATGGGTGAAATCATCTTGCAGGGGCCACACCAGGGAGCCCAGAAATCCACCAGTACCGGCACGGAGCTTTCGAGAACCTCCGATGCAAAGTTGCTGTCTGTAATCTGTAATGCCATGGTGAGGTATGAGAAACACGAGGAGTCTTTTCCGTTGAAAAATTATTCTTCTTCGTCGGATTCTTCCTCTTCGCCACCCTCTTCTTCTTCAGAAGTTTCCTCCTCAGCAGCTACAGCAGCGTCATCAGATCCCTCAGCCGGCCAGCCGAAAGTAGGCTCGCTCACTCGACCGAAGGTGGTATCAATGCTATACTGCTGGTAGGCAAGATAAAGCACAGCCAGAAGAGCAATAACAGCTACCACGAGGATGGTGGGATGTGTCGGCTTTACATCATCTTCCTCCTCCTCGATTACTTCTACTTTCTTCTTCTTAGGCTTGGCTGTTGTCTTGGCGCCAGATTTCATGCCGGGCTTGGCAGGCTTGGCACCCTTGGCTGGCAGCGGAGCCGTAGCCGTGGGCATAGCCGTGGTGGCGGTGGGAGCTGCGGCGGGCGTTACGGGAGACGATGCGGGAACCGGAGCCGCGGCAGGAGCTGCCGGAGCAACGGGAGCCGGGGCGGGAGCTGCGGGTGCTGCCGGAGCGGAGGGCATAATCGGGCGGGTCGGAACCTGCAGCGGCATGGTGGGAGTCATGCGCGGAGCGGTGGGCGGCACCGGAGCGGCAGGACGAGCAGGTGCTGCAGGTGCAGCGGGAGCCAAGGGCACGGTTGCGGCAGCTCGCGGAGCCGAGGGCGGTACCGGGGCCGCAGGACGCGGCGCGATAGGAGCCGTAGGAGCGGCGGGCATTGCAGGACGCGGCACCGTAGGCGGCACCGGAGCGGCAGGACGCGGTGCTGCGGGAGGAACGGGAGCCGTGGGAGGAACCGGGCGCGGAGGAGTCGGAGGAAGAGGAGGAGTGCTCATAACGTCAGTAAAGTCTGGTGCCGCTAATGCGGATTTCTCTTTATATTGCACTTTTTTTTTGCTTTTGCAAGCGGAAAACTCACCGATGAGGTATTTTTTTTAATTTTAGCTTATCTTGATGGAATCAAAGTGCTATTTTTTCAATCAAGGAAGAATACATGGCAGGCTGCTCACCGGGAGCCATGGGAGCCTTCCAGGAATCATCCGGCTGAATTCCGATTTTCCGGAGGAGCCGGACATCTGTATACACGTGTTGAATTTCAACAGGGCGGCGGTGTTGCTTACGGTGTTCCTTAAGCCACGCGGGGTCTCCGCCCCGGTACCTAAGAAAAAAGTCAATCCTACGCACCTTATCCATTTTCAGAGCATGCTCAAGCAGTGAAAGCGCGCGGGCTCGTTGCCCCATCCGAAGCTCATAACGGCCCCATTGCAAAAGATGATAAGCATAATGAGCGGGCCACAGGGCAAGCATACTGGCCCGCATCTGCGAACCGTGATACATGCGCCGCATTAAGCTTTCGGACTCTTCAAATTTCAGCTGGATATCAAGAACCTCAGCCAGATTCAGCGCAGTAAATAATTGTTTAGGATTGGCGTTCAACGCTATTTTCAACAACTTTTCCTGCTCAGCGAGACTCACCTTTCCCACGGGCAATCGGTAGTAATTATCCATCAACGCCGGTGCGGGATAACGAGGCATCAGCTCCGCAATCATACTACGCCGGATACTGCCATCGGGGTCTTTCCCGGCCTGTGCGTATTCATTGTATTTCCATTGCATCATCCATGCAGGGCGCAGGTTCTCCCCCAGGCGCACCGCAGAGCAAAGCAGCATGCACACGCACACAAACTGCACTATTTTACCGGGCAAGGCCAACGCTTTCACCTTTACTACAGCAGAGCCGCTGATTTTTCCATCAGCCTGGGATGCCACCCACCCGGAGCGAACATACGAAAAAGGTGATGCTAACACACCACAAGCAAATGCCCCCATTGTCACAATCGCGAATGAATGCATCGGGAAATCCGGCACAGCATAGGCAGCCACCAGAACAACCAGCACAAATGACACAGAGACAAGAACTCTGCGTTCTTTACTTAACAAATCAGATGCAAGGCAGCGGAATGTCTGCACCACGTGCAACGCCACCATGATAACGACCAGGACAATGCCAATAACACCATAATCCAGCCACACCTGCAGGTAATCATTATGAACGTAATTCGGCAGATTCCACTCATTGAAGAACGGAATCAATTCCCATTCCGCAGCACCGGCCCCACACCCCCACATTGGAGCCGTGGGCAGCACCTCGCATGCAGCCGCCCAAATTTCATAACGCAAATGAGACTCTGCATTATGCAAGCTTGAGCTCACAACGTTTCCGAACAACACATCATACACGCAAATCCCCATCAATACGAGCATGATAAAACCACCACACCATCCCATAATCCCCATTTTAGCTCCCTTGTACAGTTGCTGCACCACATCCAGGCCCCAGATTACAGCAAGTCCGATAGGGAGCATAAAAAAGGGTACTCGTGTATGGCACATAAAAGAAACAGCAACAGAACCTATTGCGACCAGCAATACTACTGCAAGCTTTATCCCTTTGAGCGTCCAGCATCCCCAGGCTGTCAGCGCAATGCCGCCGGCTACAAAAAAGAATCCGGCAAAATTCTTGTACAGGAAAAGAGACGTCGGAAGGGATTTTTCCCCCTCCGGTGTGTATTGGGCGCGCCCGAACCATTCAACCCGGAACGATGCCCCCCTGACAAGCCAGAATGCTACAACATTAAGAACCAGAGCAAGCGCCAATATCCAAAACAACTTCCCATGACTGGCATTCTGAGCCACGTATACGCCGGCTACGTAAAACACCACCGAACCAAGAATGATAGCTTCATCCTCCCAGGAATCCACCAAGGCATAACTATTCAGGCATCGCGCCAGAAAATAACCAGCTGCAGCCAGTGTAAACCAAC
Organism: Akkermansia sp.; assembly: GCA_045538275.1. GTDB lineage: Bacteria > Verrucomicrobiota > Verrucomicrobiia > Verrucomicrobiales > Akkermansiaceae > Akkermansia. The sequence goes on along the minus strand of JAZSRB010000032.1, from coordinate 77,745 downwards.
TGACCCACCCCGGACTTACAAAACGATACCCCGCCAGTAAGCCTACACCGGCCACCCCCAACACCACCACCAGCACAACGCAAACCGGATAAGCGCTGAACGAATACGAATTGACGCCCGCCATAGAATATATCCACAGCGCCGCCAGCAACCAACCAGCCAGTCGGCCAAGCCAGCATTCTGAAAATCGCAATACCGGTTTATCTACTGCCATATGCGGCATCATAACAGATACCACGACATGCTTCAAGCCCGCGCCCCCCAAACTGACAAAACAAAAAAGGATAAGCCTGACAGCTTATCCCTTTTATGAAAGATTCCCGAACGTTCAGATTCAGGCTTCAACGGCAGGAGTCACGGCAGCAGCCGGAATCTCCTCCTTGTTGGTGAAGTGCCACTTCACCTTGTTGCGCTTGCTGGCAGAACGAGCCTTGCGGCGCTTCTCATCCATGGGGCTCTCAAAAGCGCGACGACGGCGCATTTCCTCGAGGATACCCTCGGTGTCGAGCTTGGTCTTAAGGCGCTTCAGAGCGCGGTCGATCGGTTCACCTTTACGTACAGATACGGAACGCATGATATTTCTTTCGTTGTTGATAAATTGTCCGGGAACGGGGAGGCAAGATACAGCAATTGCATGTCCCTGTCAAGTTTTTTGTCGAATATTTGCAAAAATTGCTGACAAATTCCTCGCCTCCCCGAATCAAATCAGGGCTTGCCAAGGCGAACACGAGCATGTACAATGCGCGCGTGACCGCGCCGAAACACCCACAGATGTGCGATTTTGCAGAGCGTCCGTTCATCCTGTTCTGGGAGGTAACGCGCGCATGCGCCTTGGCATGCCGGCATTGCCGGGCCATTGCGCAACCTCAGGCACACCCGCAGGAACTGAGCCACGAGGAAGCCCTTGCCCTGGTGGACACCATTGCCGAACTGGCGCCGCCTATGCTGGTGCTCACCGGCGGCGACCCCATGATGCGCCGCGATATTTTCGAAATCATTGAACGAGCCTCAGCCAAAGGGCTGCGTGTGGCGCTGAGTCCCGCAGCCACCAACCGACTCATCAATACAGATTTTCACAAACTGCGCACAGCCGGCGTGGTAAGCATGAGCCTGAGTCTGGATGGAGCCACTCAGGAAACTCACGATGCCTTCCGCCGCGTGCCACACACCTTCGAGCGCACCCTGCAAGCCGCCCGCATGGCGAAAGAGGCAGGCATACAACTGCAGATAAACACCACCATCTCCCGCACCACCCTGCCCGAGCTGGAGGGCTTTGTGGAGCAGCTCAAACAGATTCAACCAGATGTATGGAGCGTATTCCTGCTAGTCCCCACAGGCCGGGCCACGCTGGAGGAACTGCCTACTGCCGACGAACTGGAAACACTCTGGCAGCGGCTGCTGGAACTGCGCACCATGTTACCTTTTACCATTAAAACCACCGAGGGCCACCACTACCGCCGAGCCATAATGCAGGCCGCCAAAACAGCTGGAGCTCCAGCTCCTCGACACATGGTGCCCACCCGTGATGGCAAAGGTGTACTTTTTATCTCGCACGTAGGCGAAATTCAGCCCAGCGGATTCCTGCCACTCACCGCCGGTAACGTGCGCACCAACAACCTTGCCGAGATTTACCGGACACACCCGCTCTTTACCCAGCTGCGCAACGACGATGCGCTGGGAGGCAAATGCGGAATCTGCGAATACCGGCGCATCTGCGGTGGCTCCCGGGCCAGATCTTTCGGCACCAGCGGCGACATGATGGCAGCCGAACCCCTCTGCAACTATACACCCGCCGCGCTGCGCGGTACTTCTCCCCAACCATGATTAACATCACCAAACTCTGGACCGGCGCCGACCAACCCGCCGACCACATCCGCTACGGCCTGGCGCACGCCACCCAGCCCCCCAGCAGCAGCACCGCCGCCTGCATGCCCAGCTCGTCCCGCGCGCGCAAACCCATCGTCGTCTGGAATATCACCCGCACTTGCAACCTGCGCTGCGTCCATTGCTATGCAGATTCACACGCCGAGCGCTACCCGGGTGAGCTGAGTTGGGAACAATGCTGCGCTGTCATTGATGACCTTGCTGATTACAAGGTGAACGCCCTGCTCCTCTCCGGCGGAGAACCACTTCTGCACCCGCAGCTGCCCCAGATTCTCCAACGCGCCACAGAAAAAGGCCTCAAGGTCACCATTTCCACCAACGGCACCCGCATCACCCCGGAGTACGCCCGCATGTTCAAGGAACTCGGCGTGGCATACGTCGGAATCTCACTGGATGGCATCGGCGCCGTACACGACCAGTTCCGCGGCGTCAAAGGTGCGTTTGATGGTGCTATCCGCGGTTTCAAACTTTGCGAGGAAGTAGGGCAGAAAACCGGCCTGCGTCTCACCCTCACCCGCAACAATGTGCAAAGCATGGAGCAAATTCTTGACTTCATTGAGCAGGAAGGAATCCAGCGCGTCTGTTTCTACCACCTGGTGCCAACTGGACGCGGCGTGGATGTAGCAAGTCTTCATCCGGAGGAGGCTCGCGCCGCCCTGGATATGCTCATCGCCCGGGCAGAAGCCTGGCACGCAACCGGACATACCCGCGAGCTACTTACTGTGACCCAGCCGGCGGATGGTGTCTACCTGCTGCTCCGCCAGCTGCGCGAAGGGCATCCCCAGGCTGCAGAAACCCTGCGTCTGCTCAGTTGGAACGGCGGCGGCGCCAACAGCTCCGGCCGCGGTATCGCCAACATCGACACCCAGGGCAACATTCACCCCGACCAGTTCTGGCAGGGAATCACCCTCGGCAATGTCAAAACGCAGAAGTTCTCTGACGTCTGGGAAGCGGCTAATGAACCCAGCGCCCAGGTGCTCCGGGAACTCCGCGGCAGCGATAACCCGCTCGAGCGCCAACAGAAGCTCACAGGCCGTTGTGCCACCTGCAGACATTTTGCCCTCTGCGGTGGCGGCTTCCGCACCCGCGCAGCCTTTGCGAACGGCCACTGGTATGGTTCTGACCCCGGCTGTTACCTCACCGACGAGGAAACAAAAACCGATATTTCCGCACTTCTGGGTTGATTTTTTTCAATTTCGAGCAGAAAAGTTTACTTTTTTGCTTGCAGCAAGTGCGGCAATGTGATATTCATGATTGCGTCATGAAGCGCTTACTCCTTTCTACAATTCTCTTAGCTCTGGCCGGCACGACGTATGCCGACATTCAGGCACCGCCCGCCTCAGAGTACACCGCCACCCGCAAGCTGGGTCGCGCTGTTGGTAACATCCTCTTCGCTGTGGAAGAAATCCCCACCACCCTGATTCGTTGGAACAACGCCGAAGGCAACTATGGTGGCTTCTCCGTTGGTGCAGTTGACGGCGTAGGCCGCGCGCTCTCCCGCGTGGGCTATGGCTTCTACGAACTCGTGACTTTCTGGGCTCCCACCTACAAGTGCACCTACAAGCCCTGCTACCAGGATTCCTGCGGTCGCAGCGGCCTCAAGGAATACAACGTGTGGGGCGGATTCTCCGAATTCCCTGAGGAAATCGGCTTCCAGAGCAAGTACGACTACTCCCGTCTCTCCGAGGATTAATAGTCGGACTCATACTCACTTTAAAACCCGGTTGGCTGCGGCCGACCGGGTTTCCTTTTTTTATCTTCGCCTGAGCATTTAACCGCGGCTCAGAATCTGCGTGAGCTCCATCTGGAACAACTGCAGCTCCTCCGGCGTGGGTTGACCGCTCAGCTCACTCCAGGCAAATCGGCCAAGCTGGTCAATCTGCCACGCCCCCGCAGTACCGGATGCAAACCGCACCTTACCGGAAATCAATGTGCCCGGCAGCGTCAGCTCATCCAGAGTCACCACCGGTTTTCCCTCTTGGGCGGCAGCAGGAGCCGCCGGGACACCAGACTGCTCTACCGGCATAACCGGCTCTTCTTTCTTAACAGGAGCCGGAGCAGCAACCTCTGCTATCTCAATACCGTGATCCAGCAGCAGGAAACGAACATCCATATACGTCATATGCAAGCCACATTCGCTCGCCAACCGCTTCTGAATCCCATTCAAATCAACACCTGCGCCAGCCCACTGACGCACCAGTTCAAGCTGCTCTGCTGTTACCTTATCCATGCCACTATCATACCCCCTCTCCTCCCTTTTTCAAGTATCAAGCGTGACTTAATTCCAGAACAGCACAATTGTTCGTCATAACTAACTTACATAAGGGCGCATATTTCTACGCGCGTGGGCGACTTTAGGCTTGCACATTTCACGGGAAAGGTGTTTAATATCTGTGCGTAAGTGTGGCCGCAGGAGGCCGCGTATACCCAGGTTATGAACACGACAAAATTTATACAAGTACCTGATGTAGCGAGCGCTGCGATGGATTATCTGAAGAACGATGCAGATGACCGCGGCGAGCTGGTAACACTGAATGTAGGCCCCTCGCACCCGGCGACCCACGGCGTACTGCGCCTGAAGCTGGTGATTGATGGTGAGGAGATTGTATCCTGCGATCCAGTTATCGGCTATCTGCACCGCGGCATGGAGAAGATCGCCGAGAACTGCCACTACAACCAGTTTGTAACCTACACAGACCGCATGGACTACCTGGCCCCCATGAGCAACAACATCGCCTACGCCTGCGCAGTCGAAAAACTGCTGGGCTGGGAGCTGCCGGAGCGAGGCCAGGCCATTCGTGTGCTGTGCTGCGAGCTTTCGCGCATTTCCTCCTGCTTCCTGGGTACCGGCGTATACGCCATGGACACCGGCGCCATGACCGCTTTCCTTTACGCTTTCGAGGAAAAAGAACGTGTTCACAACCTCTACGAACAGATTTGCGGCGCCCGCTTCACCTCCAGCTACACCCGCATCGGCGGCATGACCCGCGACCTGCCCAAGGGCATTGAAAAGCAGATTCTCGACTTCTGCGACAGCGCCCTGCGCACCGTGGACGAAATGGAAAAACTCCTGCTGCACAACAAAATTTTCATTGACCGTCTGGTGGGGGTTGGTGTCATCACCAAGGAAATGGCCCTGCAGAACGGCATGACCGGCAACAACCTGCGTGCCAGCGGCGTAAACCGCGACCTGCGCAAGACCAATCCCTACCTGGGGTACGAGAAGTACGAATTCGACGTACCCGTGGCCGAGGAAGGTGACTGCTATGCCCGCTTCCAGGTACGCATGGAAGAAATCCGCCAGTCTGTCCGCATCATCCGCCAGGTGATTGCCACCATGCCGGGCGGCCCCATCTGGGTGCAGCTGGACAAGGGCATCCTGCCTAAAAAGGCTGATGCTATGCAGGGCATTGAAGAACTCATCCGCCAGTTCATGGTGACCACCGAATGCGTGAATGCGCCGGCCGGCCAGGTATACTTTGCTGCAGAGAACCCGAAAGGTGAGCTGGGCTTCTTCCTGGATTCTCAAGGCGGCGGTATCGCCAACCGCCTCAAGATGCGCAGCCCCTCCTACTGCACACTCTCCATTCTGCCCGAGCTGCTGCCCGGCCACCTGGTGAGCGACGTAGGCGCCATTCTCGGCTCCTTCGACTTCGTACAGGGCGAATGCGACCGCTAAACCCATTTTAAGAACCTCTCTGACAACGAAACCACTTACCATGTCTGATACCCCTAACGCGATTGATGCCATCACGGCAGCCAAGCCGTCTCCCGGTGAGCAGCACTTCCCGAAATTCAAGGTAACCCCATCCCTGGTCAAGGAGGCCAAAGCGCTGGTTGCCATGTACCCGGAAGGCAAAGAACAGTCTGCCGTGCTTCCCATCATCCACCTGGTACAGGAAAAATTCGGCTACATCTGCGCCGATGCCATGCCCTGGATTGCCGAAATGTGCAACAGCACCCCGATTCACGTAGCCGGCATCGTGACCTTCTACCCCGGCATCCACACCATGTGCCCGGGCAAGTACCATTTCCGCGTGTGCCGCACCATCGCCTGCTCTCTTTCCGGCGGTGAGGAACTCATCCCCTACATCTGCGGGAAGATTGGCGTAAACTACGCCGACATGAACGATGAAGAACCCATGCTGGTAAGCGCCGATGGTCTCTTCAGCGTAGAGCCGGTGGAATGCCTGGCCAACTGCGGTTTCGGGCCGAACGTGATGGTCAACGATGTGCTCTACTCCCAGGTGACCACCAAGAAGATTGACGAGATTATCGCCAAGTACCAGCCTAAGAAATAACCCCCTTTAGCGAACTATGAGCGAAATCACCTACAAACCCGGCAAGGAGCCGCATCCGCGCGAAACCCGCCGTATTTTCCGCAACATTGACCGCAAGGGCTACGACCCCTCCATCAAATGCTTCATCAAGGACGGCGGTTATGAAACCCTCAGGAAAGCCATGGAAATGGAACCCGCCGCCGTCACCGAGGAGGTGAAGAAGAGCGGACTCCGTGGCCGTGGTGGCGCAGGTTTCCCCACCGGCGTAAAGTGGACCTTCATTCCCAAGGGCAACACCAAGCCTGTATACGTAGTCTGCAACTGCGACGAATCCGAACCCGGCACTTTCAAGGATCGCTTCGTGGTGCACCAGGACCCGCACCAGCTCATCGAGGGCATGATTATTGCCTGCTACGCCGTGCAGGCGCACTATGGTGTCATCTACATGCGCGAGGAATTTCCCGAAGCCGCCAGGATTATGCAGAAAGCGCTCAAAGAAGCTGAAGAAGCCGGCTTCCTGGGTGAGAACATCCTCGGCAAAGGCTACGACCTCAAGATTATCCTGCACCGCGGCGCAGGCGCCTACATCTGCGGTGAAGAAACCGGGCTTATCAACTCCATTGAAGGTCTGCGCCCGTACCCGCGCATCAAGCCGCCTTTCTTCCCCGCCGCCATTGGTCTGTACGGCTGCCCCACCATTGTGAACAACGTGGAATCCCTCTGCCAGGTGCGCCAGGTGCTCATGCGCGGGGGTGAAGCCTACGCTGCAGAGGGCGCCCAGCGTTCCCCCGGCACACGAATCATCGGCGTATCCGGCGACGTGAAGCGCCCGGGCTACTACGAAATCATCTCCGGTTCCATGACCTTTGGCGAGCTGCTGTACGATGTGTGCGGTGGGCCCAAACGCGGGCGCAAGTTCAAGGCCATCATCCCCGGCGGTGCCTCTGCCAAGGTGATGCGCTGCGACGAAGTACTCAAGGGCCGCAACAGCGACGGCTCCGTGCGAGCCATGAGCATCTTTGATGTACCGCTGGATCTGGACAGCATCGCTCAGCACGGCTCCATGAGCGGCTCAGGCGGTATCATCGTCATGGATGACAGCCGCAGCATGCCCAAGATGCTCAACAACCTCAATCGTTTCTACGCCTGGGAATCCTGCGGCCAGTGCTCCCCCTGCCGCGAAGGCAACCCCTGGATGCTCAAGCTCTCCACCCGCATCTGCGAAGGCAAGGGCTCTCCCGAAGATGTAGACCTGCTCAAGAGCGTGGCCGACAACATCTGCGGGCGCACCGTCTGCGCTTTCGGCGAGGCATGCTCCTGGCCCACACAGGCATTTGTCACCAAATTCCGTGAGGAGTTCCTGGCGCTCACCAAGCCCATCAACGCACTCAAGCCGCACTCTGAAGAATCCAAGGAGGCTCGCAAGTTCCTCACCCGCGAAGACTAAACCCCTTTTACTGAATCAAGATGAGTACACCCCCCGCAATTCTGCCGAAAGACGCCGCCGCAGCCGAAGGCAAGGTGAACGTTCAGATTAACGGCAAATGGTACCGCTTCCCGAAAGGCACCCGCATTGCAGATGCCTGTAACTCCGTGGGCGCACACGTACCCTGCTTCTGCTACCACCCCAAACTTTCCGTTGCAGGTTCCTGCCGCATGTGTCTTGTAGAGCAAGGCATGCCCGCACGCCTGGCCCCCGGTGCCACCCCGCAGTATGGTGACGACGGCTACCTGCCCATCAGCTGGATGCCCCGCGCCATCATCGCCTGCGCCAACACAGTAGCGGAGAACATGGGTATCCGCACCACCGGAAAACTCACCGAGGAAGCCCGCCGCGGCGTGCTTGAATTCCTGCTCTCCAACCACCCGCTGGACTGCCCCATCTGCGACCAGGCCGGCGAATGCAAACTCCAGGAATACACCACCGACTACGGCAGCGGCACCCACCGCTTCACCGAAGAAAAGACCAAGAAGGGCAAGAACCTCTCCATCGGCCCGCGCGTAAACCTGGACCAGGAGCGCTGCGTTCTCTGCCGCCGCTGCGTGCGCTTCATGAAGGAAATTGCCGGTCAGGATGTACTGGGCGTAGTAGGTCGCGGCACGCACAACGCCATTGCCTGCTACCCCGGCACCCAGCTGGACAGCAACTACTCCATGAACGTGGTGGATATCTGCCCCGTAGGCGCCATGACCAGCAAGGACTTCCGCTTCAAGATGCGCGTCTGGTTCCTGAAGAGCACCCCCACCATCGATGTGAACTGCGGCACCGGCACCAACATCAACATCTGGACGCGCGAACAGCAGGTATACCGCATCACTCCCCGCCAGAACGACGAGGTGAACAGCTGCTGGATGCCCGATGATCACCGCCTTAACTACAAATTCATCAATGCTTCAACCCGAATCACCACCCCGCTGGTGAAGACCGATGCCGGCGCCCAGCAGCGCCCCTCCACCTGGGATGCCACGCTGAACATGGTCGTGGAGCAGCTGCACCGCATGGCCCCCTCTGAGACCGCCCTCATCTGCTCTGCCCGCATGACCAATGAGGAACTCTACATGGTGCGCGCCCTTTCCAAGCAGCTCGGCATCACCAAGCTCGACATCGTTCCCCGCAAGGGAGAGAACGATGGTCTGCTCGTGAGCGACGACCGCAACCCGAACACCAACGGTGCCAAGCTCATTCTGGGCAAGACCGGTGCCGGCCTGGCCAACATCCGTCGCGGAGTGCGCAACAACGCCATCCGCTTCATGATTGTGCTGGGTGAGGACCTTACTGAGGAAGCCGGGTTCACCACAGAAGACCTGGCCGGCCTTGAGTACCTCCTCGTGGTAGACCACAGTGAAAACGCCACTACCAGGATGGCAGACGTTGTGCTGCCCGGCGTCACCTTCGCAGAAAAATACGGCACCATGATTAACGTGGCAGGCCGCATTCAGCGCCTCAACAAGGCCATCGAACCCATCGGCGACTCCCGCCCCGACTGGGAAATCTGCCGCAACCTCTCCGAAGGTCTCGGCTGCGATTGCGTGCGAGTCATCGCCTGCCCCACCCCCATGTCTGTGCTGGATGAAATGGCACAGGAATTTGAGCCGCTCAACGGCATCACCTGGGGCAACATCGGCAACGAAGGCAAAGTGGTGCTCGACACCGGCGTAACCATCCCCCTCATCGAACGCGAAAAGGCCAAGAAATAAACCGCTAACACCTCATACCTCACATGGACGCTATCATCACCTGGTATAACGACCTCATGAGCAACGAAATCTGGTTCTACCTGATTCATACGCTGCTCAAACTGGTCCTCATGTTTGCCGTTATTCTGGCTTTTGTTGTACTCTCCGTATGGATTGAACGCCGCGTAGCCGGTTGGATTCAGGACCGCCCCGGTCCCAACCGTGCGGGTCTGCCGCTCTTCCTGCTGGAACGCTTCGGCAGCAAGGAAAAACAGCCTCTCAAGAACTGGCTGCACTTCTTCGGCATCCCCGAGACCAGCTGGATTGCCAAACTCTGCACCTGGCTGCGCCTTGATCGTGAAATTCCCTGCTGGGGTCTCATCCAGCCCTGTCTGGATGGCGGCAAGCTCTTCCTGAAGCAGGAGACCACCCCCTCCTACGTGCGCAAGTTCTACTTCATTCTGGCACCCATGCTGGTGCTGGGGCCGCCCCTGGTAGCAGCAGCCGTAGTTCCCTTCGGCTCCGAAGTAAACACCTGCTACGGGCACATTTCCATGTGCGTAGCCAATCTTGAAATCGGTCCGCTGTGGATTTTCGCCATCTCCGGTCTCTCCGTATACGGCCTGACCCTGGCCGGCTGGTCCTCCAACTCGAAGTTCCCCTTCCTGGGTGGTCTGCGCGCCACGGCCCAGCTCATTTCCTACGAGGTGGCCATGGGACTTTCCATCATTCCGCTGCTCATGATGTTCGGCACGCTGAACCTGCAGCAGATTGTGCAGTTCCAGGCCGACAACGGCTGGACCCTCCTGCCCCTGTGGGGCGAAGGCCTGAGCTGGCAGCGCTGGTTCATGATGCTGCCCCTGGGTATCAGCTTCATCATCTTCGTAACATGTGTATTCGCAGAGGCCAACCGAACCCCCTTCGATATGGCAGAGTGTGAAACCGACCTCGTTGCCGGTTACCACGCCGAATACTCCTCCATGAAGTTTGCTTCCTTCTTCATGGGTGAATACGCAGCCATGGTTATTGGTTCCGCAGTGGTAGTCACCCTGTTCCTGGGTGGCTGGTCCATCGGTTTCGGGGCAGATGCCGCCCTTGCAGCCTACAGCGAGTGGCTGGCCGTGCTCTGCCAGTTCTGCATGTTCGTCATCAAACTGCTGGCCTTCATCTTCTTCTTCGTGTGGGTGCGCTGGACACTGCCGCGCTTCCGCTGGGACCAGGTGATGAAACTTGGCTGGCTCTATTTCCTGGAGATAACCGTGGTCAACATCTTCCTGACCGCCGCTGTACTCTACTTCACCAAGTAACCACCCTTACACTTTACCTCATATGGCTTACATTAAAATCAAACGCCCCAAGTTCAGCATCCTGGACAAGGTGTACGTGGTCGAGCTCGTGAAGGGGCTTGCCATCACCCTTCGCCACATGGTGCTTTCCCTGCTCGGCAAGAGCCGCGGCAAACAGGACTTCAGCACCAAGGGTGTCGGTGTCTGCATGCAGTTCCCCGATGAGCGCTGGGATTCCCGTCTGCCGGAATACTACCGCGGCGCACCCACCCTCGTACGTGGTGAAGACGGCCGCGAGCGCTGCGTATCCTGCCAGCTCTGTGAATTCATCTGCCCGGCACGCGCCATCACCATCACCCCCGGTGAGGTAGACCCCACCAGCAACTGCCAGAAGCAGGAAAAAGCCCCGGCCAAGTTCGAAATCGACATGCTGCGCTGCATCTACTGCGGCATGTGCCAGGAAGCCTGCCCGGAGCAAGCCATCTTCCTCTCCAAGGAATACCTCATCACCCTCACCGACCGCAAACAAGCCATCCGCGACAAGGAAACCCTGTATCGTCTGGGCGGCACGCGCAAGGGTCTCGTCAACAAGTGGAACCAGTACAAATAAAATACCGATATGTTTGAAACATCCCTTTGTCAGATTCTGTTCTACCTGCTGGCAGCACTCGCTGTGCTCTGTGCTGTGGGCGTGGTAGCCTATCGCAACCCGGTAAACTCCGCCATGTGCATGGCCTTAAGCTTCGCCATGGTCTCTGCCATCTTCTTCGGCATGGGTGCGCAGTTCCTGGGCATTGTCCAGCTCATCGTGTACGCCGGAGCCATTCTGGTACTCTTCCTTTTCGTGGTGATGATGCTCGACATCCACGACGAAGGCCAGAGCCGTGGCAGCTACATTCACGCTGCCGTGGGCGTACTCATTGCAGGCTTCTTTGCAGGTCTTATCTTTGTAGCCTCCGGCAAACTGCCCGGCGCATTTGACAACACCTGCCCCGCCGCCACCCTGTGCGACAGTCTGGGCGAGCTGCTCATTGGCGAGGCCCGCACCACCAGCGACCCCCCGGCCACCGTTGCCCGGTATGGTGGCGCCCTGCCCGAGCTGAACGCCGCTGCTGCAGCCCGCATGGAGAATCCCTCCATCACAGAAGCAGAAGCCGCCAAGGCCACTTCCATCTCTGATGTGAAACTTCTCGGCAAGTGCCTTTACACGCACTACAACATACCATTCGTCATCCTCGGCTTCGCCCTGCTTTCCGGCACGGTGGGCGCTGTGGCACTCGCCCGCAAGATCCGCAAAGACTAACCCCCTTTTCCCAACCATGATTCCGTTAGCACATTACCTGATTCTCTCGGGCATCCTGTTCTCCATCGGGCTGGCCGGGGTACTCATCCGCAAGAACATCATCGTGGTGTTCATGTGCCTGGAAATGATGCTTACTGCCGCCAACGTGGCGCTGGTAGCATTCTCCCGCGCACAAGGCACAGCCGGCGTACCTGTGTATGATGCCCAGGTGCTCTCACTATTCATCACCGGCATAGCTGCGGCAGAAGTAGCCATCGGCCTTGCCCTCATCGTAGCCATGTTCCGTGCGCGGCGCACGGTGGAAAGCACGGCTCTCAACTCACTTAAAGACTAATCACCAGCATGAATATGATTCAGAATCTTCCCTGGTTGTTCCTGCTGCTGCCCCTGGTTGTAGCTGCCATTGACTGGGTATGCTTCCACAAGCACCCGCGCGTGGCCGCCACCCTGTCGTTGCTGTCCGCAGCGGCCACTTTCGGGCTTTGCGTAGCATATCTCAATGGTCTGCAGACCGGCACCCCGGGTGTCTACACCTGGATGCCCACCTCCCTGGAGCAGCTCAGTCTGCACCTTGGCCTGGTCATGGACCCGCTTGCCATGCGCATGATGCTGGTGGTTACCGGCATCGGTCTGCTGGTGCACTTCTTCTCCATCGGCTACATGAAGGGAGACTCCTCCAACCTGAGCCGCTACTATGCCGGCCTGAGCATCTTCATGTTCAGCATGAGCACCATCGTACTGGCCAGCAACCTGGCCATGACCTTCATCGGCTGGGAAATGGTAGGCTTCTCCTCCTACCTGCTCATCGGCCACTGGTTCGATAAGGAAAGCGCTGCCGCGGCCGCCAAGAAAGCCTTCATCACCAACCGGGTGGGCGACTTCGGCTTCCTGCTGGGCATTCTGCTCACCCTGGGGCTCTTCGGCACCATGAACTTTGCCGAAATGGGCGGCAAGGCCGCTGGCATCGCCCCGGCCGTTCTCACAGCCACCATTGTATGTCTCTTCTGCGGAGCCGTTGGTAAATCCGCACAGTTCCCGCTGCACGTGTGGCTGCCCGATGCCATGGAAGGCCCCACTCCGGTATCAGCCCTCATCCACGCCGCCACCATGGTGGCCGCCGGTGTATACATGATGGTGCGTCTGCAGGTAAGCATGGGCACAGAAGCTTTCACCGAAACCGCCTGCACCATCATTGCCAGCGTAGGTGCCATCACTGCAGTCATAGCCGCCATCATGGCTGTGCAGCAGGACGACATCAAGCGAGTGCTGGCCTACTCCACCCTCTCCCAGCTGGGCTACATGGTCATGGCCGTAGGTCTGCTGGCAGGTGAAGCCGCCATGTTCCACCTCTACACCCACGCCTGGTTCAAAGCCCTGCTCTTCCTGGGTGCCGGTGCCATCATCGTATGCTGCCATCATGAGCAGGACATCTGGAAAATGGGCGGGCTCTCCAAGCGCATGCCCCTCACCGTACTCTGCTTCATGATGGGCACCTGCGCGCTCATCGCCATTCCCGGCTTCTCCGGCTTCTTCTCCAAGGAAGCCATCCTGGATGCCGCTCTGTCCAGAAACCCGATTTTCTTCTGGGTCGGAGCCGGCGTAGCCGCCCTCACCACCTTCTACATGCTGCGACTCTGCATCGTGGCCTTCATGGGACCCGCCCGTGACCACGGCGCCGAACACGCCAGAGAAGCAGGCTTCACCATGGCTCTGCCTCTGCTGGTGCTGGCAGTCATGGCCATCATCTCCGGCTACGGCTTCATCGCAGAGGAGCTTGTTCCATTCAACGGCTTCCACGCCCATGGCTTTGAGCTGGGTCTTCCGTTCTATGTGAGCATGGGTTCCCTCGCCCTCGGCATTCTGCTGGCTCTGGCCATCTACGGCATGGGAGGCCGCACCAAGGACCCGCTGGCCGGCAACTGCATCTCCAAGGCACTCCGCAACCGTCTCTACATTGATACCCTGTACGACAAGGTCATCATCGGCGGCATCCAGCAAGGCTTTGCCCATGTCATGCAATTCCTGGACAGCTTCATCATCCGCGGCATCATCTGCCAGGGGCTGGTGTGGCTCACCGTCCGCATCGGCTGGCTCTTCAGCTGGATTCAGTGCGGTTCACTGCGAGCCTACACCCTCGTGACCGGCATTGGTCTGCTCATCATCCTACTCCTCCTTGCCTACCAATTCTAAACGCTTTTCACAATCATGCTTATCTGGCTTATTCTTGTACCTGTGATTGCAGCAGCCTGCATCGGGCTGCTCAAGACCCCGGGTCGTCTTACCGCCCTGGTCAGCGCGGCCTGTTCGCTGCTGCTGGGCATGTATGCCGTGCTGGCACCCGAATGCTGCAGCGAGTGTCTTTCCAGCTTCTGCGGCACACCGGTGCAACTCACCCTCGGGCTGCCGCTCAGCCGCATCATGGTGCTGCTGACCATCCTGGTAACCTTTGCCGCCGTAGTCGGCATGAAAGCCCCCAACGCCGATGCCGAGCGCAGCTGGGCCATTTCCGCCCTACTCATCTCCACCGGAGCCATCGGTGCTTTCATGTCCGATAACATCATCGCCTTCTACGGCTTCCACGAGCTGGCGCTCATCCCCACCTTCATCATGATTGGCTGCTATGGCCGCGGAGACCGCCGCTGCGCCGCCTGGACCGCCACCATCTACCTGGGTATCGCCTCCATGGTGCTGCTGGCAGGTCTGCTGCTTCTCTGCTCTGAGATGCACGCCTGGAGCTTCAGCGGGCTGGCCGCCTCCGTGCAGGCCGGCATCATGCCCACGAGCATCTGCCTCATTGCCGCACTGCTGCTGGTAGGATTCGGCACTCTGGTATCGCTCTTCCCGTTCCACACCTGGGCAGCCCCGGCCTACGCCAGCGCCCCCACCCCCATTGCCATGCTGCATGCGGGTGTGCTCAAGAAATTCGGTCTGTATGGGCTCTTCACCCTGGCAGCCGTATTCGGGCCCAAGTGCCAGGAACTCTTCGGCTGCTGGAACAACTGGCTGCTCGTCATGCTGCTGGGCAACGTTCTGTGGGTTGGCTACGTGACCATCTCCCAGAGCCGTCTGGACACCATGCTCGGTAACTCCTCCGTCATGCACATGGGCTACATCTTCCTGGCCTTCGCGGCCTATATCGCCTGTGCCGGCAACAACGAACTCGCCTTCCAGGGTGCTGCGCTGCTCATGCTGGCGCACGGCCTCACCATCGCCCTGCTCTTCCTGCTTACCGGGCAGATTGAAGCCCAGACCCGCACGCTGGAGCTCGACTCCATGGGAGGACTTGCCACCAAGCTGCCGGCCCTCGGCTTCCTCTTCGGTCTTGCCGGCATGGCCTCCATCGGTCTGCCGCTTCTGGCCAACTTCGTGGGTGAGTTCAGCATCTTCGTTTCCTGCTTTGCCGGCTGGCAGCCAGCCGCCGTCAACTGTGACTGCTGGCTGGCCAGCGTAGCCAACTTCTTCGGCGGGCTTGGTCCGGTGCAGCTGGCCACCATCGGTGCGCTGTGGGGGCTGGTCATCAGCGCCATCTACATGCTGCGCGCCTTCTGCCGCATCTTCGAGGGCCCGGTAGGAGCCGCCTCTGAGCGCGCCACCAGGCTCACCGTGCTCGACATCGTAGCCGCCTGCTTCCTGGCAGCCTTCATCGTACTCTTCGGCATCGTACCCCCCACCTGCCTTTAATACAGACCCTCCAACACTGAGCAACATATGAACATCGTATCAACCTACACATGGTGTCAGTTCGCACCGGCCTTTGCCTTGGTGGGTCTGGCAGCCCTGCTCATACTGGCAGATGCCCTGCTGCCGAAAGTACCCAAACGAGCCTATGCCTTCATCGGCGCCATGGGCTGCTTCATCGCCTCCTACTTCCTGTTCAGCGGGGAGCACACCGATATCTTCGGGTTCATTGCCACCATTGCCACCGGTCTCACCCTGCTGCTGGCATTTGACTACACCAGAATCAGCTGCGAATCCATTGCCGGAGTCGGCAACGAAGAAGGCACAGGTGAATTCTATGCCCTGCCGCTGGTAGCCTGTGCTGGCATTCTGTGCCTCACCCAGGCACGCGATCTGGTCATGCTTTTCGTGAGCCTTGAAGTCATCACCCTCACCTCCTACGTACTGGCCGGCTATTTCCGCCGCAACCAGGGCTCCATCGAAGCCGGCATCAAGTACCTCGTACTGGGCGCCATGAGCACCGGCATACTGGTCTATGGTATCGCCTGGTACTTCGGCATGGTCGGCACTTTCAATGTCGGAGCAGATGTAGTCATCTCCGCCATCAAGGGCGGCGTAGCAGGTTCCCCGGCGCTGGCCGTTGGTTTCCTCATGGCCACCGCACTACTCTTCACCGGAGCTTTCTTCAAGATTGGCGCTGCGCCCATGCACGTGTGGATTCCCGACGTTTACCAGGGAGCCCCCACGCCCACCACCACCTTCCTGGCAGTAGCCTCCAAGACCGCCGGTTTCGTAGTACTCTGCACACTGGCACTCCCCTTTGCTCCCTTTGCCGTACCGGGCAGCCTGATTGGCAAGCTCATCATCTGGTGCTTCGCGCTGGTAGCAGCCGCTACCCTGCTCATCGGTAACCTGGGAGCCATCCGCCAGAACAACATCAAGCGCCTTCTCGGATACTCCTCCATCGGCCAGGCCGGCTTCATCATGATCTTCTTCGTGAACCTGAACAGCCCGGTAGTCTACATGGTAAGCCAGTACCTGCTGGCCTACGCACTGGCCACCATCGCAGCCTTCTTTGCCGTGGCCATGGTGCGCACCCAGCGCGGCAGCGAGGAAATTGCCGCTTTCCGTGGTCTGGGCAAGAGCAACCCCCGCACCGCATTCCTCATCACGGTGTGCTTTGCCTCCCTCGCCGGCGTACCGCTCACCTTAGGCTTCCTGGTAAAGATGTACTCTTTCGTGACTATCATCAAGGTCATGGAAAGCTGGAGCACCCTGGCATGGCTGCTGCCCATCATGGTCATCACCGCCGCCTCCGGCTTCTACTACTACTTCAAGGTCATCCGCGCCATGTACTGGGAGAAGCCCCAGGCTGGTGAAAAACCGCTGCAGGTACCGCTGTGCACCGGCATTGTGCTGTCCATCTGCGTACTGGCCCTGCTCTACCTGGGCACCATGCCCCTGCTGGTTCTCGGCTAAAAGCAACAGCCCGTAATCTCATTCAACGCCCCCCCCTGCATGCCTTGGCAAGCAGGGGGGGGATTTTTCGTATCCCTTGCCAGCATACACTCAATCGTGACGCGTTATCTCCTTGCATCCGGGGCGTAGTGCTATATAATGCACCCATGGCGAATGTCTCCCTGTCCCTTGGTTCCAAGTCCTATGATGTGCACGTCTCCAACGGCGCACTCGAATCCATCGGCTACCTGTGCAACAGCGTGCGGCTGGAGGGCAAGGCGGCCATCATCACAGACACCAACGTAGGCCCTCTCTACGCCGAACGAGTACGCCGGAGTCTGGAGGATTCTGGCTACACCACCTCAGTACACAGCTTCACCGCCGGCGAGGCCCGGAAAAACCTCTGCACCATTGAGGAAATCGTCAACGAAATGGTACAGGCCGGGCACGACCGCACCAGCTTCATCGTAGCGCTGGGTGGCGGTGTCGTGGGTGATATGGCGGGCTTCATTGCCAGCATCTATTACCGGGGCATCCCCTTTGTGCAGATACCCACCAGCGTCATGGCGCAGGTAGACAGCTCCGTTGGCGGCAAAACCGCTGTAGACATAGCTGCCGGCAAGAACCTCATCGGCGCATTCCACCAGCCGCGCCTCGTACTCATAGACCCCACCACCCTCACCACACTCTCCCCCCGGCTCATCCGCGAAGGCATGGCAGAAATGGTCAAGCATGCTGCCATCCGCAAGCCCGGCATGCTCCACACCCTGCGAGAACTGGCAGATGAAATTGAACTGGGATTCACACTCTCCACCATCGACAAACTGCCGGACATCATCGCCGCCAACATAGCCATCAAAGCCCGCATCGTGGAGGAAGACGAAAAAGAGACCCTGGGAATCCGCGCATTCCTGAATCTGGGGCACACCATTGGCCACGGCATTGAGGCAGCCCTGCCCTATGGCGAACTGCTGCATGGCGAAGCCGTAAGCCTTGGTCTGCGCGCCGCTCTCTATCTCTCCCGCCAGTATGCCGGACTACCCGCAGCAGAAGAGCGGGACCTGCTCGAGACCCTGCAAGCACTGGAGCTGCCTCTCACCCTGCCGGAGGGGGTCAATATTGAACGCGCGCTGGCACTTACCGCCAGCGATAAGAAATTCCAGAATGGCAGTATCCGCTTCGTGCTCCTCAAGCAACTGGGCGCCCCCATCCTCAGCAGGGAAATCACCCGCCAGGATCTCCGCAACGCCATCAACGAACTCCGGAACTAATTTCCCTTATTCACTAATTCCCTATTCACTCATCATGACCGATTCCCGCACCACCCAGCTGGCTCAGAACCTCATCCGCCACTCCTGCCGCGTGCAGCCCGGCGAACACGTCCTGCTCGAAATCATCGATGCACCCGATGAAATCGCCATCGAACTCATCCGCGCCGTGCGCGAAGCCGGCGGCCACCCTCACATCAACCTGCGCCACAGCCGCGTGACCCGCGAAATGTTCGCCGGCGCCACCGATGAGCAATATGCCTCCATTGCCGGTTTTGAACTGGCAGAAATGCAGGGCATGGATGCCTATATCGCCATTCGCGGCGGACAGAACAGCTTTGAAAACTCCAGCGTGCCCGCCGAAAAAATGGCACTCGCCCAGAAACACATGCGCCCGGTGCACAACCACCGCGTCTGCAAGACCAAGTGGTGCGTGCTGCGCTGGCCCACCCCCAGCATGGCACAGGGTGCCGGCATGAGCACCGAAGCCTTCGAGGACTTCTACTTCCGCTGCTGCCTGGCGGATTACCAGCAGCTCCGCGTCGCCATGGACAAGCTCGCCGCACGCATGATGCGCACCGACCGCGTGCGCATCACCGGGCCCGGCACCGACCTCACCTTCTCCATCAAGGGCATGCCCGCCATTCCATGCGCCGGCGAAATGAACATCCCGGACGGCGAGGTATTCACCGCCCCCATCAAGGACAGCGTGAACGGCACCATCCACTACACAGCCCCCACCCTCTTCCAAGGCATTCCCTTCGATGGCATCCGCCTCACCTTCAAGGATGGCAAGATTGTCGAAGCCCACTGCAACGGCAACGAAGAAGCCCTCAACAAAATTCTCGACACCGATGACGGCGCCCGCTACATCGGTGAATTTGCCCTCGGCGTGAACCCCTACATCCTGCAGCCCATGCGCGATATCCTCTTCGATGAGAAGATTGGCGGCTCCTTCCACTTCACCCCCGGCCAGGCATACGAAAACTGCGACAACGGCAACCGCTCCCAGGTGCATTGGGACATGGTCTGCATCCAGCGCACCGACTACGGCGGCGGCGAAATCTGGTTCGATGACGAACTCATCCGCAAAGATGGAATCTTTACGGATTCAGAATTAAAAATTCTGAATCCGTACAATGATTAATGACTAATGATTAGTGATTAATTATGGATGCAGCAATGGCAGATGAGAGAAAACACGCGGATTTGCGGCAGCGCACCAAAGATTTTGGATTGCGCGTCATCCGCATGTGGAAACAACTTCCCAATACGACCGTAGCCAAAGTACTAGGAAAACAACTGCTCCGCAGCGCTACTTCCGTTGCCGCCAACTATCGCGCCGCATGCCTCGCCAAAAGTGAAGCTGATTTCTACAACAAAATCAAAATCTGCCAGGAAGAAGCCGATGAGTCCATCCTGTGGATAGAATACCTCATTGAGGGAGAAATCCTACCAGAAGCCAAACTGTCTTCACTACTGGACGAAGCGCGCCAAATAGCCGCCATCATGACCGCCTCATCCCTGACCGTCCAAAAGAGATTAAAAAAATGATTAGTGATTAATTACTAATAAATCCTTAGCTTGTTCCAATCCCCACATCAGCCCCCGATTATCCGCCACCGCCCTCCACCTTCCATTAATCACTAATCATTAATCCCTAATCACTTCCCATGAAAGATCCTCGATATACACAGCTGGCCGAGCAAGTCGTCAACTACGCCGTGCGCGTGCAACCCGGTGAGCACGTGAACCTGCGCATGCAGGATATCCCCGATGCCATGGTCGTGGAGCTCATCCGCGCCGTGCGCCGCGCCGGAGGCGTGCCGCATGTAGATATCTCCCACGCCACCATCTCCAAGGAACTGGCCGTGGGAGCTACTGAAGAACAATACGAACTCGTAGGCCGCTACCGTCTGCAGCGCGCCGAAGACATGCAGGTGCACATCTGCTTCTATGCCGATGCCAACACCTTCGAAAGCGCCGATGTGCCAGGCGACCGCATGCAGATAGTAAGCCGCCACCTGAAACCCGCCAGCGATGTAACCTGCAACCGCCGCAAGTGGACTGTGCTGGCATGGCCCACCCCCAGCATGGCACAAGCCGCCGGCATGAGCACCGAGGATTTCGAGGATTTCTACTTCCGCTGCTGCCTGGCAGACTACGCCGCCATGCGCGCCGGCATGGAACACCTCAAAAAACTCATGGAACAGACCGACCGCGTCCGCATCACCGGCCCCGGCACTGACCTGAGCTTCTCCATCAAAGGCATTTCAGCCATCCCCTGCTGCGGCGATTGCAACATCCCCGATGGTGAGGTCTACACCGCACCAGTCAAAGACAGCATCAACGGCACCATTGCCTACAACGCCCCCAGCATCTACCACGGCATTCCCTTCGATGGCGTGCGCTTCCGCTTCGAAAACGGCAAGATTGTAGAAGCCCACTGCAACGGCAACGAAGCCGCCCTCAACAAGATTCTCGACACCGACGAAGGCGCGCGCTACATCGGCGAATTTGCCCTGGGCCTCAACCCGCATATCCTGCGCCCCATGCGTGATATCCTCTTCGATGAGAAAATCGCCGGTTCCTTCCACCTCACCCCCGGCCAGGCATACGAAGAAGCCCCCAACGGCAACAACTCCGCCGTGCATTGGGACCTCGTCTGCATCCAGCGCCCCGAATACGGCGGCGGCGAAATCTGGTTCGATGACACCCTCATCCGCAAGGATGGCCGCTTCCTCGACCCTGCCCTGAGCATCTTCAACGCAGAATAACCCATTTCACCCCTATGTCCGGAAAAAAGAAAACCCGCTTCTGGCTCATCCTGGCCGGGCTCGTCCTCCTGTTTTGCGGCATCGGGGTGAAACTCTTCGGCAACTGGGGCGCGCAGCAGCTGCAGTGCAACCACCTGCAGCTCCCCGCCGCCGCCCTCCCCGGCGCCGGGCCGCTCAAAATCGCCTTCTTTGCAGACCTGCACAACAACCGCAAACTCGCAGACCAGGTCATCGACCACATCGCTGCGGCCAGGCCAGACCTCATCATCTTCGGCGGCGACTTTGTCATGGTCAGCGAGCGTTTCATGCGCACCCGCTGGGCCATCAATGCGCTCAAACGCCTCCGCAGCATCGCGCCCACCTATGCCATTCTCGGCAACCAGGACTATGAGAAGCTCGAGCAGGTTGAACGCGTATACGCCGCTGCCGGCATTCCCCTGCTCCGCAACCAGGCCACCGACTGGCGCACCCCGGCCGGCTCCACCCTCCGCATTGTAGGGCTGGGAGACTGGAATGAGGGAGATGAAGCCCCGGCCTCCTGCATGAGCGCCGCCGGGCTGGAACACCCCCCGGTTCTCCTCCTCTCGCACGACCCTGAGAGCCGCTGGCTGCTCCGCGGGTACGCCTGGGACCTCATGCTCTCCGGCCACACGCATGGTGGACAGGCAGGCAACCCCTTCACCGGCGAACTACTCTGCTTCCGCTCCTCCATGCCCGCCGGACTCTTCCCCTTCGAAGGCAACCGCCGCGTCTTTGTCACCCGCGGGGTGGGTGCAATCTTCGGCATGCGCTTCTTCTGCCCGCCAGAGGTGAACATCATTGAAGTGAACGGAAAATAATTCCTGAATCTCCTCACGCTGCATCCCCTCACCCGCGCGCATCTGCATGCTGCCTATCGCATTGCAGATGCGATGTACAGGATATATTGTGTAAACCTTTCATATTTTTTCCATTATGGAGGTCACATGTTACAAATTCTGGATTCGTTTTTGAGCACAAAATCGAAAACACATAACAACGATACGATCTTAATAAATTACTCGCATTTAGGCAATCGATTTTTAATATTCATATACAGACAATCAAATCCACTTAATAAAACAGCCTTAACAATGCCATTTTCCCAATCAATACAAGCGAAATTTTCAATAGAGATACTATTACTCTTTTATGACAAGGAGCCCCATCCGGCATACCATTCTCCCTGCTAAAATATCGCATACCCGAAATCCTTGCATCTGCAATGCGATATACTGTGCGCGTGACTATGTGGGATGTCCACTTCCAGCGTACGAGGAATAAGCACCTGCTCAGCACACAAGCTCAACACTAACAAACACATATAAACAATATGAAGAAAACACTTATTGCCTTAATGACACTGGCTGGGAGCGTTGCATTCGGCGGCACCTCTACTCCCACTATCAGTACAGGAAAAGAGTATCTGCTTGCGGGCTATGATGATTTTAATGGCGCAACTTCCACTCTCACCCAGGGTAAGCTAACAGAAGATACGCATGCTGATAGCGCAACATGGAGTACTAACGCAACCACCAAGGCAATTACACTCACGCTTTCCAGCGAATCTGCTCTCAAGTTCCGAAATAGCAGAGCATCTGTGGTTGCTATGGTGGTGGATACATCGAAATTGGGTACAGATAGTTTCACCTCTATATTTTCTTACTACTTAGGGCCTTCTGCTCAATGCTACGGGATGGCATGGGACGGTGCAAATGAAGCTTTCGTGGGTACATGGAATTCTGCAACTAGCGCGTATTCTGGTAATTCAGGTTCCCTTTCTACCGACAATGCGACCTCCACTACTGAACCAAGCCAGGCATTCTCCCTCATATACGGAGAGAAATATACCGTAGTGTTTGAAGGGACATCTACTGGCTCTGTTATAACAATTCAGCAGCTTGGCACAGACACAATCTACCAAACCTCTCTCGATGGTTTGTGTGGCACCGGTACGGATAAGACGTTTACAATATCAGCAGATGCTATAGATGCTATCGATAGCTTATACTTATTTAATGATCGTTCAAGTGAATGGACTACATCCATCCTTGCGGAGGTATCAGCAGCAGCTGTTCCCGAGCCGACCACAGCTACGCTGAGTCTGCTGGCTCTGTGCGGTCTGGCAGCACGCCGCCGTCGTCACTAATGTGACCTTGGTATATAAAATTAAGCAAGCCCATGAGGAGACGTCCTCATGGGCTTTTCAAATTCTCCTGTGCGAAGCGCAGCAAATTTTAAACACTATTCACTCTTCATTATTCACTATTCACTTCCCCTCAGTCCAGGTCGTTAACCGCGTCGATGAGTTCGCGGAGGCGGGCGTAATTGCCGCGCTTGAAGGTGAATTTGAGGCGGGAGAGGAAGCCGAGGCGGGCATCCGGGTCAGTGGGGTCGGCATCAAGCTGCCGGAGGTCTTTGAGTGGCATGATATCCGCAAAATCCTCTACGAGCCAAGGGAGGGATGCCTGAGCCATGGGGTGCGCAAGACGAATGGAGAGGGAATCGCCCTCGAAGTAATAGGAGTGATAGCGGCTGTAGAAGGTCGCAATGTGGTGGTAGGCATCTTCGGCGTCCTTGGAGACGTAGAGGAGCTTCATATCCTCAGGCGAGATAAGCCCGGCCTCCAGAAGTTCTTTCTCGATGAAGTGAATCCAGCGGTGCCAGTAGGATTCACCGGGCGGGTCCATGAGCACCACAGGGAAAATGGTGCACTTGCCGGTCTGGATGAGGGTGATGGCCTCAAAAATCTCATCCATGGTACCGAAACCACCGGGGAAAGCAACCAGGGCATCGCTCTGCTTGAGGAAGTTGAGCTTGCGGGTGAAGAAATAGTAGAAATTCATCATCTTCTCGCTTCCGGCCATGATGGGGTTGGGATGCTGCTCGTAGGGGAGCGTGATATTGAGGCCGAAGGAATTTTCCTCGGTTGCGCCCTCGTTGCAGGCCTGCATAAGGCCGGGGCCGCCACCGGTAATAACCATGTAGCCCTGGCTGGAAACCAAATCGGCAAAGGCGCGGGCCTGAATGTAGCTGGGGTCTGTTTCCTTGATACGAGCCGAGCCAAAACAAGCAATCTTGCGGCGGTTCTCATAAGGCAGGAACATTTTATCCGCCCGGAACATTTCCTCCATGGCACGGTTCATGATTTCCAGATCATGCTCGCCAAGAGCACAGGAAGCAGCATTCATGACCGTAGAAAGCATCTGCAGCACCGTATCGGGGGCATGTTCCCCACAGAAACGCCGTGAGAGGTCATACAGGTTGGCATCCAGTACGGGGTTTCCGGTGCTGACAGGTATGCTGAATGAGGCGTGTTGTTCTGCGCGGCTGTTAATATCGCGTGCGGCCAGGAATTCGGGATTACTCATACTCTGTATGATGCACCCGGATGTGCCGGAAGTCAATTTCAAAGTGCATTTTCAACGCCACATAACATTGTTAATCTCAGCATCGGCACTAAAATTGCGGGGAAAATGGTTAATTGGCGGCTCTCATGGGTTTTCAACCATGCGAACAAGCCGCAGCAGGCGGTCCATGATAAAAAAGGTTCGCGGGGTGGAGGTTATTTTGAGGATGTTGTCAGATGTCAGTATAGATGAGCCGTTGGCGGGGATGCATGCGCCGCAGTTATTCAAAGCCTTTTTCACCGCAGTAGAGGACGGCTCGGTATTGGTCTGAGCCCGGCCTTTTTTGCCCGTTTCCACGTAATGGACGTAATCCAGCAGGACAGTCGTAGGGGTGTAGGTGCGCTTTTCCAGCACATTCGGAGCGATGCACATCCTGGAGCCCTGCACGGTGTAGGAACCGTGGTAAGCCTCGGTTACGCAGAACACAGCCTCCAGGAGAGAGACGTCCGGAATCATGAGCTTCTCGCCCAGAGTTGTATCTTCGTGCTCTTTCAGGACGCGGAACGTGACGTTCAGATGATGTTTACCATGCCGGGCCAGGACATTCAGGTACCGGACCACATCCTGCAGGGACGTGTGTTTCACAAACTCAATAGGCACTACGGAAAGTTCGTTCAATTTGCGTTCCAACTTATAGCGGCGCGAGCCCACATCCTGCGCCCCGGCGCTTCTGGATTTGGAGGACTTTAACCAGCGGTGGTAGGCATCATTAATCACCGTCTTACACTTGAACATCGTATACGGCGATGCCTCAAGCAGCAGTATACCCTTATCCGCGTCATAAACCCCCGCTATCTTTCCTATACTGCCCCTGGCCCTTATCAGCCCCTGCACTTCGTCCATGAGGATGCCCTGCTCCTTACCGCGATTCGAGCGTGCCGGAATCTTTTTATATTCCTCGGTATAATAGGCCCGGCGGCTGCGAAAACACTCGTAAAAAACGGCACTCGGGCATGCGATTTTCTCCTTAAGCATCCCCTTACCCAGATACATCAACCCGATGTGCAACCTCCGCACCATATAATAGCAATTCGTAGCCTGGCATATCTGAGCCAGCGCCTCCGGCACCGTGCAACCATACAAATTCACATCACACTGCAGGTTTATCTCACCATCGGCAGATTCCACCCATTCCACATCAAGGGGAGCACCCGCCCGGCTGGCATAAGATTCCACTACAGCAAGAGCCTCGCCGACCGGAGTGCCGGCGGGTAAATTCTCTGCCTCACCAATGCGGATTTTCAGGAGTTGTTCCACAAACTTAATCTGGTCTTGCGGCGTAGCCGTGCGTTCGCGGGTCTCCTTCGCTGCTTCCTCTTTCTGCTCATTAAGTTTACGTTCCTCCTCCTCGCGCACATCTTGCCGACGATGATTCAAAAGAGACTTCACGGTCTTCACCCCTGCTTTCACCGGCAGCTCAGCCTCCTGTTCCTCCTCGGCATATGCTGAACCAGCCATCATGATGCCGAGCAGTATGACCATTAAACATCTCCTGGGCCTGCATGAGTGTAATTCCATCGTCTGCCGATTATATATTGCGGGGGAATGACTTGTCAAATAAAAAACCCGCTTCCCTATAGCAGGAAGCAGGTCTTTCTGGTCAGCCGGATGTCAGGGTCGAACTGACGACCGTCCGATTACAAATCGGGTGCTCTACCACTGAGCTAATCCGGCGGATTGCGCAGGCATTCTACACGAGGCGCCTGCAGGATGCAAGCCTTTTTTGCATCAGAAATTGAATCCGCAGTCAATACCTACAGTAATGAGGAAGTCATCCACGATATCAGCACCGCCGAAATCGTGCTCCATGCGGGTGGAATTATCCCCGGCCCAGGAAACCTGCACCCAGGGTTTGATGAAGAAGCGGGAATCGCGGCCAACGGAGCCGGTGTAGGAATACGGCAGCAGAGCAGCCTTGATGCGCCAGGCATCCACACCATTCACCCCACTTCCCCAGTAGCCGACAGAGGGCGCCACACCGGCAGAAAGTTCGAGGTCGGCTCCCAGATTCCCACGAGTCATCACATCAGTAAAGCGGTAACCGGCTTCGAAATCAAAATACGTGCCGGTGAGACCGTAGAAGGCAAAGCCCATCTCCGCCTTGCCGAAGAAGCCTTTCTGAAAATCGTTGTAGGTAAGGCTGGCGGTAAGCTCCTGCGTGGCGTGGTGGCCGGCACCATCAGAATGGCGGGCTACATACCCCTCCAGGCCACCATGGCGCAGAGTGTACCCCACTTCAGCCAGCAGGTTCGGAAAAATCTCCTTTCCGATGCAGTAACTCAGTCTCGTTGTGTGCGGATTTGCCAGTTCGCTGGAGGAATCCCAGATGATACCATATTCTCCGCTGATGCGCTGCTGCAACCCGCGGCCCAACAGATTGCGGTTGGGGAGCGTGCAGGAAGCGCTGAGAGAGGAATACCCCATTTTGCTGAGGGAATCGCGCACCCCCATGCCACGCACCGTGTAATCGCTGCTGAAGACATTCAGGTTCACAAAGCCACAGCGTTCAGAGGAAGAAACCGCCACCGGAGCAGGAGCTGCCGGCATCGCCACCGGAGCAGAATGAGCATTTTCCTGCGCGTAGCCCTCTTCATAGCTGATTTCGGTATACTCAACAGGGGTATCCGGAATGGCAGGCGGCATATCATTTCCCACTACGGGTAAGCAGGCAGACAAGGCGAGCATGGATTTCTTCATCATACGCCCATGATTCTACACGGATACAGCACCAGCTGCAAGAATAAAGAGTGTCCCCACGCACTCGCGCGCGTGCACCAGGGCGGGACAAATCGAGACTAAGGCTTGACAACAAGGAGAGTCAGGTCTATTTTAATGCCCCGCCATGTACAAGCTTGCCTTATCCATTTGCCTGTTGTTTATGAGCAATGTCGTGATGACCTTTGCCTGGTACGGTTTTCTGCGCAAACCGGGCGAAGCATCAGCCACGCCCATGTGGCAGCTCATCCTGATGAGCTGGGGGCTGGCGCTGTTCGAATACTGCTTCATGGTACCAGCCAACCACCTGGGACGAGCCTACGGCCTTTCCCTGGCCCAGCTTAAGATTATGCAGGAAGCTCTCACCCTGAGCATTTTTGTTCCATTCATGATTTTCTACATGGGCGAACAATGGAAATGGGATTATCTCTGGGCATTTTTCTGCGTAATGGGGGCGGTATTCTTCGTGAACCGGGAAGCTCTCATGGGCGCGTGATGTAAGGCTTGCAAATTCCTCTCAAGGGTGTTAGAATAACGCGCATGAAGCCCCTGGCTCCCATTTCCTTGCTTAGTATTGCAATGCTCAGTTCCTGCAGCATTGTGGAGCGTCTCAGCACGCCGGGTGAATACACCCCGATTTATCTGGAAGAGCCCTCATCCCTGGACCCTCCCGGTATGGATGCCGTTCGCGCCGAAGCCCGTGCCAAATATGTGAAAGAAGGCGCATACAAGGATGGCGAGACACTTGAAATCCAGCAGGGTAAGGCCTACCTCTTCAACCGCAACCCCGATTACTACGAGGGCGCCAAAGGCCGCATGGTGGAAGCCGCCAGCGCCACCATCATCTCCTGCGAGGGGCTCTACTACTTTGTGGAGCTGGAGGGCGGCGGCAAAGGATTCCTGCGCGAGACAGACTTCGTGAATCCGGTGAAGCTGGTAGCCACCTCCCCCATGGCAGGGGAAGGGTTGCTGCCCAGCACGGCAGGGCTGCCGCTGGTAGACGACTGGAGCGACCTGCCCCCCATGAATGGTGACCAGAAGCTCATGACTAACGACACCGGGCGCACCGTGCTGGTAGTAAGCAAGAAATCCTCCAAGACGGATGAATTCAACGCCCGCCGCAGGGAACTGCAGCAGACACCCGCTGCTGCCGGTGATGATGGCGGCCTGCCTACCCCGACTGCAGAGCTCCCTGAGCCCGCAGGAAGCGTCGGCGAATAACACCATTCCATGAGCCGAGCGTTCCCCAGCCTGGTGAACAGCTTCCTGCTGTATCTGGCAGCAGAACGCGGCTTGAGCACCAATTACAGACTTTCTGTCCAGCGCACCCTGGAACGCTTCGCCGATTGGTGCGCCGAACACAACCACAAGCCGGAGAACGTAACGGAACCCACGCTGGCCGGGTACCACCGCTGGCTGCGTGCGGAATGCAGACTTGCGCCTTCCTCCTGCCGGGTAGCCATGGTGCATCTCCGGCAATTTTTCCGCTATCTGGCGCATGAGAAAGTACTTCCCACCAACCCGGCAGCGCTGCTGGAATGCGGCCGCGGCGGTAACCACCTGCCCGAAACGCTGCGGGCAGATGAAGTTAACACGTTGCTGCAGAGCATTGACCCGGCAGACCTGCCATTCGGCGCACGCGACCGCGCTATGCTCGAAATGCTCTACGGCAGCGGTCTGCGCGTGTCTGAACTGGTAAATCTGCGCGCAGACCAGGTAGACTGGGAGGAGAATTTCCTGCGCATCACCGGCAAGGGCAGCAAAACCCGCTATGTCCCGCTCGGCGGCGTTGCAGCCAAGGCCCTGCGCAGCTATCTGGAGCACGCCCGGCCCAAACTGCTGCGCAATGGCCGCCGCGCCGGCGAAACGCTCTTTCTTTCCAACCGCGGCGAAAAACTCACCCGAGACCGCATCCGCCAGATTATCAAGGAACGCGCCCGCGCCGCCGGTCTGCCGGAAAATGTGTACCCGCACATTATGCGCCATTCCTTTGCAACCCACCTCCTGGAAAACGGGGCTGATTTGCGCGTGATTCAGGATATGCTGGGCCATGCCAGCCTTTCCACCACCCAGGTGTATACCCATGTAGACCAGAAGCGTCTGGTCTCCCTGCACCAGAGTTTTCACCCGCGCGGCAGGAAAGATTAACGCTACTGGAGCGCAGAACTTCTATCCTTCACTATGGTAAAAAAATGGGCTCCCATTCGGAAGCCCATTTTTGAAACTTCTGTTCCGGTATAATCTTACCAGAAAAGGATGTAGAGAGCCACAGTAGCGGCAATCACAGCCCAGCCGAAAGCCTTGGCGCGGCCGGAAGTCTTCATCTCGATGATGCCCTTGTCCTCCAGCACCACAGCCTCGCCACCCTTGAGGTGGTTCACGATGGTGAGGATGAGACCCACCACGCACACCACGATGAGGGAGTAGCCCATGCGGTTGAGGAAGGAATCACCCGTGCAGCCGAGGAATGCCACCCACTTGAAGGAAGCGTAGGCCACAGCACCGATGACAATACCCAGCCAACCGAACACACGGGGGCACTTGGGCACGAAGAAACCGAACAGGAACACGGCCAGCACACCCGGGCTCAGGAAGCCCTGGAACTCCTGGATGAAGGTGAAGATACCACCGAAAGCGGGGTTATCCAGGAAGGGAGCCACCACAGTAGCAATCACGGCGCAAACGAGCACGCCCACCTTGCCCACAGCCACCAGCTGGGTGCCGGAGGCAGGCTTGCCGGTCATCACTTCCTTGCCCTTGTTGTAGAGGTCCATGGTGAAGAGCGTGGAAGCGGAGTTCAGCATGGAGGCCAGGGAGCTCACCACAGCGCCGAACAGCGCGGCCAGCACGAACCAGGCCCAGCCGGTGCCGGGAAGCAGCTTGCGCAGCAGGGTGGCAAAAGCGTAGTCATACTGGTAGGCGGCCAGTGTGGTGGTCACGGTGTATTCGGTCGCATTGGAGCGGGCGGCAGCCGTGGCAGCCTTGTCGATATCCAGAATCTCGCCGGCTTTGGCGGCGCGGCCTGCTATATCCTTGGCAGGAATGGCAGCAAGCTCTGCAGCCTTGGCCTCCAGAGCGGGCACCTGATCAGCAGCACCCACGGCGGCAAGGTTCTTCTTGAGGTATTCCACGGAGGAAGCGGCAGCGTCCTCGCGCACCAGGCGGCTGGCGGCGATGTCGTAAATCACCTTCTTGCCGGACTGCTCAGCAACCTGCACAATGGCGGCGGTGTTGGAGTCGGCCTTGGCGGCCAGGTCATCGCGGAACAGGTTGTAGGCCAGGATACCGGGGATAATTACCACGAAGGGGATGAGAAGCTTCAGGAAAGCGGCAAACACGATACCCAGCTGGCCTTCTTCGAGGCTCTTGGAAGCCAGGGTACGCTGCATGATGTACTGGTTGAGGCCCCAGTAGAAGAAGTTGGGAATCCAGAGCCCCAGCAGGTACACGGTCCAGGGCATGACGGGGTCGGAAGTCTCGCGCATCATGTGCAGCTTGCCACCGATGCCGTTGGTGGCGCCTTCCACGTCACCGGCGTTCAGATTCATCATGCGGGTCAAACCATCGCAGAACTGAGAACCGGTGGAAGCCATGGCTTCAGCGCTGGTGTTGGCGGTGGTCACAGCCGTATCCAGAATATTCTGCGGCACTTCAGTATATGCACCCAGGGCCATGATGGCGAAGTAGGCCACCACACCACCGCCCACGATGAGGGCAGCACCCCAGATGAGGTCGGTCCAGGCACAGGCCTTCAGACCACCCACATACACATACACCGTGGCTGCACCAGCAATGATGAGGCAGCCGGTGGTCACCGAAAGGTCAAAGTATACGGACACCACGCTGGCACCGGCGTAAATCACGGCGGCAGTGGGTACACCCACCAGGATGAGCAGGTTCACCAGAGCCATGATGACGCGAGCTACACCATTGTAACGTTCCTCCAGGAACTGGGGAATGGTGAACACACCGCGCTTGAGCAGCATGGGAAGGAAAGTAAAGGCCACAATCACCAGCACGATGGCGGCGAGCCATTCATAACCGGCAATGGCAAGGCCCAGCCAGTCGGCGGACTGGCCGCTCATACCCACGAACTGCTCGGTAGAGATGTTGGCAGCCAGCAGGGAGAAGCCCACGAGCCACCAGCTCAGGCCACGACCAGCCAGAAAGTAATCGGCTGCGCCCTTCTCTTTTTTTTCTTCAGCGCTTTCGCCGGAGTCGCTGGATTTCCAGATACCCATGGCGATAACACCTACTACAACCACGCAGAATACAATCATCTCCCAGAGGGGAAGAGCATCCGGCGCCGCTGCGGCTGCAGCGGTGGCCTCCTGGGCCATGGCTGTGCCGCTCATGAGCGCCAGAGCGCTCAGCATTGTCAGCATTTGTTTCATAAGTTATTCCGTTCATTAAGCTTGATAAAGCACGCGGGCACCTTCACCCGGGCGGGTGATGAGGTAATCCGTCTCAATGCCCAGGGCATTGCGGTAGGCCTCAATCATTTCCTCAGCCACTTGCTGCACAGCCTCGCTCTTCACGAGAGCCACAATGCAGCCGCCGAAACCACCGCCCGTCATGCGGGCGCCATAAACGGCTGCCGCAGAGGGAATGGTATCTGCCAGGGAAACGAGGGTATCCACCTCTGCGCAGGATACTTCAAAATCATCCTTGAGGGAGGCATGAGAAGCGCGCATGGCTACACCGGCGGCGTCCCAGTCGCCCTTACCCACAGCTTCAGCAAAAGCGGCTACGCGCAGGTTTTCGCCGATGACGTGGCGGGCACGGCGGTAGCAGAGATCTCCCAGTCCGGCTTTCTTCTCTTCCAGCATCTCCAGCGTAGCTTCGCGCAGTGAGGGCACGCCCAGAATGGCGCAGGCGTCCTCGCAATTCTTGCGGCGGGCAGCATAGCCACCATCGGCCAGGGAATGCTTCACAGCTGAATCAATAACCAGCACGCTCACGGCGGGGTCAGTCATCGGGATGAGCTTGTAGGAAAGATCCTTGCAGTCGAGCATGAGGGCATGGTCCTTCCGGCCGTTGGCCGAGATGAACTGGTCCATGATACCGCAGGGAACGTTCACGAATTCATGCTCGGTGGCCTGGCCGATAAGAGCGCGTTCCGTGGGGGTAACCTCTGCCCCGCAGAGGGCGGCCAGGGCCGTGCAGGCTGATACCTCAAACGCAGCGCTGGAGGAAAGCCCACCACCGCGGGGCACGTTGGAATCAATCAGCATATCCACGGCTGGCACCTTGATGCCGCGGCGCTCCAGCATGCAGATAACACCACGCACGTAGTTGCTCCAGAAAGGATCACCAGGCTTGGTCACATCTGCCGGGTCAATCTCAATCATCGCCTCCCCCAGAGCACCGATCCAGCGGTGTTTGCCGGTCGGAGACGGGGCTACTGCAATAACGTTGATATTGTTGAGGGCCATCGGCAGCACAAAGCCATTGTTATAGTCGGTGTGTTCACCGATGAGGTTCACGCGGCCGGGAGAGGCTGCTACAACCGTAGGCTTGTGACCGAAATACTGCTCGAAGTACGGGGAAATGGTTCCTGCACTTATTTCGCGTTGCTCTAAGTCCATAACAGGGCATTTATATCATAATGCATACGCGATGTAAATCATAAAGTCCCGGTTGGAATGAATTCCATAACATCGACTCAAACGCCCCAACAAAAATCCCGTAACCCGGGGCGTCGGACTCCGGGCAACGGGATTGCAAAAAGCTCTGATCAGGAACGCAGTTTACTTCTTCTTGCAGCCACCCTTCTTGCAAGTCTTCTTAGCGGGAACCGCAGACTTGAATACAGAGGAGGGCTTGAAAGAGAGAGTCTGGGAGGCTGCAATCTTCATGGCAGCACCGGTCTGAGGGTTACGACCCGTGCGGGCAGCACGCGTCTTCATCTCAAAGGTACCAAAGCCTACCAGCTGAACCTTATCGGCAGCCACCGCTTCCTTGATAGCACCGAGCACGGCGTTAAGAGCCGTCTCTGCGCACTTCTTGGTTGCGCCTTCACCGAGTTTGGCCTGAATGCAGTCAACGAGCTGAGTCTTATTCATAGGTCTTCATCATAACATGCTCTTAACGCATTGCAAGACAAAAACGCAGAAAAATTAGTGAGGAATACAAAAAAACCGGCAGGCTGACGCCTGCCGGGCCGAATAGGACAGGATTTACCACTGGTATTCAGCGATGGCCGATTTCATTTCGCGCACGGCTTCGGTTAATCCGGTGAATACAGCGCGGCAAATAATAGTGTGGCCGATATTGAGCTCGGTGAGGTGAGGTACTACGGACAAATCGGCCAGATTTGCAACCTGGATACCATGCCCGGCGTGCACCTCAACACCCAGGGAATGAGCCAGCTCTGCTGCTGCCACCAGGCGGGCAGTTTCCGCAGCGCGCTCCTCGCCCAGCGTATTGGCAAAGCGGCCGGTGTGCAGTTCAACCATGGGAGCTCCCACAGCCGCGCTGGCGCGCACCTGGTCATCATCCGGGTCAATGAACATGCTCACTTTGCTACCATTTTCCAGCAGCGCAGCCACGAGCGGGCGAAGCTCCTCCATGTGCCCGGCTACATCCAGCCCGCCCTCGGTGGTGATTTCCTCGCGACGCTCAGGCACCAGGCACACATAGTCCGGCTTGAGGCGCAGCGCAAATTCCAGCATGGAAGGCGTGGCTCCCATCTCCAGATTCAGCGGCAGATTCACCTCGCGGCGCACGGCAAAAGCATCGGCATCCTGCATATGGCGGCGGTCTTCGCGCACATGCAGAGTAATGGAATCTGCCCCGCCGGCCTGGGCCGCGCGGGCAGCCGCCACAATATCCGGCTCCACGTTGTGAGAATTCAGCATAGTGGCATAGCGCGCCTGGCGCAAGGTGGCCACATGGTCAATATTAACACCGAGATGCATGATGTAGGGTATGATTTTCTATCAGGTTAAACTGTTGAAAAAAGAACCCCGGCTCTGCCGCTCGCAGAACCGGGGATTCCGAAATCTCTTACTTTAGTGCAGGAAATGACGAGCGCCGGTAAACACCATGGCAATACCGGCAGCATCAGCTGCGGCAATCACCTCCTCGTCACGAATGGAGCCGCCCGGCTGAATGCAGGCGGTGGCGCCGGCATCAATAGCAGTCTGCAGTCCATCAGCAAAGGGGAAGAGGCCATCGGAGGCAATCACGCTGCCCCTCAGGTCGAGCCCGGCCTGACCAGCCTTCCACACGGCAATCTTGGCGGAGTCCACGCGGCTCATCTGCCCCGCGCCGATACCCAGCGTGCCATTCTTGTTAGTGAACACAATAGCATTGGAGTGAACCTGCTTGCAGACGCGCCAGGCAAAGCGCATGGCCTCCAGCTCTTCAGCCGTGGGAACACGCTTGGTCACGACCTTGGCCTCCAGGTTATCCAGGCCCATTACCTCGTCATCACGCTTCACGGTCATGAGACCGCCGGGGGCCGTACGCACCATGGGCACCTTGCAGAACTCGCGCCAGGCATCCATATCAATGCGCATGATGCGGCAGTTCTTCTTTTTGGTCAGAATGGCACGGGCTTCAGGCTCATAATCCGGGGCGATAATCACATCGGTAAAGATAGCGCCCACGATGCGGGCCAGAGCCTCAGTCATCGGGCGGTTCATCACGATAACGCCACCAAAGGGAGCCTGCGTATCGGTCTGGTAGGCACGCTTCCATGCTTCTACCAGGTCCTCATCGTCCTGGCCCACACCGCAGGGGTTAGTGTGCTTCAGGATAGCCACCGTGGGGCGGCGGAAGTTCATGATGAGCGAAGCAGCGGCATCCAGGTCCAGAATATTGGTATAGGAAAGCTCCTTACCCTGCAGCTGGGTGAAGATGGAATCAAAGTTACCATACATCACGCTGGGCTGGTGGGGATTATCACCATAACGCAGGGTCTGATTGAACGGCAAAGAAAGCGTGAAGTTATTCTTGGTGCTTTCCTCAGCGCGGTGGCCCAGGTAGTTGGAGATGGCCGTATCGTAGGCAGAAGTGCGCATGAACACCTTCACTGCCAGCTTCTCGCGGGTCTTCAGCGTGGTGTTACCCTGGTGATTTTCCATTTCCTCGAGCACGGTATCGTAATCGGCGGGGTCGGAAACCACGGTCACAGAAGCATAATTCTTGGCAGCGGAGCGCAGCATGGAGGGGCCGCCGATGTCAATCTTCTCAATAGCCTCGGCCAGAGTCACACCTTCCTTGGCGATTGTTTCCTCGAAGGGATACAGATTCACGCACACCAGGTCAATGGTGGGGATATTGTTATCCTTAGCCTGCTGCTGGTGTTCCTCCAGGTCGCGGCGCTGGAGCAGACCGCCGTGCACCTTGGGATGCAGGGTCTTCACGCGGCCATCGAACAGCTCAGGAGCTCCGGTGTAATCGGAAATCTCAGTAACCGGCAGACCAAGTTCCACCAGGTAACGGCAGGTGCCGCCGGTGGAAATGAGCTGGACATTCTGGGCCACCAGGCCCTTGGCAAACTTATCAAGCCCGGTCTTATCCGATACGGAAAGCAGGGCGCGCTGAATTCGTGTTGTTTCCATGATTGATTCTGGTTGCTCCGCGAAAGCGGCGGCGTAAGGTACTATGTTCCGGCATAAAATGCAAGCCCAAAATCACCAGGAAATCATTTTTACCTCATGCGCTCCATAGTTTCAACCTGAAAGCTGAAGATTGCTTTCGGCTGCGAGTTGTAAAATCAAATGCGACACCGGAAAGCCCAAAAAAGTCACCACAGGTGCCCAAACTGCCCTAGCCAGGATGGGGGTGTGGGGGAAGAACGGCAATGAGTCTTTCCCCCGCTTGCCGCGATGAAACAAAAAAGAAATGTAATCGTTTTACACTATGCACTTTTCATGAGTTGTTCATAAAAGCATTACGTCCGGCAACGAGACAGAATGAAAAAGCTGGCAGTATAAGGCAGATTTTTCAAACCGATAATTTTACACCCAGGCGAAGCGAAATCTCATTGACTTCAACTGAGGCTTGCGGCATAATGTACGCATTGAAACAACTTTTACCATGTCATTCAACATCCAGAACGTAGTCATCGGCGGGCAGGAGCCGTTCTTCCTGCTCGGGCCCTGCTCTCTTGAAAACGAAGCCTTTGCCTGGGAAATGGCCCGGGCTATCAAGGAAATCTGCACCAGACTCGGCGTCCAGTTCATCTTCAAAGCCTCGTACGACAAAGCCAACCGCACCAGCGTAAAGAGCTTCCGCGGCCCAGGCATTGAGGAAGGTTGCCGCATCCTCTCCGAAATCGGCAAGGAACTGCAGTGCCCCGTGGTGACCGACGTGCATACCGAACAGCAGGCTGAATACGCCGCTCAGTATGTAGACCTGCTCCAGGTACCCGCTTTCCTGAGCCGCCAGAGCGACCTGCTGGAAGCCTGCGCCAAGACCGGCCGCCCGGTAAACATCAAGAAGGGCCAGTTCCTCGCCCCCTGGGACTGCAAAAACATCTGCGAAAAGATGGAAGCTTTCGGCTGCGATAAGTATATGCTCTGCGAACGCGGCACCTCTTTCGGCTACAACAACCTCATCGTTGACATGCGCGGCATGTACTGGATGAAGAAGTTCGGTTGCCCCGTGGTGTTCGATGCCACTCACTCTGTGCAGCGTCCGGGTGGCCTGGGCGGGGCCACCGGCGGAGACCGCGAACTTGCCCCCGTGCTGGCCAACGCAGCCATGACCATGGGTATTGACGGTGTGTTCATGGAAGTGCACAAGGATCCCGACCACGCCATGAGCGACGGACCGAACCAGGTGTACCTCAAGGACCTTGAAAAAATCCTCAGCAACCTCATGCTGGTGCGTAAAGCCTGCCAGCAGATGGCTACCATCTGATGAGAAAATCCCTGATACTCCTTTCCGCGCTGCTACTGCCCCTGCAAAGCTGGGGGCAGGCGCGGGCAGATGCCACCGCTGCGGATGAATTTCCGGCGCTGCAGTTTCTACCACCCGGCACCGTGGTGGAGGGCATCTCCATTCCCCGTTACGAGAACCACCGCGTAAGCGCCCTGCTCCTCTCAGATAAGCTGATAGTCAAGGACCGGCAGACTGTTATCCTGGAAAAGCTCAACGCAGCTCTGTATGATACCAACGGCGGGGAGACCGACATCAAAACCGACAGCGTCACTTACAGCTTTGCCACCAAGCAAGCCTCCACCACCGGTGATGCAGAAGTAACAGACCCGCGATTCACGGCCAGGGGCAAAGGAGTTATCTTCAACACCTCCACCGGCAAAGGATTCTTGCACGGCCCGGTAAGAACTACTGTATCCACGGCTAAACTAACCAACAAGAAAGGCCGGAAAAAATAATGAAAGCCGCCGTCATCACAACCCTGATGATTCCCGTATTCTGCGCCACGGCAGCAGGATACACCGCAGATTTGGAGACAGCCCGCGCACAGGCAGATTCCTGGAGCAGCACCTTCACCCAGGTAAGTGCAGATTTAAGCGCACTTGGAGTAGAGCTGCCGGAACCGACTGAAGGATATGCGCATCCGGAGGAAGAAGCTGCGCCGGGAGAAACCCTGGTCACCTCCGAGCTCGGCATGTTGTTCGACAATGCCAACTCCCGCATTGTCTACCTGGGCAATGTACGCCTGCTTGACCCACGGCTCAGCCTTATTGCCCGGGAGCAAATGCTTATCAACATACCGGCCATGTCGCTCAGCGACAAGAAAAAAGAAAAGGCAGACAACCCGGCCATCGACAATCCGGCAGAGCAATATGCCAAAGCAGAGGACTCAGCCCCGACTGAAGCCTCCCCGGTGGCCACCCCCGTAGAAGCAGAGGAAGCAGAAGAGCCCGTCTACAACGGCGAAAAAGCCAGCATCGTGGCCGACCGGGCCATTGCAGACACCGTCAACAATGCCATTTTCCTCTACTCCCCGGAAAACGGCAGAGAAATTCACCTGACACTAGGGAAAAACGCAGTCAGAATTACCCAGGCGGAAAATGCCCCTGCCCCGCGAATTCTGGCAGACCCGCAGGGT
This sequence comes from Akkermansia sp., assembly GCA_045538275.1. Classification (GTDB taxonomy): domain Bacteria; phylum Verrucomicrobiota; class Verrucomicrobiia; order Verrucomicrobiales; family Akkermansiaceae; genus Akkermansia. Next base: position 39,462 of record JAZSRB010000032.1, on the reverse strand, counting down.
AACATTCTCATGGAGGGCGGTAACATCTACCTGAGCATGACCGGCAAGGACGGCAAGGCCACCGAACTTTGCACAACTGGCGGTCATCTGTTCTACCACGCGGGCACACACACCGTGCATGCCCCCGGCAAGAGCAATTATACCAGCCCGCAGGGCACCCTGACCTGCACCGAAATGCTCACCGTGCTACTCACCCCTGCAACACAGGCAAAAGCGCCCTCCAGAAAAGGCTTCATGAGCCAGTTCACAGGCCTGAGGTTTGACGGCATTGATACCGCCGTAGCCAAAGGAAACGTAGTTGCCACAGCCGCCGCCCGCGAAGGCCGCCCCGCCACCCGCGCTGAGGGCAATGAACTTCACTACAACGGCAAAACCGGCGAAATCTCACTCATCGGCACCCGCTGCCACCTGGCATATGCTGATTACATCATCAACGCCGATGAAGGAATTCACCTGCGGGCAAACGGCGATATTGAACTGCATGGCAAAGACATTAACGGCACCTATGCCCGTGCCTCCCGCGACACCGCAGGCAGCATCCGCGGCACGTTCAAAGCCAACGCCAACGTCATCTTCCGCGCAGATCTCGGCACCATCAACACCGAAAATGGCATCACGCTGATCGATGAAGAAATGGATTTCAGCAGTACGGGCCCCACACATCTCGTCCTCGCCCGCAAGGAAGGCACCAAGCCGAAAACGCCGAAACCCGGTATGCCCAACCTCGCCATTGCGGAATATGGCGAAGCATCTCGAGTCCGCTCCACCGGCAACGTGGTGGCCCACCGTTACGACCCCGCCACCCGCAAGGTACTGGGTGAACTGAAAGCGGAAACCGTGGTGAGCGACCTGGTAACCGGTGAAACCATCATTACCGGCGGCACCGGCCAACCGCTCATTGCTCTGTACAACGGCAACCGGGTAGAATCGGTACCAGCCGGTGACAAAGCCTCCACCATCGAGCTGCTCGCCAACGGAGATTTGAAACTTACCGGCGCAGACATTACCGCCACCCTGCTCACCGATAAAGGCAGCACCACCGCCAGATGCAGGGACTATGTGCTGCTGGTGCGCGCAGAAGACCGGCTGGAAACAGGCAGCTCCACACGCATACACTCCGAAACCGGCATCCTGACCACCAATGGTCCCCTGAGCGCCAAACTCATCTCCAAGGGGCAAACATCAAAAGCCCCCCGGAAGGGTGGATTCTCCGGCCTCCGTTTCAACTACACCGGCATCAAGGAAGCCACCACCAGCTCCGGTTGCACGGTACAGACTGAAAAAGGCTCCATGCAGAACACCGGAGCCGTCAGACTGCTCATGGACACCGAGCAGAAAGGCGAGGATAGGATGCTGGGCGGCTTGAAGCTGGCCACGGCCTATGGCAACGTTGCCGTTGCGGGCAGGGACAAGAGCGGCCGGCTGCTCCGCGCCACGGGTGACAAACTCACCGTCAACGCCGAAACCGGCATGAAGATACTCAGCGGAAACGAGGTAACCCTGGCAGACATCAACAACACACACAAAGCCAGCGGCAAGGGCGCAGCCATCACCATTGATGCTGACAACAACGCCTCTATCACCGGCGCAGAGCATACCACCTACGCCACCAACATCCGCGAGCAGATTAACTCTCAGAAAAATCAGCAACCCAAGCAATAATCATGGAAACTCTTCTTAGCGCCAACAACCTCTGCAAATCCTACGGCGAACGCCAGGTGGTAAGCAACGTGAACTTCACCGTCAACTCCGGTGAAATCGTCGGTCTGCTAGGCCCCAATGGTGCCGGCAAAACCACATCGTTCTACATGGTGGCCGGCCTGGTGCGCCCCGATGTAGGCAGCGTAAACTTCTGCGGACAGGACGTTTCCGGGCTGCCGATGCACCTGCGCGCCCGGCTGGGCATGGGCTACCTGCCGCAGGAAGAATCCATCTTCCGCAAGCTCACGGTGAACGAGAACCTCATGGCCATTCTCGAGACCCGCTCTGACCTCACCCGCAAGGAAAAGAAAGCCAAGTGCGATGAGCTCCTGGAGCGCTTCAACATCACCCGCCTGCGCAAGAGCCAGTCCATCCAGCTCTCCGGCGGAGAAAAACGCCGCCTGACCATTGCACGAGCCCTGGCAGCAAACCCGAAATTGCTCATGCTCGACGAACCCTTCGCCGGTGTGGATCCCATTGCCGTGCAGGATATCCAGCACATTGTGGCCTCTCTGCGAGAGACAGATGGGCTCTCCATCCTGATTACCGACCACAACGTGCGCGAGACGCTGGGCATCGTTGACCGCGCCTACATTCTCTTTGAGGGCAAAGTCATCAAGGAAGGCAATGCGGAAGAAATTGCCAATGACCCCAAGACCCGCAAGATTTACCTGGGCGAGCAATTCAAGATGTAACCAGCGGCGCCAGAATAGCGCAGAGCTCATCATATGAGGCCACACGCGAAAGCTGTGGCCTCAATGGTTTTGTACCAGGAATTCCCTTGGCGTACGCCAGCAGGCGGCTGCGCATGGCGCGCATCGTCACCAGCTCATCACCATAGTGGTTGCTCTCAATCGCCATGCGGGTATGGCGCAGCATGAAATCCAGGCGTTCCTGCGGAGACGGAGGCGCGGGCACCACACCCGTACGCAGATAATCCTTCGCCTGGCGGAACAGCCAGGGAGCATTCATGGCCGCGCGGCCAATCATCACCGCCGAAACCGCCGTGGACTCACGCGCGCGCTGCACATCCTGCGGGGAGCAGATATCCCCATTGCCGATAACCGGCACCCGCACCAGGCGGGCGCAGCGGTCAATCATCTCCCAATCTGCCTGGCCGCCATATTGCTGAGAGCGCGTGCGGCCATGAATCGCAATAGCCTGCACCCCGGCATCCTCCAGGCGCAGCACTGCCTCAGGCGCGCAGATATGCTCCATATCCCAGCCGATGCGGATCTTGGTAGTCACCGGGCAATCAGCCCCCAGCGCCTGCACCACGGCCGAGGCTATGCGCTGCAGCAGGGGCAAATCCTTCAGCAGAGACGACCCTCCATTCTTCCCCACTACCTTGGGCACCGGGCAACCTGCGTTGATATCCAGAAAATCCGGGCGCATGGCATCCACAATAATACGCGCAGCCGCTGCGCAATGCTCCGGCACCGAACCGAAAATCTGAATTCCCAGCGGGCGGTGAGCATCCTCAAACTCCACATAACGGCGGTTGCGGCTCCATGCCTGCAGCACCCCCTCGGCGGAAACAAACTCCGTCACCATCACATCTGCCCCTTCCGCCTTGCACAGCGTGCGGAAAATCGGGTCTGTCACCCCCGCCATAGGGGCCAGATAAAGTGGAAAGGTGCTGAAATCAGGCAAAGGCATAAGCTCAGATTATCGGAAAAGCCCTTCAGCCCAATCCATATAGGCCGAGCTGAGTTCGGAACCATAGAAAAGCCATATATAAGCAGCGGCAATAAGGGACGGGCCAAAGGGCATGGGCGTACCGCGCCCGATACGAGCCACCATAGCCGCTGCAATGCCGATAAAGCTGCCCCCCACCAGCGCAAAGACCACACCTTGCCACCCGCATAATGAACCAATCGCCAGAGCCAGCCAGGCATCACCGCTGCCCATGGCCTCGCGGCTGGCAGCATAGCCCCGGCAGGTGCCACGCAGCTCATCGTGTTCCTCCAGGGAAAGCTTTGTACCATCTGCCAGAGTAAGCGAATCAACCGTGAAAACCAGCGCACCAGCCTTTTCCACGCGGGAGGTCTCAGTTGCCTCCGTCAGAGTAAAGCGATTGCTGCTCTCCAGGAACAGCTCGCTCCACATCAGTCTGTCGCTACCAATACGCAACTCCAGGTCCTCACCATCAGCCGCCTGGCGCAGCACCCAATCCTGCGGAGCATCAAAGGCCTGTTGCTTTCGGCCAAAAATAAGCTTACCGGTAATCGCCACCAGACGGAACAGCAGGAACCCGCCAAACGCCCCGGTGAGACTGGACATCAGCCCATCCAGAGGCTCCAGTGACTCTGCACAGAACCACGGTGAAAGCCATGCCACAGCAAAACCAGCCACAGTTGCCACCAGCGTAAGCGAGGGCAACACCACCATCTGCTCCCAGTCCATGCACAGACACGCCAGCAGCACCGCCACCCACACACACACCAGCAACTGGGTGAAAATATCATCCGTGCAGAACTCCCACGCCACCGCTGCAAAAAGCAGACCGCACACCAGCTCCACCACACAGTAACGTGCCGTATAATGCCGCCCGCAGCAGACCGTGCGCCCGCGCAGCATCAGGTAGCTGATAACCGGCAGATTCAGATACCACGGAATCGGCGCCTTGCACAGCGGGCAGAACGAACGCCGGGGCTCATTCACACTCAGTCCCCGCGGCAGACGGTAAATCACCACATTCAGGAACGAGCCCACGCAAAGCCCGAACAAGCCGAAAAACAACGGCAGCAGCCAAGGAAAATCCGCCGTCACGCCCTGCATATACATATTTAGCTCTTCCATAGCACCAACGGCCTAGAACATAGCACAATACCGCCCGCTGGTCAAACCGGAATTCCGGCAACAAAAAACCCGGTGGGCGGACTGCCACTCTCGCCCCCCCAACATATACTAAATTACGCGGGAAATGGGATTTTTAGTACGATGCACAAAGTATAATTGACGGTCAACTGCACTTATCCTGCGACTTCACCTGTCAGCGCCGGGGATTTACGCAATAATGTTCCAGCAGCTGCCGCATACGTTCCGAATCCGCCCGTTGCAGGGGCTTCCGGCCGCAAATATCCTCGTGCTCCGGATTCGCACCGGCATCCAGCAGAAGCTCCGCTGCCTCCGGCAGGAGTGGCATCTCAAACGGGTGTCCCAGCTCAGCAGAAACCTCCTCCATGAGCCCTCGTTTCCGTTTATTCAGCTCACGATTCATCTGCAGCAGTACCTGCATTCTGGCCTTATCTTCTTCCACTTCTCCGGAATAGTAACCCAATTGATTATTGTTGCAAAGCATCTTACCTCTCGCGCACCGAAACTGCTTTCCGGGCTTGACCGCGCCGGGGGTGCGGGGTATACTCGGCGGCATGAGCAACTATGCGCTGATTCTCGCCGGCGGCAGCGGCACGCGTTTCTGGCCGCTTTCCCGCAATGCCAAACCCAAGCAGCTTCTCGATTTATTCGGCAGCGGCACCATGCTGCGCCAGGCCATCGACCGCGTGAAAGGGCTTGTACCGGCAGAAAATATTTTCATTCTGACCAACCACCTGCAGGAAGCCGAGGTGCGCCGTCAGGCAGCAGAACTCCCCGCTGAAAACATTGTGGCCGAACCTGCCCGGCGAGACACAGCACCCGCCGTGGCGCTGGGTGTGGGGCTCATCGCCGCCCGCGACCCGCAGGCCAGCATGATTATCATTCCCAGCGATTCGCTCATTCTGGATGATAACGCCTTCCGAGCCCTGGCGGAAGATGCCCTCGCCCTGGCCGGGCGAGAGGCCGCACTCATCACCATCGGCATCAGGCCCACCTGGGCCTGCCCCAGCTATGGCTATATCGAACGCGCCGGCAAGCTCGACGATGCAGCCCTCACACACAACTGCTACGAGGTAGTGCGTTTCCGCGAAAAACCGGATGCCGCCACCGCCGCCCAGTACCTGGCCAGTGGCAATTTCTCGTGGAACGCCGGCATGTTCATCTGGAATGTGGCCCACGTACGCAGCCAGCTGGCCGCGCACAGCCCGGAGCTGGCCGGCTTCATCGACCGTCTGACCGCTACTGCCGACCTGCCCGGTTTCATCGCCAGCGAATTTCCGAAGCTCACCCCCATTTCCATCGACTTCGCGCTGCTGGAGAAAGCCGACCGTGTGCTCAACTTTGAAGCCACCTTCGACTGGGACGACGTGGGTTCCTGGATTTCTGTAGGTAAATACCTGCCGCAGCAGGAGGGAGGCAACGTGAGCAACAGTCCGCTGAGCCAGGTACAGGCCGGCAACAACATCGTCTTCACCGACTCCGGCAAGCGCGTGGCCCTCGTGGGGGTGGATGACCTCATCGTGGTCGATACGGGTGATGCCCTGCTCGTGGCCCGCCGCTCCGAGGCCGATAAGATTAAGAACATCGTCTCCGGTCTGCCGGAAAACCTGGTCTGAAATGCACCCTGCACTCGGTATAGACTACGGCGAAGCCCGCATCGGCATAGCCGCTACAGATGCCTGCGGCATCCTCGCACACCCGGTGGAAAGCATTCACCTGCAGCGCACCGAGCCGCTGGAGCGCATCGCCGCGCTGGTGGCGGAGCGTGGCATCCGCACCCTGGTACTGGGACTGCCTCTGCGCATGGACGGCACGGAAGGAACCGCCTGCGCCAAGGTGCGCGCCTTCGGTGAAAAGCTCCATACCCGTCTGCCCCAGCTCCCGCTCATCTATGTGGATGAATACCTGACTACCACCGTGGCTCAGGAAAAGCTGCACCAGGCCGGCAAAAAGGCAAAAAACTTCCGCCCCATCATCGACCAGGCCGCCGCCGTGGAAATCCTCAACAACTGGCTGGAGAGCTCATGCATGGACTTTCCCATGCCGGAATAGACCCGAATCGGCCTTTTTTTGAGCAAAACTTTGGCAAAAAAACACCAAAGATGCTTGCAAACAGGCAGGTGGAGTGCTACAATCACCCGCAGAGCGTATAGCTTTTTAATTTTTCAACTAAACACAAAACAAACACCATGTCACTCGAAACATTCTTCAATCCGAAGAGCATCGCAGTAGTCGGCGTGTCTGCCGACCCCACCAAGCTGGGCGCCGTTGTATTCAACAACATCATCTCCGCTGATTACAAGGGTAAGCTCTATGGTGTGAACCCCAAGATGGCCGGCCAGGAACTCTGCGGCAAGCCCTGCTACGCCAGCGTTGACACCCTGCCCGAACCCATGGACCTGGTGGTTATCCTCGTTCCCGCCCGCTTCACCGAGGCTGTGATTGATGCCTGCATCGTGAACGGCACCAAGAACATCTCCATCATCACCGCCGGCTTTGCCGAAGTGGGCGAGAAGGAACTCGAGAAGCGCATCGCCCAGAAGTGCCTGGACAACGGCATCAACCTGCTCGGTCCGAACTGCCTCGGCCACATCTCCACCTTCGACAACGTGAACGCCTCCTTCGCCGACGGTTTCCCCGCACGCGGCAACGTGGCATTCGTTTCCCAGTCTGGCGCCTACTGCTCTGCCATCATGGACTGGGCTGCCGGCAAAGGCATCGGCTTCTCCCACTTCATCTCCATCGGTAACAAAGCCGTGATGGGCGAGGACGCCCTGCTCGCCGCCCTCAAGGACGACCCCAACACCAACGCTTTCGTGTTCTACCTGGAATCCCTCAAGAACGGCAAGGAATTCCTCAAGGTCATTAAAGAGGTTTCCGACACCAAGCCCTGCGTGATTATGGAACCCGGCAAGAGCGCCAAGGCTCAGGCTGCCTCCCTTTCCCACACCGGTTCTCTGGCGCCGAACTACCGCGTGCTGGAAATGGCCCTGCAGGGTGCCGGCGCCATTCAGGCCTACAACGACCGCGAACTCTTCGGCCTGCTTGAAGTGCTGCAGTACTGCAACCACAACCAGTTCGACGGCCAGGTAGCAGTGCTCACCAACGCCGGTGGCGTGGGCGTGCTCACCTCCGACCTCTGTGAAGAAGCCGGGCTCGACCTGGCCCGCCCGAGCGAAAAGACCATCGAAGCTCTGCGCGCCGTGCTCACCCCCGAGGCTTCCCTGGGCAACCCCATCGACGTGGTGGGCGATGCCAAGGCCGACCGCTACGAGGCCGCCCTCAAGGTACTCTGCGAAAGCGGTGAGTACAAGAACATCCTCGTGCTGCTCACCCCGCAGCGCGTGACCGACTGCCCCGGCACCGCCGAAGCCGTCATCAAGCTGGCTCCCCAGTACCCGGATGTGAACATCTACTGCTCCTTTGTGGGTGGCGCCCGCGTGGACGAAGGCCGCGTGCTGCTCGACAAGGCCAAGATTCTCAACTACGAATACCCGGCCGACATCGTGCGTCTGCTCGGTCTGCTGAAAGCCCAGATGGCTTTCCGCGGCAAGAAGCTCGCCACCTGCGAAACCAGCGAAGTACCCGCCGAAATCAAGGCTGCCGTGACCGCCGCCAAGGAAGCCGGTCTGGCCTCCCTGCCCCAGGACACCGTGAACATGCTCATGGACCACTACGGCATCGACTACCCGAAGTGCGGCAACTTCACCGATAAGGAAGAAGCCCTTGCCTTCTGCAAGACCATCTTCCCGAACGCTGTGGTGCTCAAGCTCTCCGCCCCCGATGCTCTGCACAAGACCGAAATGAAGGGTATCTACCTCAACATCAATGACGAGGCTTCCTTCAACGAGGCCTGGGAAGGTCTGTGGGGTTCCATCACCAAGTTCAACCTCAAGGGTGCTTCCGTGCTCATCCAGGAAATGATTACCAAGGCCACCGAAACCATCATCGGCGTGAACAGCGACAAGAACTTCGGCCGCGTCATGGTATTCGGCACCGGCGGTATCTACACCGAAGTGATGCGCGACACCACCATGCGCATCCTGCCCGCCGATGACTTCACCGACATGATCAAGGAGACCAAGGTCGGCACCATCCTCAACGGCGTGCGCGGCGAGGCTCCCAAGGCTGTCGGCCCGCTGGCCGACACCCTGGCCAAGGTGCAGAAGCTCGTGCTTGAGATTCCCGAAATCACCGCTATCGACGGCAACCCGGTGCTCGTCACCGCCGACCGCGCCGTGGTGGTGGACTTCAAGATGATTCTCAAGTAATCAGCCCTGATTTTTCTCCAGCAAAGCCCGTTTCCCCCTGGGAAACGGGCTTTATCATTTGACAGCACATCAATTATCTGCTATCGTTCCCCTACCCCCTTCTGTTACCTATGGAAATCCTTATCACCATTGCCATCTTCCTCGTCGTTTACGGCATTCAATACCTGCCCATCTACCTCTCCTATCTGTTTGTATCCCGCAAGCAGGTCACACAGGCGAAAATGCACAAGGTTTCCACCATTATGACTGGAATCAGCATAGGATGCGCTCTCATCGCAAGCCTGCTGAGCTGCACCAGCGTGGCTTTTCCTGTAACAGCCGTAATGGTGTACCAGATGGGGCGGAGCATGCTCCAGCAGAGCAACAAGCAGGCCTGGGCATCCTGCGGCATCTTCATCGGCATCTCCGCGCTACTGATTGCGCTCGTCGTCTGCCTCCTGATAACCAACGAGACATTCCGCATGCTCATGACCGAGGAATAATCCGCGGTATTCCCAATAAAAGCCCTTTAAAAGACTTCTTTACGAGGGCTGCAAAACATGCTAGCATGCAGCTATGACCTACTACCTCACAGGCTTGCTGCTCTGCCTCAGCTGCGCATGGCGTGTGCGCCGGCAGCAGTGCGGTAAACGGCTCCTCCTTTGCAACATTCTGGTGATACTGAGTGCGCTGATGTACATGCCCTTTATCCTGCGGGCGCTCAGCAGCCCGATTCCCATGCATGCCTTCTTTGTAGCGCAATATGCAAGCCCCCTGCTGGCAGCACTCCCCCTACTGCTCTACAGCAGAAAGCGCCCGGTGACGTGGGCATTTGCCACCATTATCTGCGGCATAGTCGCCTCACTCTTTCTCTGTTACCTGCTCTACGTGCAGCAGATTATCTTCAGCACACCCTATGATGCCCCCGTTCCCTTCTGGGTTGAAATATGGCTGCCGGATTTAACTGGTTTTTCTGTTTGATTTAGCGAGGCGAAAGTGCTAGAATAGCCACCAATATGAGCAACTGGGTTACCGCCGTATTCAGTCCTACCGGAGGATGTTCCAAAATAGCCGCAGCCATCGCCGGTGCCCGCATGGGCGCGCGCATTGACCTCTGCAGCCCCGTGGAGCCACAGGAAATCCCCGCAGGAACCACCCTGCTGGCCGTTGTACCAGTCTATGGTGGGCGCATTCCCGCCATTGCCACCCAGCGGCTGCTGGCGCTCCAGGGAAACGGCAACCCGGCCATTGCCGTGGTGGTCTACGGCAACCGGGCTTACGATGATGCCCTGCTGGAGCTCAGGAACATCCTCACCGAGGCCGGATGCCAGGTCATTGCCGCAGCCGCATTCATTGCCGAGCACAGCATCTCCCGCAGCATCGCCGCCGGAAGACCGAATGCCGCCGACCTCGCCCAGTGCATCCAGTTCGGCGCAAACGTGGAAGCAAAACTGAACGGAGAACTCACCACCGTGAATGTCCCCGGCAATGCCGAATACCGCCCCCTGCCCCAGATGCCCGTCACCCCCGTGGTGACAGATGCCTGCGGCGGCTGCGGCATGTGCGCCCGCAAATGCCCCACCGGAGCCATACCGCTGCAAGACCCGCGCAGCACAGACGCCGCCAGGTGCATTCTCTGCATGCGCTGCGTCGCCATCTGCCCGCGCAAGGCACGCATCATGCCTCCGCCCGCGCAAGCCGCATTCGATGCGAAGCTTGCCGCCATCGCAACCTCTCCCAGACAACCTGAACTCTACCTCTGATTATGACTACCATTCCCCCCGCCCTCATTGCTATTGCCGGAATCGTCATCAATTTCCTCCTTATCTACGCGGCGTACATCATCATCGCGCGCAAACGCTGCACCCGGGCCAGCATTCTGAAAGCAACAGCCATCGTTACTGCCGCTACCGCCGCTGTTGCCGCGCTGACCCTCCTGCTGCCGGACTACATACCGGGCGGGTGCGATATCATAACCGCCATCATGCTCATCTACCACTGCGGCCGCTCCATACTCAAAATCGAACGCAAGCCGGCCATTTATGCTGCGCTCATATTCTTCGGGCTTCTCCTGGCCGTTGCGTTCATCATCGCCGCCGCCCTCATCATCATGATGAACTGAATATAAACTTCCCTTCCAGCGGCCAATCCCATCCCGGCAGGTTCACCACCATGCCGGGATATTCTTTTCCGGAATACCCTAGTGGCCGGCTAGTGAACCAGCTGAACGCACCCGCCCTCAATTCTGAACCGCTTTCTGGCGCTTCCTCAGCACACAGAGCACCACCCAGAGCGAAACCAGCGCCAGCGGGAACACGATGAACCAGTTCTGCACAAATCCCGCCAGCAGGAACGCTGCAAACGACACCGACGAAACCGTAATCACATACGGCAACTGGGTGGAAACATGGCTCAGGTGGTCGCACTGCGCCCCCGCGCTGGACATGATGGTGGTATCCGAAATGGGGGAGCAATGGTCGCCCGCCACAGCACCTGCCAGACAGGCAGACATACCGATGTACATGAGCGGACTGGAGGGGTCGAACGTAGCCACCACAATCGGAATGAGAATACCGAACGTAGCCCAGGAAGTACCCGTGGAGAACGCCAGCACAGCTGCCACCACAAAGATAACCGCCGGCAGGAAATTCAACAGCCCGGAAGCCGAATTCTGCACCAGCAGGGCAATGAACTCACGCGCCTCCAGCGCCGTAGTCACATTCTTCAGCGAGGTGGCCAGCGCCAGAATCAGAATAGCCGGCACCATTGCGCAGAACCCCTCCGGGAGGCAGCGCATCGCCGCGCGGAAACCGAGCGTACCGCGCAGCATATAGAACACAATCACCAGCGCCAGCGCAATAATAGCCCCCCAGGGCAACGCCACCGTGGCATCCGTAGCGCTGATAGCCTCCGCAAAGGACTTACCCTCCAGAATACCACCCACATACACCAGCGCAAAGGTCTCAATCGAAATCAGCATCAGCACCGGCACAATCAAATCCGCCAGCTTGCCACGGCGAGCCGGTTTATCAATCGTCTCGTGAGCCTCAATCTCCGCGCACACCGTGTGCAAATCACCATGCTCAATCGCATTGCGCTCATAGCGCGCCATGGGGCCGAAATCGAAACGCGAAAGAATAATCATCACCACAAAGCAAAGCGCCAGCAGCGAATAGAAATTGTACGGAATCGCCTGAATAAACAACTCCAGCCCATTATACCCCGTGCCCTCCGAATACTGGGAAACCGCCGCCGCCCAGCTCGAAATCGGCGCAATCATACACACCGGCGCCGCCGTGGAATCAATGATATACGCCAGCTTGGCGCGGGATACCCGCTTGGCATCCGTCACCGGGCGCATCACACTGCCCACCGCCAGACAATTGAAATAATCATCAATGAAAATCAGAATACCCAGCACAAAAGTAGCCAGCTGGCTGCCGATGCGGGATTTGATATTCTTCTTTGCCCACTCACCGAACGCCAACGCAGCGCCGGTCTTGTTAATCATGCACACAAACGCGCCCAGAATCACCAGGAAAATAAACACACCGCTCGTATCCTTCAGCGCCGTAATAAGCCCCTGGTTCACCACAAAATCCACCGTCTCCAGCGCTGAGAAATTGCACACAAAACACGCCCCCAGCACCACACCCGCGAAAAGCGAGGAATACACCTCCTTGGAAAGCAGCGCCAGTACAATAGCAAACAACGCCGGCGCCAGCGCCCAGAACGAACCGCAGAACATTGATTTCTGCTCCACAGCAGCCGCCACCGTCTGTGCATCGGCCCCAGACTCCGTTGCATAACACAACGACATCACGGCAGCCGCAGTCACCAGCAAGGCAATTAATTTATTCATGATATTCTAATAATCCAAAGGTTTCACGCAGAAAATACCACAGAAAACCTGATATGTCAATAGGTAGGGAATCTGCCCCGGGATTATGCAGCCTGGGCTGAGCCGAACCACCATTCGGCGCCGGGCGTCCCCTGTTTTTGTATTAAAAGCTTGATTTTCAAAAATAAACTGGTATAGTCACCGGGACTTATCGAACCTCTCTTATGGAATTTCTTACACAATTCATCGACTGGGCCAACGGCATTCTGTGGACCTACGTGCTGGTAGCCATGCTGATTGGCTGCGCCATCTGGTTCACCATCCGCTGCAAATTTGTGCAGCTCACCATGCTGCGCGATCTCCCGGTCATGTTCCGCAACTGCACCCACGAAGAACGCGAGGAAGGCGTGGAGCGCATTTCCTCCTTCCAGGCATTCGCCATATCCATAGCCAGCCGCGTGGGCACCGGCAACCTCGCCGGCGTAGCCGTAGCCATCGCCATGGGCGGCCCCGGTGCCGTCTTCTGGATGTGGCTCATCGCCTTTCTTGGCGCAAGCAGCGCCTTTGTGGAATCCACCCTCGCCCAGCTCTACAAGATAAAAGGCGAAAAATCCTTCATCGGCGGCCCGGCGTACTACATGAGCATCGGTCTCAAGAAGCCCTGGATGGGTGCGCTCTTCTCCGTCCTGCTCATCTTCACCTTCGGCTTCGCCTTCAACTCCGTGCAGAGCAACACCATCTGCCAGGCCTTTGAAGAAGCCTTCGGACTTACCCCCGCCTACATGGGCACCGTGCTCACCCTGCTCACAGCCGTCATCATCTTCGGCGGCATCCAGAGCATCGCCCGCGTCAGCAGCATCATCGTCCCCGTCATGGCCCTGGGCTACATTGCCCTTGCCCTCGTCATCATCGCCATGAACATCACCGAGCTTCCCCGCGTCCTCAGCCTCATCATCACCCACGCCTTCGGCTGGGAACAAGGGCTTGCGGGCGGCGTGGGCGCTGCCATCCAGCAAGGCATCCGTCGCGGTCTCTACAGCAACGAAGCCGGCATGGGCTCCGCCCCCAACGTAGCCGCCACCGCCGATGTCTCCCACCCCGTCAAGCAGGGTAAGGTACAGGCCATCAGCGTCTTCAGCGACACCCTCATCATCTGCTCCTGCACCGCCTTCATCATCCTCATCAGCGGCGTGAGCGCCGGCGACCAGGTGAACGGCATCAAGCTCACCCAGGCAGCCATCAGCCAATACATCGGTCACTGGGGCAGCATCGTCGTTGCCGCTGCCATCTTCCTCTTTGCCTTCAGCAGCGTGCTGGGCAACTACTACTACGGCGAAGCCAACGTCCAGTACCTCAGCAAAAAGCCCTGGGTACTCACCACCTACCGCGTCATCGTCATCGCCATGGTGCTCTATGGCTCCGTAGCCAGCCTCAGCACCGTCTGGAACATGGCAGACCTCTTCATGGGCCTCATGACCATCTGCAACCTCATCGCCATCGTCCTGCTCGGCAGACACGCCTTCCGTCTGCTCGAAGACTACCGCGCCCAGAAACGCCAGGGCATAGTAGACCCCACCTTCAGCAAGGACAAGATGCCCGACATCGCAGACGACCTGCAATGCTGGTAATTCCATCTACAGTCACTACCTCCCCCACCCCGCCTCCCCTCCCGGACGCGGGGCGTTTTTTTATTCCCCACCCTATTCACTACTTAGAATCATTCTAATAGGCATATGGGAGGGGTGGGCAATAATTTTTTCGTTTCCTCGCGTGCGTTGTGGGAGCCGTTGAGGGACCCGTTGAGGGAGCTCGCTTTCAGCTCGTGGGGGGGGGGCAGCAAGCGCATAGCACGCTTGCGGACACTTGCCGGACGGCTCGTCCGAAAGTGGCGCAGCGGGAGGTGGGCAAGGGTAAATTATTTAACTTTTCCTGATAGTTGAATAATAATTCATGGGCAATAAGTAGGGTGGCGAGATATTTTATGAATGGGGCGGGGAGCGCGGAGAGCGGCGCAGTCAGGTGCCGTGACTGCGCTCGCGGGCGGACGGTTGCCTGGGGGCTCGTCCGAGGATGGGGTATGGCGGGAGGCGGTGAAATCGAGAGCGCGGTCGGGGTGGGGAGGAAGAGAGGAGCGGTAGCTTATTTCAATTCTTTGCCCTTCTTCTGCAAATCTTTCATGCAGAGCAGGTAATCCTGCTCAACATTGCTGAGGGTCCGGGCTTTATACTTCTTGTATTCCTCGGTGGCTTTCTGCATCGCCTGCTCGTGGCTGATGCTGCCGGCATCCAGCAGCAACTGCTCACCGCTCATGGTCAGCATGCGGTCCAGATGCGCCGCCCAGTCCTGCATCGTCATAGGTTGCTCGCGCTCGGCCTGACGCTCTGCAAAATCCAGGTAACCGGAAACAATCTGCCCCATGGCACGCAGTTCCTTTTCATTCAGATAATTCTTCGCCACCTTGGCCTCAACCAGCGTCGGCTGACTCCCGGCGAAGGTCATCAGTCCCATGAACTCTTTCTCGGCATCCGCCCTGTGATAAATCACCTCTGCCGCGGTTTCACCATGCACGGCATAGTGAATCTTGTTCTGCACCTTCTTGAAGAACTCCACGGAAACCTCTGCCCTGGGGTCATAATCAATACTCGTAGCATAAATCTCCAGCACCTGCCGGTAAAACACTTTCTCAGAGGCGCGGATATCACGTATACGAGCCAGAAGCTCCTTGAAATAGCCACCACCCCCCAGCTCCTTCAACCGGGCATCATCCATGGCAAAGCCCTTCCGCATGTACTCTTTAATGATACCGGCAGCCCACAAGCGGAATTGTACACCGCGCTGCGACCTAACGCGATATCCCACCGAAATCACCATATCCAGATTATAGAAGTTCAACGGCTTAGTAGAAAATTCGGATTTTCCGAATTTTCTCATGGTCGTGGCTTCAACAAGTTCTCCATCGGCATATATATTCTTGATATGCTCATTGATAGTCGACTTTGCTTTTTGAAACAGCTCCGCCATCTGGTCCTGCGTCAGCCACACCGTTTCCTCCTCAAAGGTGACGTCAACCTTAGTCACACCATCCGGTGTGGTGTACATCAGCAAAAAAGAATCCTGTTTATCGTATTCCATGAATTAAAAACTCACCCCCTGTCGGGAATTACCTCAGCCAGTCTATCACAATCACCCCTTGCAGTAAAGCCATGGAACATAAAATCATGCAAACATGCAAGAACAATACATCACACCCGCCATCCGCTTCGTTCCAATTCCCTATTCACTCCTTAGTTTCGTTCCGTTGGCCTGTCAGGGCGCAATAAGTAAGCGACAGCAAAACACGAAACACGAGCAATAAGAAAGGGGTGGAGGGTAGTATAATGGAGCGGTTTCTGGGTAGCGGGGAACATGGTTGAAGCTGACGTGGTGCGGGGGGCGGGGCTGAGCGGAGAGTTGTCGAAAACGTCGCTTTACTCGATGGCTGACGGCTGCTTGAGGCCCGTCCGCGGAAGTAGCGTTGCCTCGCTCGCCGCGCCGGAGCAACCAGAGGTCGCAGCGAGACGGTGGAGTAAACGCAGATATGCAGTCCCAGGTGTCTGCGGCAGCGGAACAATTCCTTGTCGCGCAGGCCCCCTGCAGCAATGCCCCCAAAAGCCCTCAGGGAATTGCCCATACATCAAAAAATCAGGGGGTTGAAGTCCCACGTTCCAGAAACAATAACTCGTATTTACGGGCTTATCATCTCCCAATCGTTATTAGCAATCGCCAATCGTAAATCCTTATGTCCCTTGTTTTTGTGCAAACGGATATTAACAATCCATCAATAGCAATTTCAGAACTCGGCGCTGAAAATTAGCAAAAATTATACCCTCCATATAGACACCATTATAATTCTCTATCCACTGCGATATTATGAAATCAAATTACCCATTCACCCATGTCTCAAGTAGTGATCCATCGGTGTCAAAGTAATCTTGTCCGTTCAAATTGTTCACGCAAATCTCGAATCTCTCCCTAGACGGATATGTACTTAAAATCCATACGCGGTTCATCCCGCAAATAGTTTTCACTCTTTCCATATATAATCTAGTATAAGGGCATTCCCACCCAAGCAACACAGCGGTGCAGTATTGTTTTAGTCCTGAATAAAATAAACATCCTTTGTCTGCCTGAAGCATGCACTCAGGAATGAATACTCTATATTCTTGTTCATATTTCCAATCAATGGCTTTGATGCATGCCAAGTTCGTCACTAAATCATTCATCGCCACACTCGTCATAGGTGGGACTTTATCAATTGTATACTGTTCATTACTATACTGAACCTTTCCTAGAGGCAATTGAATACCATAAATCCGATATAGATCAGGAAACTGAGGATTCAACCACTTTTCAATGGGAATATCAAAAACAAGGCACACTCCCTTGCCCTTGTCGCCATAATGTCCCCACATTACAGGAGATGACATACGGGTTGATAAGCAAATAACACACGGTTCACTACCTGATATAGTATTCTTCCACTCGTTTTCAACATCTGGGCTTGAAAATCCAGGTCTAAACTCGAAGTAATCATTAGAATGGCCAAGTTGCGTTACCTTCAACCTGCCAGTGCGCAGAAAATCCTCCACATACTCAGCCTTGATAAAATGATAAAAACGAAAGCTTCTAATCTCAGTTTCCATGATGTTTTGTTATTCAAAAATCCAGTCATTATCCCTGAGTTGAATTATCACACCAACAATTCTCCATCTCCGGGCTCTGCAGCTTCCAATACCCTTTCCTCTATCTCCGGGTAGTATTCGCTGCGGAACTGACGTGAGGGCTTGTGATCATCTTGCATCAAGTCCTCGAAGATCCCACGCTTAAGGAAGTCTCGAAGCAATCTATCAAGCAAGATACTTACCCTTGTTGGGGGAACCTTCTTACCCGCGAGCGCACTAAAATACTCTGCCACTTTCTGACCATCAACTGATTTCTTTAATTTCTCGAAGCGACCATACTCATTGATATTAGCATCGGTAACTTTAACAGACATCATCGTACGCAAGAGCCCCTCATCCAAGCCAAAGCGCGATGCAAAGCGGTGAATCTGGTCATCCTGAGCCTTTGCCATGTACTCTGTTACATAGTCACGGAACGTCTTACCCTCCTCGGGCATTACATCACCGCGCAGAATATCATTGAGGAAGATGTTGGCGTACTTCTGCTCCTCCTGAGTCAGAGATGCGAAAGTCTTGTGCAATTCTTCCTTGGCTCGTTCCAGCTCGACCGCAGCAAGACCACCCTGAGTGAGTATTTTCCTAAACTTCTCGAATCGAGAGTTCATGTACTCATTATCAATTGCTCCAGTTTCAATTGGGATGGGGAAGCCGGGAATATCGTAGGGAACTTCATCAGAACCACCGCCACCACCACCGCCGACAAATAACTCATTGTAGCGAAGCAGAAGCACATTGTATGTATGTTCATCCAACTCAACCTCAACAGTATATTTCTTGTTGGTCTCGGGTTCCGTGAATGTGTACAAAAGCTCGTTCCAACTGAACCCCTGAATCTGAGCGGCTTCCAAACAATCGTTCAGTTCTCTGAAAAGCTTGGCGAACTTCTTACACTCAGAAGAATCTTCCGGTAAGCTCATAAAATCACTTATCCCGGCATCCTCAAAAACCTCCTTAATACTCTGATATAGCGCATTGAGCGCCTCCAGATTCTTGTTCAGCTTCTCCACAAACAAGGCAAGCGGCTTGTCCCCGGAATAAAGCTTAACGGCTTTCTGCACATTTTGCTCCATCGTGTGCGGGCGTCTGTAATAGCGGATTGTACCAAAAGGCTTTTGAATACCAAAGAGTCGATTAGTGCGAGAGAACGCCTGAATGATATTCTCATAGCGCAACACTTTATCCATGTACAACGTGTTAATCCACTTAGAGTCAAAACCTGTCAACATTTGGTCAACAACAATAAGTAAATCAATCTGTAGCTCCGGCGTGCGTTCGATGCGCTCGTATGGCTTCTTGTGTGCAAGCCTTGCCGCGATGTCTTTCTTCATCTTGGCAAAGGTTGGAATGGTAAAATCGTGACCGTATCTCGCATTATAATCCTCGATAATCTCAACAAGTCCTTTTTCCTTTTCAAGCCCGGTGCCGTTGTTATCGATATTCGGGTCAAAAAGAGCCGTGATTTTCAGCCAAGGAGCAGCTTCTTTCAAACGTCGATAATATTGGATGGCCTCAGCAATACTGCCCGTGGCAAAGATAGCATGGAACTTGTTGTTGTGGCTCAACGTAATCCAGTTATCGAGGATATCCTGCACAACTGTCTTCTGATGTTCCTCGCACTCATATTGACAGTCAGGCAAATAGTCTTCTATACCTTTGATGTAGTCGCCGTTCTCATCTTCCGCTCCACACATGGGCATGCTCATGAAGCGCCGGAAAATCTCGGCCTTTTTAGGGTCTTCATAAGCCTCTGCTACCGTCAAAGCCTTTGCCTTTTCAAGAGCAACAGCTTCTCGCAAATCCTTATCCTTGTATGTCAGAACCTTATAAGGGTCGAAGCCAAGAACATTTTTATCACGAATACCATCCGCTATGCTGTAGCGATGTAACTCATTACCGAACACATCAGATGTCGTGTTTGATTTCTTCTGATTCTCTTCCTGAATCGGAGTCCCGGTAAACCCGAAGAAAATAGCTCTGGGGAATGTTTCCTTAATAATACGAAGCATCTCTCCAAAGGTAGAGCGATGGCATTCATCCACTATGAATACGATGCGCTTCCCGCTCATCAAGGCAAGGTCGGCTGCTTTTAGTCCACCATCTGCCTCGTCGCGAATGTTGCTCATCTTTTGGATGGATGTCACGATAAGCGTATCAGATGGATTATTGCTCTTGAGCTTTGTGACAAGCACCCCGGTATTTTCAGTAGCCTGCACATCCTGAGCATCATCGGCAAATCCACGGTATTCCTTGAGACTCTGCGTACCCAGCTCAATTCTATCCATCAGGAAAATCACCTTATCCGCTTCTTTGGAAGAAGCAATAAGCTGGGCAGACTTAAACGAGGTCATCGTCTTGCCGGATCCGGTCGTATGCCAGATGAATCCGCCTCGTTGATTTTCTTCTGTCCACTTGGTCTTTGCTACAGCGTCAGAAATGGCATTGGCTGCATAGTACTGGTAACTCCGCATAACCTTGAGTATACCATCCGAATTGTCTGCCACCGTGTAGAATCCAATGAGCTGGTGCGCCATCGGTATCGACAAAAGAGTGGAAAAGATTGTCTTCCAGTCATTTATCGGTTCATTATTGAAATCTGCCCAATGGAAATAATAGTCCTGATTGAACTTGCCCTCCACTCCGGGATTAGCAAAATACACCGTTTCTTCGGGGTTCATGGCTACGAATATCTGCACCAACGAGAACAAGCCGCTGAACAATCCCTCAGCTGAGTATTTTTCTATTTGTTGACAAGCCTGGCTGACAGGTACGCCGCTCCTCTTGAGCTCAATATGGATAACCGGCATACCGTTTATCAGGAGCATCAAATCGCCCCGGCGATTATTGAGCATCTTCGACTTAGCGGAGAATCTAGGCTGCTGAACAATCTGGTATCGACTTTGCCCCGCTGCAATTTCACGGCGGTCGTAGATTTTCAATGAGACTGTTTTACCGAAGTGTAAAGTATCATCAGGATTATCGCGTACTATCGACACATAGTGTCCGTTGATAAAGCCGTTGAGTTTCAACGGTGTTTTGAGCCCTACCAATTGCTCAATAATTTGCTGCATCTCCCCTTCTGTAAGGGGGTAATCGTTCAGTTTGTCGATTGTCCTGTTGTTTTCGAAGAGAATATCTGCCCAATTCCGAATGAGCTCTTTCTCGGTATAGTTTTTCAGAACAGTCTTCTCCCAGCCGTTTTCAGATAATATCTTGATGGCGGCCTCCTCAAACTCTGCTTCATTCTTAAATGCCATGGTGAAAGGTCAATGGTAAAACCAGCGGTAGATGGCAGATAATAGCATAATTCGCAATTTTGTTCTACGGATTAACGTCATGAATTACGCTCAGAAGCCATGGGGGAATGTTTCTCTCCTTTTCATCTTCTTCGTCTATATGATATCCATGCCATGCAAAATCCGAATGCCTCTTAAATTCCATCAACTGCTCTTCCTCGATGTCATATGCCCACACATGTCTATCTTTCAGGCCAAAAGCCAAGTGTAATAGTTTCTGAGCTTGTTCTTTGGTACATTTCAATGGTGAAATTTTTCGTCCATTCTCGTATCGTACTTCCCTTCTACATTCTCCATGCTTGGGATTCAGCTCGAACACTCTTTCCGGGTAACGGGTTTTAGATAGATAAAATGCTATCTCCTTAACATTCAAATTTCTGATATCAAGCGCGTAAGGATACGTTCTTCCCTCATCACAACTAAAAGTAATTGAGTTATCACCCACAGATAAGGCTGATGCATTAATCAGCAGTACCACCTGTTTTTGGGATTGACATCGCACAAAGGCAGCCTCTGCTACTATGTTATCTGTCAAGCGGCCTCCCATTGTAACGATTTGAAAGGAAGCGTTCGTCTTTCTATCTTCCTCCCAACGCATAGCATCGGCATTCAATAGTGCAGCTTTCAGAAGTCTATACGAAGGAGCCGGATATTCCTCTGGATATTGGTTAAAACACGCCTCCCACTCATCCATCACCTCTCCGGAATAATATAACTCCCAATCCTCCTCGCCATTTAATAATTGCTGCAGTTTTCTTGCTTCCGCGCCAATTTGCATTAATTCCCCTCCCCCTGGGATGGAAGAGTCAAAAATGCCGCCGTGAAACCTATAGAGCTGATTATTCGGGCGTATTTCTGGCAGCAGAAAATAGAATTTCATTCCCATAAAGTCAGCCCTTACAGCAAAGCGTCCATATCTTTCATATACTGGTCAAAGAACCCCGAACTTGGCTTCCGAATGCGCCCTTTCTGTGTCACCTTTTGTGGCACTATACACGGTTGTTCTTCATCAGTTTCTTTATCAAAGAATAGAACTGCTACATCGTCTTCTTTCAGTACTCCTTTTTTCAGATTACGCAAAACTCCATGCACAATATGATCACTATGTGTCTCCAATATCACCTGGATCCCATTCACAGCAGCAAGAGAACACAAATCCATCAGCCGAGCTTGTCCGGCAGGATGGATATGTGCTTCCGGCGTTTCTACAATGACAACATCTCCAGGCGAGGAAGACAAGATGGCCGCTATCATCGGCAGAGCATAGGTGATACCATAACCTACATTGCTGGCATTGGCTGAAACTGTTGGATTTCCTATGGACTGAGAAGGGGTATACCGAATCTGATAATCAGATCCAAATGATTCCACACGCATATCTAAATCAGGAGAAACAATCTTAAGCCACGCATTTACTTGGTCATCCAATCGTGCAGACTCAGACAAAGGGCTTCGCAGAGCCATCACAGGTACAGCAACCTTGCCATATCGCTCCATATAATGTGCCGTAGCACGACCATCACCATTGCTCACAGAAAGAGATCTCCTCTCAACGGCTTCCGATGCTTCAGGAAAACTCTGCATATCGCCCATTCTATGTGTAGAGAGATATTGTAAATGAGGTAACGTACTAGCTGATGATTGAGTAACATCTAATTTATATCCAGAAAGATAGGTACTGCTAGGTGACGCACTTTGTCGCTCCTGTACAGAGAAGCGACGGTTGTAAACAGACCATTCAGAACCTCTCACACATAATTTTATTCCGAATTCATAACTACCATTTTGCCACGGAACAATATCCTTTAATGAGCCGAGTCGCACATAACGATTACTGAATCGAAAGGCACTCCCTCCATCTTCGAACATTCCCCATGCCACAAGCAAGGCCTGCAAAAAAGATGACTTACCGTGCCCATTCAGTCCGGTAAGCAGGGTAAGAGGCTTTAACTCCTGATGAATCTTCTCAAAAAGCTTGAAGTTCTCTATGCTGATATTTTTTATCATAACATACTATTGATAATTTTATCCATGGTTGCCCATCGACGCAGCACCGTTGCTTTGCGTGCAGTTCCCGTTGTTAAGTCCTGCTCAAAAGTCCTAGAAGAGTTATATTCCTGTATAAAGGTTTCGTAAAATTCATCAGGTTTCCTTTCCAGCGTATCACGCTGTTCTTGGGTCAACTTGGACAACCTGATAGTTACAGCATCAAACAGAGCTTTGGAAATAGGGTTAGTTCGTGAAGTCTCTGACGGCTTACGAAATGCTTTTCCAAGAAAAATGATATGAGAAGTCTTCAACACTTGCCGGAAAAGCTCTTTCTCTGCCTCCAGCTGTTCAGGAGACAATGACTTCAACGCTTTCATGCCGACAAAAATGAACTCATTTAATTCCTTGTCTCCATCATACGACAACAATCGGAAAGACATATAACGAGCCACCAGCTCACGATCAGACATACGCTTAAACGGCGTGGGGGCAGTCGCTACTCTGAACTCTTCACTTTCTGCAAGTTCTTTAACCGTCTGCGCCGGTACACCCCACAGCAATGCGTGACGCATTTCCTGCGGTGTCAAGACATAACCGGCTGAATTGATACGGTTGAATAGTACGTACTTAACGGTATCGGGCGTTTGTCTTGTGACGATGTTGATATTCACGGTCAGCATATCCATGCGCCACTTCTCGCGAGGGAGAAATTCACTATACCTCTTCCCCTCATACTGCGACAGGAACTCAAGCCCCCTCAATTTCAGCGAATCTTCAACAAAAAACTCTTGAAATGCACTCAACCGCTGAAGACCATCTATCACTTCCCACTCATAATCAGACGATGACCGTTCGCTAAAGAAAAATGACGGCAAGGGCAAGCCCAGCAGTATGGATTCTATCAAACGACTTTTCTCGTGCTCTTTCCAAAGACCGGTTTCCCGCTGATATTCAGTATCAAAAATAATTTGTCTCTCACGCAGCATGCCCAGCAGAGTTCCCAAATTGACGCTGCGCTGCTCCACTCGGATTTTTGTGGGGTCATACGCGTTCAGCGTCCCCATCACTCCCTCGTCTTCTTTCGAAAACTCCTCCATATTCAGAGTTTGCTGTTCACCATCTTCCATCTTTACCATGAGGATACCAAAGATTTTAACTCTGCGCAAGCTAAATAATTTACCTATGCTATTCCTAGATAAAATTATACAAACATCTTTTCCAGACAGGATTTCTTGATATTCTGCAACCGTTCCAACTTACGCAGATGAAGGGTGATGAGGCGGTCGACCCCCTCAAAAAATTGGCTTATAGACTCTTGTTCGGCTTGTACAGGTATACCCACTTCGACAGTTTGAATGTCCGAATTATGTATGTGTACCACCGACTTGCCTTGTGCCAATTTTGAAAGGCTTCGGTGAGCCTCGCCATGTGATATGGATAACGCAAGAAAAGCTGAATCAATCCCACTTTGAGGCGTAACGATGTTTAAGTCTCCTCCAAGTATAACTCCAGATTTCTCAACGACAGATGCAATGGAAATATCTTCGGCTGTTTCACCTGAAGCTGGAATTATTACTTCACCTCCGCGACTATACACACTCCCATCTTTAGGGGTTGTAAATGTGTCTACATCGCGAATGACGGTTTCATATTTTGTATATAAACGACCATACAAAATCAGAGGCGTTCCCTTATCTCGAATATCAGACTTTGAGTACCCAGTTCCTTTAGAGAACGAACCTATCTCTGATACCTTACGTTGTTCCCAAACGTCAGTAAATCCGGCGAAGCGAACTTCCGGAACCATCTCGCCATTTTTCGGGAACATTTTTTCCAGAATCGATTTTTTGATGTTCACGAGCTGGTCATACTTACGCTGATGAAGGGTGATGAGGTCATCGAGATTGCTGAAAAATGCGCCGATTTTCGATTGTTCAGCAATGGAGGGAGGAACTAGAAAGGTGGTTGTAGCCACCAACTTCCAATCTGCGCGGGGCATCTTGGTTCCTGTTGATTGATTCGCCACTTCCTCGAATTGTCGGCTTTGTATAAGCCTGTACATGAAAGTACAGTCCACGTCTATGGGGCGTAATACCCAAAAATCACCTACAGCAATCCCATGAAAATTAGGCAATAGCCAATTTTTAAGATAAGGCCTAAGTTTACCGTAAAGAACGTCACCCTGGCTGAATAAAATCCCAGACTTGCTACTTTCCTTGGCAAAAATATCTTTATTGAGTTCCCCCGTTCCAGAAATTATATCTTCATATTCCACCCGAGGCAGATTATTCTGATTGCTCATTACTGACACTCTTCCAGCAATTTCTTGAAACTCTCGTTGTTCCCAAGCGTCAGTAAATCCGGCGAAGCGAATGGAGGGAGTATTTTTATTTTGCTGCATACGTTTCTCCTCCGATAAGATTCTTTAATTCGTTGATACCCAACATATCGAACTCATTACCCGTAAGTTCGCCCAGTAAAGAAGCAAGTGAGGCTTCCGTGTCAGATATCTGGCGGTCAACCTCGGCAAAGGTCGTTTCGTATTTCTTGCTCAGCAATACCAACTTTGCAACGAAGTCCGTGATGATAGCAGAGGGGAGCCCGGCCATGCTTTCTACAAGCGGAGTGACCCACTTGAGTTTAAGCAAAGCACGCGCTTGTTCATCAGTCAATTCCTCAATGGTCTTTTGGGTGAGGAGGTGGAGGTCTTTGCTATCTTCCTTGACCTGCTTCTTAAGCGTTTTCTCTTCATTCATCAGCACATTAACTTTACGCAAGATGGCAAGGGTTTCCGGTTCGGCATCCCTCGATTTAATCGTTTTTGTGACCTCCTTGGGAACAAAAGCATCCTTGGCGTCATTAACGAAATCCTTGTCTTTATCCTCTTCTGCCAGTTCGTCCAGAAGCGACCCATATTCAGTTGTTATTTCATTCAAGCGTGCCTCCTTATCGCGGAGAGAAGCGAGCGAATCAGCCAGCAAAGACTCCTGAACAAACGCAAAAGGAATAACGTGACCGACCCAGCCGTCCTGAACTTCCTGATCTTTGCCGTCTTTCTTCTTGATTACCATGTTGGGGTCAACCTGCTTAACGGCAGCAAATCCCTCAGTCTGGATGATTTCGAGGTCTACGGCTATTTTCTTCCAGATATCGTCCAAAATCTGGTAGGCTGCGTATTTATCCAGCAGCGGAATGCCACTCAAACGAGCAAAAATATCATCGCTGAGTACGGCTTCCTGCTTGGTTGGATTCAGCGATTGCATACCGTCCAGCAATTCTGAGGAGAGATAGGTCTCAAAATCAGCGAAAGCGGCTCCGTAATTTTCGGTAAATGCCACAACATCAGGGTGCGAGAACACCGCCTCCTTGATATCCGCAACACGGGGCTGGCAGTATGCCCGGTTGACTGAAGTGAATAAATCGTCTTTCAGGTTCGGGAAAGCTTCCCAATACTCATGGAGGTCAGCAAGCTCTGTTTCGGGTATACCGCCATACATAGACGCGTAAATATCCCAGGTCTCCGCCTTTTCGGAAGAGTCAACATATCGCGGAATATTGAGGTTGTATTCATTGGCGCGGATTTCATCACGGCTCACCACACGGGAGAACTTTTCAGCGTCGGAGCGAAACGTTACAACGTCAACAATCTTCTTGATATCGCATGCCCGCAAGACATTGTTCTTACCAACCTTGGCAAAGCCCTTGGAGGCATCCACTATCAGCACATCGGTACGCTCGCGCTTCTGCTTCAGCACCATAATGATGGTCGGAATGCCTGTGCCAAAGAAAATGTTGGCAGGAAGCCCGATGATGGCATCGATGTGGTTGTTCTCAATGAGATTCTTACGTATAGCACCCTCTTCACCTCCACGGAATAGTACACCGTGTGGAAGTACAATGGTCATGATACCATTGCTCTTTAAGTGGTACAGATCGTGCAGCAGGAAAGCATAGTCAGCCTTGCCTTTAGGGGCGAGTCCGAAGCGGGAATATCGCGGGTCTGCATCCTTATCGGCAGGGTTCCAAGCCTGAGAATAGGGAGGGTTGGAAACAACAGCATCCACATAGAGCGGGTCGTATGTGTTCACCGGGTCGTTTTCATCAAAGTATGGCCAGTCTTCTTCGAGAGTATCGCCATTGCGTGTAACGATATTATCCGGCAGGATGCCACGCATGACAAGATTCATACGAGTCAGGTTGTAGGTATTCTCCTTGAGCTCCTGAGCGAAGTATTTGATAGTGTCATCTTCCTCCATGTAGCGAGCCACACATTTGCCAATGTTGATGAGCAAAGAGCCGGAACCACTAGTCGGGTCGTATATCTTAATCTCCGTTCGGTCTTTGAGGTGGTTGGCCACAATTTCAGACATCAGCAAGGACACCTCATGCGGAGTGTAGAACTCCCCCGCCTTCTTACCTGCATTGGCTGCAAAGTTACTAATCAAGTATTCATAGATGAAGCCCAGAACATCGTAGTCCTGCTTTCCATCCATCGGGATATCCTTGATAAGGTACAGAAGGTCACGAATGGCTTTGGTGCGAGCGCCGGAAGATTCTCCCAGCTTGGAAAGCCCGGTTTCCAAGGTAGCAAACACCTTGTCAAAGACCTTCTTGTGGGTGGGATTGATAAGACGGCTGAATGCAGAAAGAGCATCCGTCACATTTGAAGCATTGAAATCGTTACCCTTGGCAATCCATGTGGAAAACAGATTCTCGTATGAGATGAAATAACCGATGTTCTGGCGAATATAGTCAACAGTTTCGGAGTCATCCTCGCTTACAGAGGGAAGGTCTTCTTCAGTCCACTCATTGTCCTTGAGATACTTGGTCTCCTTATCAGAAAGGAACTTGTAGAAAATGAAACCAAGGATATAGTCCTTGTATTCGTTAGCCTCGATTTTAGAGCGCATCTTATTTGCGGACTCCCAGATTTTAGAAGCAAGCTGTTGCTTATTCATATGAAAACTAATCAAGTATGCAGAATTGACGTTTGAAACGAGGGAAAACGAACAGACAAAAACTGTCATCTTCATCATGTAGTCAGTGGATACAGTATAGCAACGGTGAACCATAAGTCAAGATACAAGCCTTGCATATATGCACTCCCGCATGGAAAAAGAACCTTCAACAAGACAAAACCAGCATACATAGAACATCTCGAACCCTTACTCGATTTCTATTTTGCATCTAATAGAGTGAATAATAGTGAGTTGACAAAAAAAACACGCTAATTCCCGCATTATCTGCGACATAGAAAGATACTGCTATTTCTTCATCCGTTGGATGAATTATTGCTCTTTTATGTAATAAACCATATAACGGCTCCAGAATTCAGAAACATTGCTGACAATTCCACTGGAGATGAAACCGCCTGCGTGATTAACACGTAGGCGGCTTTTGATGAGAGGGGGGCATTTCACCTCGTTTCTTCCGGTTCGTCCTATACTCATAGTCAAAGCTTAGCGCAAAGTCTAGCGATGGAATCCATCACGAATGGCGTGGGAATCCTCTGCGGCGCGGGCGATTTGCTGTTTGCAGGCTTCTGCACGGAATGTAATGGCAGAATCAAGCAGGAATGCTATAAGAGGGGAGAGAGCTAACCTATGGACTGAGTTGCGGGCGCATTCCTCAGCATAGTCAGCCTCATCGTTCTTAAGTTCAGCTTCGCGGTCGATTGGGTCGGCTATCTGGTTTGATATGGCGCATTTTTCCATACATTTTTCCCAGGCCGAAAGGTGATGGTTCGCATCTATGCCAGCTTTGAGGAAGCGGGCATAATCGGTCGTAAGTCCATAATAATTATTCATCGGGAAGTTCATAACGGAATAGTACCACGAAAACGCCAGGCTGCAAGTATCAATTTGGGGAAGTTTGGCAGCTTTTTAAGACTTTTCGCACCCCAGAAGCACATTTTAGTGCTACTCCATTCATTTTGAATCGACAAGCAAGCATTTATCACACAATCGGCAGGAACTTCGGGCAAAAATTGCACATAATCGGCAGGAATCCGACTCCGCATGCATGCTTTGCCGTGACAAGCAATGAAATTACACGGGCAAAGCCCGTGTATGAAATCCACCCGGAGAGCGGACGAAAGCGCGGCTGAGTGGGCTAATCTTCGATATGCGCACTCTTGGTTCGCTGCTATGAATTACCGCCTTGGCCGCGGTGTGAAAGCGGCGCGTTGCGCCGCAGGCTCTGCTTCACCGCTCCAGCTCGGCTTTGATGAAGGAGGCGGTGGGGGATTTGGAGCTATTTTCCGTTACTACAAAGATTTTGAGTTTCCCTATGTTTGGCGTTTTGTGTTCGACGAAAAATTTTTTTTGAAAAAATGCATTTTTACAAAGGAGTTTTCCAGGAAATGATAGCAAAAGGCCTCTCATTATCATCTACGCCAGGCGCAAACAAAAGGCCTGCATCAAGGAGTTTTAATGCCGTTACCCCCTGCCGCGCGGCACATTAGACTTGCATCATAGCAAATATAATGATACAAAACTCAAGCGCAAAAGTGTAACCTATGTAGTTGGACTAAAGTGTTACCCATGTGAGTGGCGCGCCCCCCTCACTTCCCCCACCCATATTGTGGAGCTGGAGTGGATTGATAAAGACGGCCGCACCACTGGCGGCATCGACATTCCCGGCATCTGCCGCAAATCCCAGCTGGGCGGATTCGTCACCACTGATTTCCCCTTCATCATGCCCGATGATGCCTACGAGCAGTTCTTTGCTCTGCCAACCATTGGCAAGGCTCTTGATTTGCTGAAAGAATAGCCTCTCTACCTGACCGGAAACAGGAATGTTCAACGGCGACGACGGAGAGCCAACACGGAAAGTGCAGCCAGGCAGAGTACCCCGGCAGCAGGCTCCGGCACAGCCGGCACACGGTAAACCAGGCGGGTGTAGTCATTCTGCCACTCCAGGTTTTCGAACGCCACATCACCAGTTACGTGCACATTGCTTTCATTCCATGCCGAGTCCGCATAGCCGTATTGCGCCAGCTCCAGCAGAATATATTCGGTTCCGGCTGCCGGGACCCCATTCACTGAGATATCCAGGTTGTAGCACCCATTGGGGGAAAGCGGTCCCTCCAGCACCAGAACAGCAGTTTCCGTATTGTACCCATTCAGGGTCAGTGCCAGAGTACTTTCTCCGGCCATATCAATGTTTCCTGTAATCGTATTTTCCTTACCCTCTGCTGCCAGGGTAGCGGCAGAGGAGGTCAGACGCAGTGTGGGAACATCCAATTTACTGCCCTGCTTGAGCAACAGTGTGCCGTTATGCAGAGTCGAGGTTCTCTTAACCGTGGCTGTTGCAGAAAAGATTTCTATGGTACCCTGCTGGGTCACTTCACCATAATCGGCATTCAGCTCCGCGAAGCCCTCCACATAAAATGAATCATCGAAGCATATGGTATCTCCCTCTGCTGCAGAAAGTTGCAGCAGCGAGTCGGAACCTGCCAGATACACCGCATGATCCCCGCTGTTCCCCTCAAAAAGCACATATTGATTATTACAGATACTCAGCGTGCCCTGCGTATGAATGGCACTGCCGGTGGAAGCCACATTATCAATGAACTTCACGCTGCGATTACCGCTGATTTCAATATGAGACCCCGCCGCGCCCCAGATAGCGCCACCGGCATCAGTCGCAACCGCCCCTTCCTGACTTACGCTGGCACGTGCCTCATTGCAGGAAAAAGAAACATCGCCATCATTATTGCTGATGCTCAGCCGGCTGTTCTCCCCCAGATAAATGGCACCACCCTGCGCCTCGGCATCATCATTCATCAAGCCATCAATAGCCGAGGCCACTGCAGTGTTCCCGGTGAAACGGACGACAGAACCTTTATTTTCCTCCAGCACCAGCACGGCACCAGCTTTCAGGAAAACAGCGCCGCCCTGGGCCTTGCTCGCGACCAAGATGCCTCCATCCGTAAAACTGACCTCCCCTGCATTGCGGCTGATGGCGCTACTGCCGTCCAGATACAAGGCGCCGCCATAGCCATAGCCCTCATCGCGGTGCACAGCAGTCTGGTAGATACCCACCTTGTTGAACGAAACGGAACCGTAGTTCCCGCAAATGCTCAGATCATCCGTATAGATGGCACCACCAAAAGCATAGAAGTCGCACTCCGAAGAATTGGCATACCTGGCACTGCGATCCAGCCGGATACTCACATTGTCAAAACTCACGTCTCCGCCCAGACTGCGGGCATTGTCATTAATCTCCACCTTCCACTCCGGATCAGCATATATGGCGCCACCCTTCAGGCTGATATCGCAATTCACATCGCCCATCGAGCTGCCATTGTAGCAGATATCCTTAAAAGAAACAGCCCCTTCGTTCTCATGAATATACACACCTCCGGACTCCCCGGTGACATTGCCGGATGCACTGCTGAATACGCCGCCGTAGCCATAACTGGCCAGTATATCCTTGGCTGCCGTCACCGTATCATCCGCCGAAACAGGTTGAAACGGAGTGTATTCACTATCCATATCGGAGGTGATATTATGAATACCGCTGAAATTCAGATTGCCCAGCTTGTAAAACTCTGCCCGGCCATTGCGCACCACCTTGCCCGCTGTAGCCCCCTGCGCCGGAGCAAGGCTTAAATCCCACATCTCTCGCTCATGCTTCGGCTTGAACACATAGTTACTCAAGTTGAAGAGAGCAGAATCATCCCAACAGGGGGAATCATTCAGCAGACCATCATAGCAGGGCGCACTATCGGTGACTGTAATGTGTTTATTCAACAAAACGGTGATGTTCTTCTTCGAATCTACAGCCTCACGCAAATCCTGCACTTCATTAACTTCAACCGTTTTCTCGCCATATCCCAACACCCCCTCCACCGTCTCATCTGCTGTTTCCTGCGCCCACGCGCAGCTCGCAGTCATAAGAAGAAAAGTATAAACGGCAGATCTGGCAATATCCATACCGCGACTATAGGATAACAGATTCTGTGAGTCAAGCCCCTATTTACCATGATGACAAAACAACCCCGGTCTCAAAAACCGGCGCCATTATACTTCAGAGAAACGCTTGATATATCCATATACTTTAGACAAACTGGTTCCCCTTTGAATATGATGGTTCGCATCTATGCCAGCTTTGAGGAAGCGGGCATGATCGGTCGTAAGTCCATAATAATTATTCATCGGGAAGTTCCTAACGGAATAGTACCACGAAAACTCCAGCCTGCAAGTTTGAATTTGGGGAAGTTTGGCGTCTTACCAAAGCCTTTTGCACCCTAGAACAACGTTTTAGTGCTACTCCATTCATTTTTAATCGACAAGCAAACATTTATCACACAATCGGGAGGAATATTGGATAAAAATTGCACATAATCGGCAGGAAAGCCCCCTTATCCGGTTTCATGTCCTTGGTTCATTTTATGCAGATTTAAGATTGAATCTTGAATTTGCATAAAAATAATGCTACTCTATGGGCATGGCGAGCAGGAAGATAATCGAGCGCGATGCGAGTGCTAACATACTGGAGGCAGCAAGTATGTATCCGGTGGTGACGCTTTGCGGGCCGCGTCAGTCGGGCAAGACGACGCTGGCGCGGCATTTGTTTCCGGGATATGATTATGTGAGTCTGGAGGATCCGGATTCGCGACTTGCTTTTGAGCATGACCCGCGTGGCTTTCTGCAACAGCACCCTGCCCCGTGTATTTTTGATGAGGTGCAGAATACGCCGAAGCTCGTCAGCTACCTGCAGGGGATTGTGGATAAGGAGGACAGGCCGGGCATGTATGTGCTGACGGGTAGCCGCCAGATGGAACTGCAGGAGACGATTACGCAAAGTCTGGCGGGGCGCTCTGCCATGGTGGATTTGCTGCCGCTGAGCCAGCAGGAGCTGCAGAGGGCCGGTATCCACCTCACGCGTGATGAGAAGTTGTTTTACGGTGGGCTGCCGCGTGTGCATGCGCAGAAGCTCAAACCGGCGCGCGCGTACATGGACTACCTGCGCACCTATGTGGAGCGCGATGTGCGCCAGATTATCAATGTGCGCAACGTTTCGGCGTTCGAGACCTTTATCCGTCTGCTGGCTTCTCGCGTGGGGCAGATTGTCAACTACACCTCCCTGGCGGGAGATGTCGGCGTGAGTTCCATGACGATTAAGGAGTGGATTTCTATGCTGGAGGCTTCGTACATCGTGTTCACGCTGCGCCCCTATCACAAAAATTACGGCAAGCGCCTGACGAAGTCGCCCAAGATTTATTTCACGGAAACAGGGCTTGTCACGGCGCTGCTGGGTATCAAATCGCCGGAGATGGTGGGGCGCGACCCGCTCATCGGCAATATCTATGAGAACTATGTCGTCTCTGAGTTCCTGAAAAGCCAGTTGAACAAGGGAGCTTCGCCGGATTTATATTTCTTCCGCGATTCCAATGGATTCGAGATTGACCTGATAGTGGAGCAGATGCGTTGCCCCAAGCCCATCGAGATAAAATCTGCCTTTACCTATAACCCTGACATGTGCAGGAATCTCCGCACCTTTTTCTCCATGGTGAGCGACAGTAAATCCCCTGCCCTGGTCTATGCTGGTGCGTCCATGGGAACGCTGCAAGGGGTCGACATTAGCAGCGATGAGGGCATTCCCGGGCTGCTGGAGTAAAACAAACCTTGCATAGCTGCAAGTATTTTACTATATGCGGCTTAGTATATCTTTATGTAAATTTAAGATTGAATCTTAAATTTACATAAAGGCACCTTAAAGCACTGAGATTTTATTATTTACAATTATGCAAGATATTCTCTCACCGCTCCTGCCCGGCTTCAGGGTAAGGATTAAGCAGCCGGGGCATCAGGAAAACGGCGTAGAGGGGGAGGTCTACCAGGCAAGTGGAGGATTCGTCTGATGTCGGGAACTGCGAAATGCTATAATCATTCATAGAACAACGCACGGCTACAGGGGGCTTATACTTGCGGCAGTAGTTAAGCAAGCTCATGGCGCGGGTGATTTTCCGCTTTACCAATCGCTCTGACAACTGCCGTTTCATAGTCGATTTACCATCTTTGCTCCATTCTGCTTATTTTAGGTAGATTAGGAAGATTCCTACACATAATCGGCAGGAAACACCCCCTTAAGCCGTTTTTTTACCCCTCAATTTTATGTAAAATACAGGATTGAATCTGCCTGGCAGTAAGAAGTCTGCGCTTATCATGGTTGAAAATCCGGGCATCATTTTATGTAAATTTAAGATTGAATTCTGGATTTACATAACCAAGGCAGACTAAAAGGAGATTAACGGGAGGGGTGACAGGTGCCGCGGCGTCATCCTCCAACTCATTGACCGCCATCTAATAGACGAGCGCGCGTGAAGCTAGGCGCAAGGCAGGTAGGGAAGACGTGGTTAAGGCCATAACCACTACCAGAGTGTAGTATACATCCGATTCGACCAAAACGAACGCATGCAGCGCATATTCGAAACAAGCAATTTCGAAATGCGTGAGCTTCTACTTCTAATCCAGGCGGAAGCAAAGACAAAAGTACAGGCAGGTAAAACGCTGATTATTCTGGATGAAATCCAGGAATGTCCGGCGGCGCTGACATCATTAAAATACTTCTGCGAAGGCCTGCCGGATTATCATGTGATGGCAGCTGGTTCACTTCTTGGAGTAAAAACTCCACGGTACAGGTTTTCCGGTAGGCAAAGTCAACACAATGACCCTGTATCCTTTGAGTTTTGTAGAATTCCTGTCTGCCTTGGGCAACGGCTTTGATATAGATTTCATTCAAAAACGCAAATGGGACAGTCTCAGCCCCCCCCTGACACAGAGAATTTAAACCAACAAAAATGCCCTGCGACATGCAGGGCATTTTTGCTATCAGGAAACGGCTTTCCTGCGCAAGTTTACATCGCCTTGAGCTCAGCCACGGCGGCTTCGAGCGAGGCGACATCCTGGATGGAGATGACCTTGGCCTCCTTGCAGATGCGGCCCATCATGCCGGCCAGCGTGTTGCCGGGGCCCATTTCGATGAAGAGGCGTTCGCCCTTCTCGATGAGGTCCTGCATGCAGGCAGCCCAGCGCACAGAGCCGCAGACCTGCTCGCCCAGCATGGCGCGCACATCTTCCGGCCCGGTCACCGGGCGGGCTTCAAAGTTGCAGTATACCGGCACAGCGGGGGTGGTCATGGGGGTGGCTTCCAGCTCCGGCCGCAGCGCGGTCTGGGCGCTCTTCATGTAGCGGCTGTGGTAGGCACCAGCCACATTGAGCTTCTTGGCAATCTTGATACCAGCAGCCTTGGCACCGGCCACAGCCTTATCAACACCCTCCACAGAGCCGGAGACCACGGTCTGGCCAGGGCAGTTGTAATTTGCCACGTCAATATCGCACTCAGCCGCCAGTTTGGCCACGGCTTCATCGCTGCCGCCAATCATGGCCGCCATGGTGCTGGGGGCCGCCTGGCAGGCTTCCTCCATGAGCGCACCGCGCTTCTGTACCAGCTTAAGTCCGTCCTCCATGCTGAAGGTACCGGCAGCAGCGTGGGCGGTGAACTCACCCAGGGAAAGGCCGGCAGCGGCCACGGGCTCGATATCCACCAGGCTGCTGAGCACCTTGTAGATAGCCAGACCATGCAGGTAGAGCGCCGGCTGGCAGTTGCAGGTGCGGGTCAACTCCTCATCCGGGCCCTCAAACATGACCTTGGTGAGCGGATAGCCCAGCGCGGCATCCGCCGCGTCCATCATCTCGCGCGCAGCGGGGTAAGCATCATAAAAATCCTTGCCCATGCCCACTTTCTGGGCACCCTGACCGGGGAAAAGAAGTACTGCTTTCATAGTATTATCAAATAAAATGTTCGCTACCATGCAGCATACACACCCACACCCTCGAGGTCAAGAAAATTCGGACGCGCGCACAGGCGCGCACGAAAATGGCAGGCTTTTTTGATTTTTTCACGAAATTCGGGTTGCCAAACGAGGAATTTTAGTGTAGACTACCGCACTTTTTTGTGTCTGCAAAAAAGTTTAACCAAGTATAAAAACAAACGAACATGAACCCCGAGATATTATTCTGGATAGTGCCGTTTGCATCCGTCGTCGCGCTGGTTTTTGCAGCTAAGTTCTTCTTCGACATGAAGAAGGCCGACGAGGGCAACGACCGTATGAAGGAGATTGCGGGCTATGTGCGCGAAGGCGCTATGGCTTACCTGAAGCAGCAGTACAAGATTGTTGCTATCTTCTTCGTCATCATCGCCGTAGTATTCGGCATCATGGCCTACTATGGTCTTCAGAACAACATTGTTCCCATCGCCTTCCTCACTGGTGGTATCTTCTCCGGTCTGGCTGGTTTCATCGGCATGAAGACGGCTACCTACGCCTCCGGTCGTGTGGCCCAGGCCTGCCGCGATGAAAAGGATGGTCTGAACAAGGGCCTTCAGCTTGCCTTCCGTTCCGGCGCTGTGCTGGGTCTCACGGTTGTGGGCTTCGGTCTGCTCGATATCTCCGGCTGGTATCTGATTCTGGACAACACCGGTCTGGTGGCCGCTGAAGGCATCAGCCGCCTGACCCAGATTACCACCATCATGCTGACTTTCGGCATGGGTGCCTCTCTGCAGGCCCTCTTCGCCCGTGTGGGCGGTGGTATCTACACCAAGGCTGCTGACGTGGGCGCTGACCTCGTGGGCAAGACCGAGTACCACTTCAACGAAGATGATCCCCGCAACCCCGCCACCATCGCCGACAACGTGGGCGACAACGTGGGTGACGTGGCCGGCATGGGCGCTGACCTCTACGAATCCTACGCTGGTTCCATCCTGGCTTCTGCCGCTCTGGGTGCAGCCGCTGCTGCCACCGCCGGCTGGGCCTATGAGACAGGTCTGCAGCTCGTCATGGCTCCGATGATTATCGGCGCCGTGGGTGCCCTGCTCTCCATCATCGGTATCTTCCTGGTACGCACCAAGCCCGAAGCCAACCAGACCCAGCTTATGGCTGCTCTGAACTTCGGTATCAATGTTTCCGGCGTGCTCATCGCCGCCCTTTCCGCCCTCATCCTCTGGCTGCTCGGCATCGAGAACTGGCTGGGTCTCTGGGGCTCCATCGTCATCGGCCTCGTGGTGGGTATCGCCATCGGCAAGGTGACAGAATACTACACCTCCTTCGAGTTCAAGCCGGTGAAGTTCATCGCAGAAAACGCCACCACCGGCCCCGCCACCGTGATTATCTCCGGTATCGGCGTTGGCATGATTTCCACCTGCTGGCCGGTTATCTTCATCGTGCTCGGCACCATCGGTGCCTACCTCTGCGCCGCTGGTGAGTGGACCTTCTCCGCTCAGAACATGAGCATGGGTCTCTACGGTATCGGCATCGCTGCCGTGGGTATGCTTTCCACCCTGGGTCTCACCCTGGCCACGGACGCCTACGGTCCCATCTCCGACAACGCCGGCGGCAACGCCGAAATGAGCTCCCTGGGCGATGACGTGCGCAGCCGCACGGACGCTCTGGACGCTCTGGGCAACACCACCGCCGCCACCGGTAAGGGCTTCGCCATCGGCTCCGCCGCTCTGACCGCCCTGGCCCTTCTTGCCTCCTACATCGAAGAGCTCAAGATTGCTGCCCTGCACTACGGCGAGACCTTCAAGACCAGCTACTTCGGCGAACAGGTGCTCAACAGCGCTGATGTGGCCAAGATGAACATTGCTGAGTTCATGACCGCTTTCGACGTGACCCTCATGAACCCGAAGGTGCTGCTGGGTGTCTTCATCGGCGCCATGCTTTCCTTCCTCTTCTGCGGTCTGACCATGAACGCCGTGGGCCGCGCCGCCAAGAGCATGGTGGAGGAAGTGCGCCGCCAGCTCAGCGACAAGGACGTGTTCGAAGGCCGCAAGAAGGCCGACTACGCCCGCTGCGTGGCTATCTCCACTCAGGGTGCCCAGCGTGAAATGGTGGTGCCCTCCATGATTGCCGTAATCGTGCCCATCGCCACCGGCCTCATCATGGGTGTTCCCGGTGTGTTCGGTCTGCTGGCCGGTGGTCTTGCCGGTGGTTTCGTACTCGCCGTGTTCATGGCCAACTCCGGCGGTGCCTGGGACAACGCCAAGAAGTACATCGAGACGGGCGACGCCCCCTACTGCGGCAAGCACACGGCTGTGCATGATGCCTCTGTGGTGGGTGACACCGTGGGTGACCCCTTCAAGGATACCTCCGGCCCCTCTCTGAACATCCTTATCAAGCTCATGAGCATGGTGTCCATCGTGACCGCCGGTCTCAACATCGCATTCTCCCTGCTGTAAAGCAACTGCGCGATAGAGCAAACCATTCTGAAAGCCGCTTTCCCTCACCGGAAAGCGGCTTTTGGTATTCAGAAACCTTGCTTATCCCCCTTTTCCCAATTATCTTGACTTCAAAACCTCTTTATGTTCTAATCCTTCTTGGAGAGAAATCTCCATCTAATCTAGTCATATATCAGCCCCCGGGTGTTGCCGCACCATCAACGGGGGCTTTTTCTTTCTCCAGCCCCCCATCCGGAACAGAAAAAATCCAAAATCAAAAATCCAAGTTCCAAAATCTACCGATTCTCCTTGCAAGCGCCCGGCGTGTGTGTTATTGTACAGTCATACTTCCAAACCAGAGAATCTCACACACACCATGGACAAGCTCATCGTAGAAGGCGGTACCACACTGAGTGGTTCCGTCAATATCAGTGGTTCCAAAAACGCCTCTCTTCCCATTCTTGCCGCAGCCCTGCTCACCGATGAGCCCGTGCGCATCACCCGCGTGCCGGATGTTTCCGACACCAACTACATGCTGCAGATTCTCAGCCAGCTGGGCTGCTCCGTAGAACGCTCCAGCGGCACCGTGCGCATCGAGTCCCCCGAGGGCATCTCTCACAAGGCTTCCTACGAACAGGTACGCAAGATGCGCGCCTCCATCTGCCTACTGGGGCCGCTCATGGCCCGCATGCACAAGTGTGTGCTTCCCCTGCCCGGCGGCTGCGTGATTGGCGACCGCCCGGTTGACCTCCACATCCGCGGCATCAAGGCACTGGGCGCCCGCGTGGAGGTAAAGGGCGGCAACCTCGTCATCGATGCGCCGAACGGTCTCGTGGGCACCACCATTGATATGCGAGGCGACAGCGGTCCCACCGTGCTTGGCACAGACAATGTGATGATGGCCGCCGTGCTGGCCAAGGGCACTACCATCATCGAATCCGCCGCCCGCGAGCCGGAAGTGGTGGACCTGGCCAACTTCCTCAACAAGATGGGCGCCCGCATCGAAGGCGCCGGTTCCCGCACCATCACCATCCACGGCGTGGAGAAGCTGCACGGCTGTGACCACACCGTGATTCCGGACCGAATCGAGGCCGGCACCTTCATGGTAGCCGCCGCCATGGTGAGCGATGGGCTCATGATCAACCGCGTGTGCCGCGCTCACATGAAGGCAATTTCCGACCTGCTCATCGAGTGCGGCCACCGCGTGGAATATAACGAAGACGGCACCTCCGTGTTCGTGGCGCCCGGCGAAAACCCGCGCAGCGGCAAGATTCTCACCAACCCGTACCCGGAGTACCCCACCGACATGCAGGCGCAGATGACGGCCCTCTTCGCCCTCACCCCCGGCATCAGCGTGGTGAAGGACACCATCTTCCCGCAGCGCTTCATGCACTGCTCTGAGCTCAAGCGCATGGGCGCCAATATCAAGGTGGACAGCGGCACAAGTCGGGTCGTAGCCATGTCGTTCTGTGAGCCAAGGAGTTGGGTCTAGTCATTGTCTTCCTAAGACCGCTTGGCCTCCGACTTATCAGCGTGGTGAAGGACACCATCTTCCCGCAGCGCTTCATGCACTGCTCTGAGCTCAAGCGCATGGGCGCCAATATCAAGGTGGACAGCGGCAC
>JAZSRB010000013.1:0-58032 GCA_045538275.1 Akkermansia sp. | reverse complement strand
GGGAGCATGGGTGGTGCGCTGGGTAGCATCATGGGTGGGGGTGCTACGGGGGTGTCATCTGTTTGTGTGTGGGGGGGCTCGGTCATCATGCTGTCTGCTTATTTTATCGTGCAGGGGCTGGTGTGTCGAGCATAAAGGCTCAGGGACCATAGGATTATGCTTGCCAAGGGGGTGAAAATAGGCTAATCTCAGGGCATGTTCGTAGACAATATCCGGATTTTTGCCAAAGCGGGTAAGGGGGGCAATGGGCTTGCTTCGTTCCGCCGCGAGAAGTTTGTGCCGCGTGGCGGCCCTGATGGCGGCGATGGTGGCGATGGTGGTAGTGTGATTCTGGAGGTGAGTACCGGCACGAATGATTTGAGAAATTATTTTTACGACCCTAAGTTGATTGCAACGGATGGCATGCCGGGTATGCACGCCCGCAAGCATGGCCGGGATGGCCGCACGGTGATTGGCAAGGTGCCGCCCGGCACGATTGTGTACCGCAGTAATGCTGCTACCATGCAGGAGGCTACCTGGCTGGAGCGTGAGGGCGATGGTATTGAATTGGTGCAGATTGCGGATTTGACTGAGCCGGGTGAGCGTTTTGTGCTCTGCCAGGGCGGCAAGGGTGGTCGTGGTAACTGGCATTTCCGCACGGCTACGGACCAGGCGCCGCTGAAGTTTGAGTATGGCACCGAGGCGGAGAGCGGTGTGTTTTTCTTTGAGTTGCGCCGCATTGCAGATGCGGGGCTGGTGGGGTATCCGAATGCGGGTAAGAGTACACTACTGACGGCTGTTTCAAATGCAACGCCGAAGGTGGCGAGTTATCCGTTCACCACGCTGCAGCCGATTGTGGGTGTGGTGGAGTTTGCGGATTACCAGCGCTGTGTGGTGGCTGATATTCCCGGTATTATTGAGGGAGCATCGAATAATCGAGGCCTTGGGCATGAATTCCTGCGGCATATTATGCGCTGCCATCTGCTGTTGTTTGTGGTGGATCTGACGGGGCTGGAGCATGACCCGGTGGAGGCGATTCAGACGCTTCGCAAGGAGGTGAAGTTGTATTCTGATGAGCTGGCGGCCAGACCGTGGGTGATTATTGCCAACAAGATGGATGAGCCTTGTGCGGTGGAGAATCTGGAGATTCTGCGCCAGCGTTTCCCGAAGGTGGAGATTATTCCGATTTCTGCTGCTATGGGTGATGGTATACCTGCGTTCAAGGAGCGTTTGCAACAGTTGCTCAAGGAGGGCTGAAGAAGGTGCTGGTAGCCGTATTATCTGATATTCACGCGAATCTGGAGGCCCTGCAGGCCGTGCTGGACGATATGGAGTCTCACGGCGCAGAGGGAATTCTGGGACTGGGTGATTATATCGGTTTCAATGGTAATCCGGCAGAGTGTCTGGCGCTGGTGCAGCCGCGTCTGCTGGCTGCGGTGCAGGGGAATCACGAGGCTGCGCTGGTGGACCGCGCGGTGTTCGGGGTGCCGCTGTATATGGAGATGATGGACCGCACACAGGCGCTGCTGAGCCCTGAACAGGTGCAGTGGTTGCGCCGCTTGCCGAACCATGTTGCGTGGCAGGATTGCATGCTGGGCCACGCCACTCCTGAGGCGCCGAAGCGCTGGGGGCGTATAGCGAATGTGAATGAGGCGCGCAAGGTGTTTGCTGCGGTTAAGAATCGGATTTCGTTTTACGGACACACGCACCGGGCGGCGATTTTCCGTTTGTATAAGGGAGAGGTGGAAAAGATTGAGGTTAACTATGATGACCGGGGGAGCTTTGCGCTCCATATGCCCGGTAACTGCCGCTTTCTGATAAATCCCGGTTCTGTGGGGCAGCCGCGGGATATGGATTGGCGGGCGGCGTATGCTTTGTACTGCCCGGAGACGTCTACTTTACATATGCGCCGCGTGACGTATGATGTGGCGGAGGCCGGCAACAAGATTGCGCGCACCGGGCTGCCGGCCTCGTTTGCTGAGGCTTTGCAACATGGTACTTCGCCTACGGGTGATTAATTTCAACGGATTTTATAGAATAACGATCACAGGTAATATGAAGATTTACAGCTCGATATCTGAACTGGTGGGGCGTACCCCGCTGCTGGAGGCGGTGAATTACAGCCGCGCGCATGGTCTGAAGGCGCGTTTGCTGCTGAAGCTGGAGATGCATAACCCGGCAGGGTCGGTGAAGGATCGCGTAGCGATGAATATTATTGCGGAGGCAGAGGCCAGCGGGCGTTTGCAGCCGGGGGGGACTATTGTGGAACCCACGAGCGGTAATACGGGTATTGGCCTGGCGGCAATTGGCTGCGCACGCGGCTACCGCGTGATTCTGACCATGCCGGATACTATGAGTATCGAGCGCCGTAATATTGTGAAGGCTTATGGAGCTGAGGTGGTATTGACCCCCGGGGCGCAGGGAATGCAGGCTTCGGTCGATAAGGCGGAGGAACTGGCGGCTTCTATTCCGGGTGCCATTGTGGCGGGACAGTTCAGAAATCCGGCGAATCCGGCGGCTCATTATGCCTCCACCGGGCCGGAAATATGGGAGGATTGCGGAGGAGTGGTGGATGCCCTGGTGGCCGGTGTGGGTACCGGTGGCACGATTTCCGGCACGGGACAGTATCTGAAGGAGCAGAACCCGGCGGTGCATGTGGTGGCGGTTCAGCCTGCGGCTTCTCCTTTGCTGACCGGTGGTGCGGCTGGCCCGCATGTGATTCAGGGGATCGGGGCTAATTTCATTCCCGAAGCACTTGACCGAAGCGTGTACGATGAGGTGATTTCAGTAGACAACGAAGCCCCGTTGCAGACTGCCCGCGAGCTGGGGCGTCTGGAGGGGGTGCTGGTGGGTATTTCCGGCGGGGCTGCGCTGTGGGCAGCCACGCAGCTGGCCTTGCGCCCGGAGTGGGCGGGTAA
Organism: Akkermansia sp.; assembly: GCA_045538275.1. GTDB lineage: Bacteria > Verrucomicrobiota > Verrucomicrobiia > Verrucomicrobiales > Akkermansiaceae > Akkermansia. The sequence goes on along the minus strand of JAZSRB010000013.1, from coordinate 55,135 downwards.
GACGATTGTGGTTATTATGCCAGATGGTGCCGATAGGTATTATTCTACCAATCTGTTTGCATGAGCCGGGCTTTTGATTTGAATTTGTACCTGGTGACGGATGCTCCGGAGCGCTGCTGCCACGGGCTGCTGGAGACGGTGCGTCGCGCGGTGGCTGGCGGAGTGAGCATTGTGCAGTACCGCCGCGATTTGGACGACCACGCTGCTGTGCTGGCAGAGGTGCTGCCGCTGCGCGATTTTCTGCGCGCTGCCGGTGTGCCGCTCATTATCAATAATGATGTGGCGCTGGCGGTGGAAATTGGTGCAGATGGTATTCATATAGGCCAGGGCGATATGCCGGTGGCAGAGGCGCGCGCTTTGATTGGCCCGGATATGATTCTGGGGCTCACCGTGGCGAATGATGCTGAAATGGATGCCGTGAACCCGGCGCTGGTGGATTATGTGGGGTGCGGCCCGGTGTTTCCGACTATTTCGAAGGATGATGCCCCGCCTGCGCTGGGGGTGGAAAAGTGGGGTGAGCTGTCGGCTCGCTGCCCGGTGCCTATCTGCGCGATTGGCGGGCTGGATGCCGCCCGGGCTCGTGCGGTGCGTGCCACCGGCCATTGCGATGGCATTGCGGTGGTATCAGCCATATGCGCTGCAGAGGATACTGAACAGGCCGCGCGTGCGTTTTTGTCATGAAAGAGAAAATAGCTCAGGTGCTGGAGCGGCTGAGAACGGAGAAACCGCTTATTTTATCGCTGACCAATAGCGTGGTTCAGCCGATTACGGCCAATATGCTGCTGGCGGTGGGGGCGTCACCGGTCATGCTGACTGATGCTGATGAAGCAGAGCAGTTGATTCACGTGTGCGCGAATGGATTGCTGGTGAATGTGGGTACGTTATCGCATGCTCAGGCCGCGCAGATGCGCCGGGCGGTGGATGCTGCGCATGCGGCGGATATTCCCTGGGTGCTTGACCCGGTAGCTGTAGGGTTGCTGGATTTCCGCACAGAATTCTGCCGGGAGCTGCTGGCTCTGCACCCGACTTTAATCCGGGGTAATGCATCGGAGATTATGGCGCTGGCGGGTGAGGCGGCGGGCGGTCGCGGAACGGATACGACTGAGGAGAGTGCAGCGGCTGTTGCTGCTGCCCGGAAGCTTGCGGGACAGGGCGGTTGCGCTGTGCTGGTGACTGGCGCTGTGGATTATGTGACGGATGGTGAGCGGGTGCTGGCGCTGGGCAATGGTGACCCGCTGATGACTCGTGTAACCGGCGTGGGTTGTGCCATGGGGGCGCTGGCTGCGGCTTGTGTGGCTGTGGCTCCCGATGCATTTACCGGTGCTGCGGCTTGTGCGGCTGTTCTGGGGTTGGCAGGTGAGCGAGCAGCGGCGCGCTGTCCCCACCCGGGGAGTTTTGCTGCTGCCCTGCTGGATGAGCTGGATTCGGTGACTCCGGCTGATGTGGTGGAGTTTACCCGAATTTTATGCTGATTGCGAGAAATCCTGCTTGTCGCGTCCTGTTAATTATGGTACGCTAAGGCACAATGCAAAACGAACAGCTTTCTTTAGAATGGAAACGCCTGGCAGATTTGCCGGATGTTGAGGGATTTGCCGGCTCCTACGCAGGTGTGAGCAATGGTGCGCTTCTTGTCTGCGGTGGTGCTAATTTCCCGGAGAAACCACTCTGGGAGGGCGGGCCTAAGCGCTGGACTGACCGCATCTATGTGCTGCCCGCCGGTGAGCCCGGATGGAAGGATGCCACCCCGCTGCCCAAGCCGCTGGGCTATGGTGCTACGGCCACGTTGCCGCAGGGGGTGATGCTGATTGGCGGCAGCAATGCTGAGGGCGCCGTGGCGGATTGCTATATGCTTACCTGGGATGGTAGCGATGTAAGCTGCAAGGCGGTGGCTCCGCTCCCTACCTCGCTTACCGGGCATGCGGCCGCCGTGATGGGGGGCAAGGTGTACGTGCAGGGTGGTTCCTTGGCTCCCGGTGAGCAGGATGCCGAAGCCCGTATGTGGATTTACGACCCGGAAACAGACTGCTGGAGCGAGGGCGACCCCATGCCCTGCCGCGGTCGTTTCCTGCAGCAGATGGCCACCATCGGCCACACGATTTATGTGCTGGGTGGCATTGGCCTACAGCCTGGTGCGGAGGGCCGCATGGCCCGCGAAATGCTGACCGATGCCTGGAGTTGGAGTGCGGAGACCGGCTGGCGCCGCCTGGCTCACCTGCCGCACTATTGCGGTGCAGCGCCCACTCCCGCTCCGGTGATTGGTGGCCGCATTTACCTGCTGGGTGGTGATGATGCCACGGTGAAAGGCTATACGCCGCAGAATCACCCTGGTTTCCACAACCAGAGCCTGTGCTACTGCCCCGGCAGCGATACCTGGTACGATGCCGGCGAAATCGCCGTGGCCCGTGCCGTGCTTCCCTGCGCCGTGTGGAATGGTCTGGCCGTCATCGTGAATGGCGAGCAGCGGCCAGGCAAGCGTTCAAACCAGGTCTGGGGTGCCAGAATGTAATTTTTAACACTAACTGAAATTGAACATGAAAAGAACATTGTTGTCCCTTGTGTTAATGGCGGCTCCGCTGCTTGCACAGGAGCCTGCAACGGCTCCGGTTGCTGCTGAGCAGGTACCTGCGGTAGAGCGTCCTGAGGCTGCTACCGCTGTTGGTAAGGAAAATCTTGCCAGGATTCATGATGCGGTTGGTCGCGCTGGTATGGTTGCAACCGCTGCTGATGGCAAAATCCTCATGGCCGGTGGTGCTAATTTCCCAGATGCAAAGAAGGGAGCCAAGACCCCGGAGGAACGCGGTGCCAAGAAATTCTACGGCGATGTGACGCTGTTTGATATCGCAACAGGTACTTCAACATCTGTTGGGGAACTTCCATATACTGTGGGGTATGCGGCGCATACCACCAATGGTGCAGATAGTGTTGTGATTGCCGGCGGCTGCAATGAAGGCGGCCATGTGGCTACGACTCTTCAGGTGAGTGTGCAGGATGGCAAGCTGGTTACTACGGAATTGACTCCGCTGCCCATCAGCTGTGCATATGCGGCCTATGTGCAGGTGGATAGCAAGCTCTACGTGTTTGGTGGTCAGGAGTCCGCCAGCTCTACGACGGCTCTCGGCAAAGCTTATGTTCTGGATACGGCCAATCCCGCCGCCGGGTGGACGAGCCTTGCCGATATGCCGGATGCCCGCATGCTGGCTGTTGCCGGTTGCTGGAACGGCAAGATATATGTGGCAGGTGGCTGCTCGCTTGCGCCTGATGAAAAGGGCGCTGTTCAGCGTACATATCTCAAGAGTACGCTGTGCTATGACCCATCTACCGGTGCCTGGAGTCAGGTTGCCGATATGAGGGAAACCCTGGTTGCTCCGGCCGGTCCCATGTATGCAGGTAAGCAGGGACTTTACCTTCTGGGCGGTGACCCTGGTAATTACTACCGCAAGCAGCTGGCCGGAGAGCTCCGGGCAGACGAGGAACACCCCGGTCAGAGCCGCAAAATTTACCGTTATACACCGGAGGCTGATACCTGGGAGAAAGCCGGTGAACTGACGATTGGTATTGCAACGGTGCCTGCTGTACAGGCGGGGGATAGTATTTATGCCGTTTCTGGTGAGACTAAGCCCGGTGTGCGTACTCCGTACATCAGCGAGGTGAAACTGGCTCCGTTCAGCGATGCTCAGCTGGGTGCCCGTGAGGTGGCTCAGGGACTGGCTGGGGTGGCTCCTCTCACTCTCTGGGGTGGTCTGGCAATTGCCATTATCGCTTGCATTATGGCCAGGAAGCATGGCCTTAAGCTCAAGCCCGTCGGCAAGAGCAGCGTGGATAATCCCGGCAAGTGGGCCTGGATTGCGGTGGCTGTGCTGTGGGTGGTGGTCATGCTGAATTATTTTGACCGCCAGCTGCTGGCGGCTCTCCGTAGCTCCATTGTGGACGTTCACAATGGTGGTATTGCGATGACTGATAGCGAGTTTGGTCTTGTTACCTCATTCTTCCTGATTGTGTATGCTGTGCTTAGCCCCGTAGGTGGTTATCTGGCAGATATGTTCAGCCGTAAGTTCATTATTCTGATGTCTCTGGTTATCTGGTCAGTAGTGACTTACATGACCGGGGCTTCGGAATCGTACCAGGAGCTTATCTTCTGGCGCGCGCTGATGGGTGTGAGCGAGGCGTTCTATATTCCCGCAGCTCTGGCTCTTATTACCGATTATCACCGCGGCAAGACGCGTTCTCTGGCAACTGGTCTGCATATGAGTGGTATTTACACCGGGCAGATGATTGCTGGTTGCGGCGCCATGATGGCGGGTACACCCTGCCAGCTGGGCTGGAGCCTGACATTTGAGGTGTTCGGTTTCATTGGTGTAGCCTATGCGCTGGTGGTTATCTTCTTCCTGCGTGACCCCGAGGGTGCAGCCGCCGCTGAAGCTCCTGTGGAGGAACAGGTGGAGGAGAAGAAATCCGCCGCTGCTAAGGCGGGACTCAAGGAGGCTCTCAAGGGGCTCTTTACCGGCCCAGCCATGGCGATTCTGATGGCCATGATTGCTTGCGCCGGCTTTGCTAACTGGTTCCTGATGAACTGGTACCCAACGCTGGTGGAGGAAATGTTCAAGATTCCGGCAGATATTGCTGCTCCGCAGGCTACTTTCTGGATTAACCTGGCGAAGTATGGCGCTGTGCTGGCAGCTGCCGTGATTGCAGACCGCTGGTATCTCCGCAACTGCAACGCCCGCGCCTATGTGCCTGGTATAGCTTTCTGCCTGGCTGGCCCATGCGTGATATTTGCCATGATGTTTGGTGAGGGTATTGGTCTGGCTGTTGTGCTTGCTCTTGTGGCAACTCAGGGTGTGGCTCAGGGTGCTATGGACGCAACGCTCATGCCGGTGCTGCGTTCACAGATTGATGAGCGTTTCTCTGCTACAGGATATGGTCTGCTGAACCTTACTTCCGTGAGCGCCGGTGCGTTTGTTTCCTGGTTTGGCGGGTTCATGAAGGATCAGGGAACTCCGCTGACTGCCACGCTTACCATTGCGGGTGTGCTCATGATTCTGTGTGGCCTGTGCTGCTTTATTCTGCCAAAGAAGAAAAAAGCATAAGCTGCTGAAAGGAATGTCGTATCGTTTCTGCACCGTTGCCTTTGTGGCGGCGGTGCAGTTTTTGTTCCTGTGCGGGAGCATGGGGGATGAATCTTGTCAGAATGGTCAGGAGGAAAACAAGGGTAGGAAAATGCTGCGGTCAGCTGGTTAACCGGCTCGTCCGCTTCCTGGATGCCAGCCGTATTCCTGTGGGGGTGGGTAATGCATATGCCGGTATACGCATTCCGGATATATGGAGGCGCGGCTGAGTAAACAAAAAAGAAAGAAGAGGCAGAACCTCTTCCTTCTTTTTTGTTTCAGTAGGTATGGTGACGAGAAAGCTTACCACTTGCCTTTGCGGATGGCGGCTATACTGAAGCCGCCCAGCAGTACGAGAATGCCAATGCCGGTGAATACCCATTCGCTGGGGGAGAGAAGCTCGCCGCGGGCACGCAGGTATTTGCGCTGTGCCTTGGCAGCCTGGGCGGCGGCCTGTGTGGCTACCTGGGCGCTGTTGCGGCTTACATCCGGGGTGACGGATACGATTCTGACTAAATCGAGGTTGGCATTAATGGCGGAGAAATGTCTGTTTTCTGCAGAGGCGAGCAGGGGGTAGGAAATTGCGAGACTGCCATTCACATCGTAGCCCATGATGCCGCCGAGTCCATTCCACCCGGCGCCCTGGCAGCCGGAGAAAACCAAGGTGAGGGAAATGTAGGTGGTGCCACTGCGGGTGAATGAGGCCGGGTGGTTTGCCAGCTTGCTGTAGGGAATGGGTTCTCCCCAGGGTTTGCCGTGCCAGTTGCCGGTAATGCCATGCGGCGTGGCCATGAGCCCGAGTTCATGTCTGCTTTCCACGGTCAGAATCCGGGTGGGTTTATCTACTTTGGAGGCTGCCGAGAGGTCAATGGTGACCGCCACGGCGGCGGTGGCAACGTCGGATTTACGGAAGTGGGATACGTTGTAGATGGGCTGGCGGGAATACAGAGCCCCGAAATCGCCGGTCAGTTTGCCATTGGTACAGCTGACGTTTTCACGTACAGAGTTGCCGGCTGGGTTGGTGAAGAGGGCCGTTGCAGATATTGCGGGCAGGGAGACGAGCAGACCCAGTGCCAGCGTGAACAGTTGTTTTCTCATGATGATGCAGAATAGCTTTATTTAAAATTAACGTATAGCACAGCCTAATGCAAGCAAGATTTGTGCCCAACCGGGCGAATTGTCTTATTTTATGGGGGGAATGGGCTTCCTCCTTGACCTTTTGGTGGATAAAGGGTACACTCCCGCGCATGCAGGAATTGGAAATCATGTCCCCCGCGGGGTCATTTGAATCGCTGGCTGCGGCATTGCGCGCCGGGGCCGATAGTGTGTATTTTGGTGTGGGGATGTACAATATGCGCGCCCGCTCCACGGTGAATTTCACGGTGGAGGATTTGCCGAAAGTGGCGCGCTTGTGCCATGCATGCGGTGCCAAGGCGTATCTGACTTGCAATGTGATTATTTACGATGAGGAAATGGAGGGTATGCAGCAGCTGCTCTGCCAGGCCAAGGCGGCCGGGGTAGATGCGGTGATTGCTGCAGATCTAGCTGTGATTTCCTATGCGCACAGAATTGGCCTGGAGGTGCATGTTTCTGTGCAGGCTAATGTGTGCAACATGGGAGCGGTGCGTTTCTTCGCGACTTATGCCGATGTGATGGTCCTGGCCCGCGAGCTGAAACTCAGTCAGATCCGCCATATCATTGAGGGAATTAAGAAGGAGAATATCACCGGGCCATCCGGCAAGCTGGTGCGCATCGAAGTGTTTGCGCATGGTGCGCTCTGCATTGGTATTTCCGGCAAGTGCGGTATGAGTCTGGCGGCCTACAACGCCAGCGCTAACCGTGGGCAGTGCTACCAGCTCTGCCGCCGCAAATACCGGGTGACCGATACTGAAACAGGTTTTGAAATGGATATTGATAACCAATATATCATGTCGCCCAAGGATATCTGCACCATCCGCGTGATTGACCAGTTGGTGGAGGCGGGGGTGTCGGTGTTCAAGCTGGAGGGGCGCGGACGCTCTGAGGCCTATGTATCCACCGTCACCTCGGTGTACAAGGAGGCGGTGCAGTGCTGCGCACGTGGCGAGTGGAGCCCGGAGAGGGTGGCGGCGTGGGAGGAGGAGTTGCTGCGTGTGTTCAACCGCCAGTTCTGGCATGGTGGTTATTACCTGGGTGAGGAATGGGAAACCTGGAGCGGTTGCTCGAATAGTCTGGCTTTGGAGCAGCGCCAGCACCTGGGCCGGGTGATGCGCTGGTATGCCAGGGCCGGGGTGGCTGAAATCCGCCTGGAGGCCGGCCCGGTTTCCCCCGGTGATAAGATTGAGATTACCGGCGTGACCACTGGCATTGTGCGCGTGACGGTGCCCGAGGTGCGCTGTGATGATGCGAATGGTGAAACCCAGGTGGTGCAGGTGGCACCCAAGGGGGCTACGGCGCTCATTGCTGTGCCTGCCAAGGTGCGCCATGGCGATAAGGTTTATATGGTGACCCGCCGCAAGTTGAAGTGATGACGATTGAGCCTCTCTTTTCTGCTGCGCAGATAGCCGCCGCTGTGCAGCGCATGGCGGTGGAACTAGAGGCGCACTATGGGAATGAGCGCCCGGTGAAGGTGCTTGCGCTCATGAATGGGGCGCTGTGGTTTGCGGCTGATTTACTGCGGTTGCTGCCGCCGAATTTTCTGCTGGAGACGGTGCGGGTATCCAGCTATGGGGCAGGGCGTGAAACCAGCGGACGTCTCAGCTGGAAATCTCCTGCCCCCTATTGCGAAGGGCAGCGTGTGCTGGTGCTGGATGATGTGCTGGACAGCGGAATCACCCTCACCGCTGTGAGACGCGAATTGCTGCGCCTGGGGGCTGCTGAGGTACGCACCGCTGTGGTGGTGGATAAACCCAGCGGCCGCCAGGAGGACTGCCAGGCTGATTACGTGGGCTTTACTGCACCGGGTGGGTTTCTTGTGGGCTATGGCATGGATGCCAATGAACTCTACCGCAATATGCCGTACATTGGTGTGGTGCGGGATTAATCGCACATGCCGCGGAGGGTCTGGCCGTTTTCCGGGGTGATGAAGCGCCCGGCGGGGATATTTGCTTTCTGCAGGGCGGTGGCCAGGTCATCGAGTGTTTCCTGGTAGCCTTCGTTGGCGAGTTGCCAGGTGCCGAAATGGCAGGCGATGGCCTGGCGGGGCTGCAGGTGCTGGAAGGCTTCTACGGCCTCGGCGGGCGAGATGTGACCGTTGCGAATCCAGTCCGGCTTGTAGGCGCCGATGGGGATAAGTGCTACATCCGGTGCGCCGAGACGCTGGCGAATCTGGCTGAAGCAGTTTGATTTTGCAGAATCTCCCACATAGTAAATGGAGGGACCGGAGGCGGATTTCAGGTAGAACCCGCACCAGAGTGAGCGGTTGCGGGTGTAGACTTTGCGGTAGCGGTTGCTCCAGTGTTTTGCAGGGGTGAGGGTGATGCTCAGCTCGCCGTGTTGCACGCATTCCCACCAGTCTGCTTCAATGAGGCGGACTTCATCTCCGCAATGGTATTTGAGTAACCCGCCGAGCCCGAGTGGTACGATGAAGAGTGGGTCGTGTTCGGCGGCCAGGCGCTTGAGCGTGCCGGCATCAAAATGGTCGTAGTGGTCGTGCGAGATGAGGCAGATGTCGATTTTCGGCAGCTTTTCCCAGACGATGCCCACCGGACGACAGCGTTTGGGCCCGAATCCTTGCACCGGGCTGGTGTAATCGCTCCACACGGGGTCGGTAAGGATGCTGAGTCCGGCGGTGCGGATGAGCATGGTGGAGTGGTTGACCATGGTGACCTCCCAGTCCTGGCCGTCTACGCTGGGGGCGAGCTGGGGCTGGTGGGTGTTCTGCTGCACGGTGGGGTAGTTGCCTTTCTGGTGGCGCTCGCTGAGCCATTGCAGCAGATTGCTGCTTTTGTAGAGGGTGCTGGGTTCGGTGTTATAGAAGAAGATGCCGTCGAAGTGGTCGGTGACCGGGCCGCTCCACTCGCCACCGCGGCAAAGCCACCGGGGCATCAGGAAATCCCCCGCCAGCAGGGTGGTGCCCACGGCTGCCATCAGCAGGGAGGTGAGGCTGAATTTGAGGCGGCGGGTCATGATTCGAAGCGGTGCTGGATGAGCACGTTGAAGTGGTCGCCTGCGCCGGGTACGGCAATGAGGTGGCGATCTGCGGCGTTGGTGGGATCGGCCAGGGGGGCGAGGTAATTGCGCTGGCTCATGTACTGCACGCGGTCGCCCACGCAGTTCTGCGCCAGCTGCAGCAGGTCGGAGAAGTTGACATCGGCGGTCACATCGCACCGGCCGGCGAGGGCGGGCAGTTCATCGGGGCTGACCAGTTGGTGGGCTTTGTAGCCGCGCAGAGTGCCGGCGGGGCGGCGGTGGTAGAGGGTGTCGTTCAGCTCGCCGTAGTCGATGGTGACCAAGGTGCCGCATTTCCAGAGCGGCTGCCAGGCGGCGTACCATTTGTGGTAGCTTTCCTGCACTTCGATAATCTGGCCTTCGTAGGCCCAGCGGGTAAAGGCGCAGGATTCCGGCAGAGGGCGTTCTTTCACGGCTCGCACAAACTGGCCGTGGTTGACGGAGTAGCCCAGCTCCAGCCATTTGCCGTCCTGGTACACAAACTGGCGGGTGGGGAAGGCATCGGGCAGTTCGTTGGAGAAGAGGAAGGCGCGTCCGCCGGCGTGCTTGAGCGCTTGTTCGATGGTTTCGTACACGCGCACGAAGTTGCCGCCCACCATGCGCTGCACATCTCGCAGGGCTTTGGAGCGGTCTACCATGTAGTATTTGACGCGCAGCCGGTTGAAGAAGCCCAGCGAGCGAGCCATGCTTACGGCCATGTCTCCATTGCCGCCGCCGATTTCGATGATGGGGAGGCGGCGTCCGCAGGCCTGGCAGCTTTGCTCCCACTGCTGCACCAGGCGGCGGGCCAGGAGGTCGCTCATGGTGGCGGTGGTAGAGAAATCGCCGCGGAAGCCGATGTCGGCAATGTTGGTGCTGTAGTAGCCACCATCCGGGGCGTATAGCGCGATTTCCATGAATTCTTCCATAGAAATCCAGTTGCCGTGTGCCAGGATGTGCGGGGCGAGGTTCATCGGTTACCTGGAGAGTTCGAGCATGCGCTCCAGCGGGGCGGCGGCGCGCAGACGCAGTTCTTCCGGCACTCGAACCTCGGGTGCCATGTCGCGCAGGCAGTTGCGCAGCTTCTCCAGCGTGTTGAGCTTCATGAACTCGCATTCGGCGCAGGAGCATGTGCCCATATCCACCGGAATGAATTCCTTGCCTGGCACCAGCTTGCGCAGACGGTGCAGAATGCCGGTTTCGGTCACGATGATGAATTGCCCGCATTCGCTTTCGCGGCAGTAGGGAATCATTTTTTCTGTGGAGCAGATGTGGTCTGCCAGCAGGCGGATGGCTTCCTGGCATTCCGGATGGCACACAATCTGCGCCTGGGGGTATTTTTCCCTGGTGGCCAGCAACTGGTCGCGGGTGAAACGCTGGTGCACGTGGCATGCTCCGTTCCACATGGTCATGGCGCGGCCGGTCTTGAGCGCGGTCCAGGCGCCCAGGTTCTGGTCGGGCACAAAGAGGATGGGGCGGTCTGCCGGGGCGGTTTCGATGATGCGCTGGGAGTTGCCGCTGGTCACGATGACATCAGCGAGCGCTTTCACGCCAATGGAGCAGTTCACATAGGCGACCACATAGTAATTCTTCTCCTTGTTTTCCTCCAGGAAAGCGGCCAGTTCCTCCGCCGGGCAGGAGGATTCCAGCGAGCAGGCGGCGTTGGCATCCGGCAGCAGCACGGTGCGGCTGGGGTTCAGGATGCAGGCGGTTTCGGCCATGAAATGCACACCGCAGAACACGATGACATCGCACTCTGCTTCCTGTGCCTTGCGGGCCAGGGCCAGAGAATCGCCCACAAAGTCGGCAAGGTCCTGGATTTCCGGGCGCTGGTAGCTGTGCGCCAGGATGATGGCGTTGCGTTCCTGCTTGAGACGCTTGATTTCCTCGATAAGGTTTTCGTTGTTCATAATGGGTGAGGGAAGGGGGTCAGTTTTTGTTGCGGGTCATGTATTTCATGAGAGCGTAGAGGCCGGCCAGCATCACGATAGCCAGCACGACGAGGTGGGATTCGTCTTTCACGGCGTGCACCAGATCCTCCGGGCTGTTCATGATGTCGGGGTGTTCGCTGCCTACCTTGTTGCCGAACCAGGCGAGCACCCAGCACCAGATGGCCGAGCCGGTGATGGTGGCGAGGCTGAAAGCGGTGAAGTTCATTTTCACGAGCCCGGCAGGAATGGAGATGAGGTGGCGCACCACCGGCAGGAAACGCGCAAAGAAGATGCCGGCAGTGGAGTATTTGTTCATGAATACCTCTGCCTTTTCAATCTTGTGCGGCGGCATGAGGAAATATTTGCCGAAGCGGTACATGAAGGGCCGCCCTAGCAGCAGTGCCATGAAGTACATGACGCACGAACCCAGGTAGGAGCCCACCGTGCCGGCGATGACCACACCCCAGAATGACATGCCGGCACCCGGAAAAGTGGCGGCAATGGCGGCCGGGGGCACTACGATTTCGCTCGGCACGGGAATGATGGAGCTTTCCATGGCCATGAGCACCACAACGCCCCAGTATCCCCACTGCTGGATGCAGTCCATACAATAGACAAGGAATTCGTGCATGCGGGGATTATGCACACATTTGCATGGAATAAAAGTCTTTTCTTGCAATTTTTTCGCGCGCGTGATAGAGTTTCTGCCATGAAGATGTTTGTGGTAGCCGGCGAGAAAAGCGGCGATAAACAGGGCGCACTAGTGATTCAGGAACTGCTGAGCCGCCAGCCTGATATGGAGATTGTGGGCCTTGGCGGCAACAGAATGCATGCCCTTGCTCCCGGTGTGGAGGATTGGGCAGATGCCGCTGCGGTGATTGGCCTGGTGGAGGTGCTGCGTCATATCCGTTTCTTTGCACGCAAACTCAAGGAAATGACGGAGCGCATTGCGGCCGAGCAGCCGGATTGCCTGCTGCTTATCGACTACCCCGGCTTCAACCAGCGCCTGGCTGAGCGCGTGAAAAAAGTTTCGCCGAAAACGAAGATTGCCTGGTTCATCGCCCCCATGGTGTGGGCGTGGAAGAAGGGGCGTATCCCCAAGCTGGCCGCCGTACTCGATTTGATGATGTGCACTTTCCCTTTCGAAAAGCCGCTTTTCGAGAAGGCTGGGCTGCGCACGGAGTTTGTAGGCCACCCGCTGGTGGATGATATTCTGGCCGCCCGCCGCACCGATGTGCGTGAGAAGAACCTCATCGGCCTCTTCCCCGGCAGCCGTAACCGCGAGGTGGAGCGCCACTTTCCCGTGTTCCTGGATGTGGTGAAGGAACTGCGCACCCGCCACCCCGAGTGGCGCTTTGAGACTTCTGCCAGCTCTGAAAAGCTGGCTGCCACCATGCGCCGCATGGCCGAGGAAGCCGGCATGCCTGCCGAAATCATCAATATCTGCCCCGGCAGCTACCATGACCTCATGGACCGCGCCGAGGCCGCCTTGGTCACCTCCGGCACCGCCACGCTGGAAGCCGCGCTGCATGAGCTGCCCTTTGCTCTGGTGTATAAGGTATCTGCTGGCACTTACATGATTGGTCGCATGATTCTCACCATCAAGTATATCGGCATGGTGAACATTCTGGTGGATAAGCCGGTGACCCGCGAGCTGATTCAGAACGACTTTAACGTGGAAAACTGCATTGCCGAGCTGGAGCGCCTTACCCACCCGGAATCCCGCGCCAAGGTGCTGGCCGAGATGCAGGAATCCATGAGCCGCCTGGGTCACGGCGGCGCCGCCACCAAGGCAGCCGAGGCCGTGCTCTCTCTCTTCGAGTAAGAACGCCTGGTTTTTGAAGCGATTCAGTAATCGAAGCGCCCGATGGGCAGGCCCTGTGCAATCAGGGAGAGTTCCCTTAAGTGGTAGATAGTAGCGCGGCGGCCTGCACCCTGGCTGCGCACGTGTAGTACGCCGGCATCTACCAGGGAGTTAATCATGCGTTGTACCGTTGCGGTATTCACCCCTGTAATCCGCGCACTAATGGTTGGTTTGCTGAAAATGGGCATTTCAAACATGGTATTCAGCAAAACTCCGCAGGACGCAGAGTTGGTGATGCTTGGCAGGGTTTCCTGCAGCTCTGTATACAGGCGTTGCATGGCATCTGCGCGGCGCATGTTTTCCTTTGCCTGTGCATCTACTGCTTGCAGGAAGAATAAAAGCCATTGTTCCCATGCTGCGGTATCCTCGTGCAGGGCGTTCAGGCATCCGATGTATTGCTCTCGATGTGCCTCAAAGTATTCACTGAGGTAAAAAACCGGACGCTCCAGCAGACCCTTGCTGTGCAGATAGAGGGGGATAAACAGGCGGCCGACGCGGCCGTTGCCGTCATGAAATGGGTGTATTAACTCGAACTGGGCATGTAATATGCCGCTCTGTATCAGCGGGTCGACCGTATCTGTCGCTGCATTTTCAATCCAGTTTTCCAGGTAGGCATCTACTGTGGCCGGCGCCGGCGGTACATAGGAGGCCTGCTCAATGGTGCTGCCCGGGGAGCCTATCCAGTTCTGTGTATCGCGGACCAGTCCCGGGCGTTTGTTCTGCCCACGTCCCGATTGTAGCAGGATAGCGTGCATTTCCTTCACTAATCCCAAGGTGAGTCCCCGGTTTTCGAGACTGGCGGTTGCATACCTCATGGCTTCGCGGTAGTTGAGAATCTCCTGCACATCCAATCGCTGTTCTTCTGTGGATTCCTCACCGGCTTCCAATGAGTACACTTCGTCAATGGTGGAGCGTGTTCCTTCAATTCGGGAGGACAGCACGGCTTCCTGAGTCATCATGGGTGACAAGAGGACGTTTGCATAGTTTCGCTTGCGCAGCATGCCATCTAACCGGGCAAGGCTTCGATTAGCCTTGCTGTGCATGGAAAATAAATGTTCAACGCTATATGAGGTTATCGGCAGGTAGGGTAGTATGTACGAGGAGCCCATATGACTTATGAATATCGTAAAATAAGGTGTTTGTCAAACAAAAAACGTCAATTTTGCAAGACAAAGGATTTTGTTTTGCAAAATTTGCGTTTTGTGCAAGACAAGCGTGTTTGTTTTGCACGGATGCAAGACAAAGGATTTTGTTTTGCAAAATTTGCGTTTTATGCAAGACAAACGTGTTTGTTTTGCATGAATGCAAGACAAAGGATGTTGTTTTGCAAAATTTGCGTTTCATGCAAGACAAGGGGTGCAAAAATGCTGTTTTGTGCAAGGCAAGAAAGGTACATCCCTTCTGTGTGCGGCAGAGGAAGTGTCATTGATGGGGACTTTTTATCAGCAGAACCTCGCCATCGGGAGAGGTGTAGAGCAGTATTTCGCTGTCAGGAATGGGTAAGGGTGTCTGATTCATAGTGGAGAGGGGTAAGGTTGATAGAATTAGGCTCAGTCTCAATTAATCATTCCACCAGCGTTACGGTGCGGGTGTTCTCGCCGCTGTGGCGGAGCACGAGCCAGCGGGTATCGGCGGGCATGAGCGCGCCCTCGAAGCGGTCAGCCCATTCCACCAGCAGGATGCGGCCGCTGGTCAGGTATTCATCCCAGCCGATGCCGATGGCCTCCTGCGGGCTCTTCATGCGGTAGAAATCAAAGTGAGCCACGGGCAGGGTGCCGTCGTCATGCTCGTGCACCAGGGAGAAAGTGGGGCTGGCGGCAGGGTTGCCGGCGCCCAGCCCTTCCAATATACCCTGCACCAGGTGGGTCTTGCCCGCCCCCAGGTCACCCACCAGGCCGAAAACCTGCCCGGCTTCCAGTTCGGCCGCCATGCTGCGCCCAAGCGCCACCATTTCTGCCTCGGATGTGACTTCAATGGGAGAATTTTTAAAAATTTTCTGCAAATTTTTCATTTTTGTGTGAAATTTTTCTTTACAAATGCGCTTGCGTGCCTATAATGTGCCAGCCCGCATGAGCGGGTGCAACATCAAAATTCTGAAAATTATGGCATACGCAGTTTTCACTTCCGGCAGCAAGCAGTACCGTGTGACGGTCGGTGATATTCTCACCGTGGACCGCCTCGCTGGTCTGGAGAAGGATGGCGAGACCACGTTCGACCAGGTGCTCCTGGTGGAGAACGAGGGTGAGACGAAGGTGGGTGCTCCCACGGTGGCAGGTGCAACGGTGACGGCCAAGGTGCTGGATCCGGAGGCTCGTGGCGCCAAGGGCATCGCTTTCAAGTTCAAGCGCCGCAAGGGTTTCCACAAGAAGAAGGGTTTCCGCGCCGCTCTTACCAAGGTGCAGATTACCGCTATTAACGCCTGATTACTAACCCCTATCCCATAGATAACTAACTAGTCATGGCACATAAGAAAGGTCAAGGTTCCGTACGTAACGGTCGTGATTCCCGCAGCAAGCGCCTCGGCGTGAAGAAGTTTGGCGGTCAGACCGTCATCGCCGGCAACATCATCGTTCGCCAGCGTGGCACCAAGTTCCACCCCGGCAAGGGCGTGGGCATGGGTCGCGATTACACGATTTTCTCCCTGGTTGATGGCCGCGTGTTCTTCGATCGCGAAGGCCGCCGCGTCAACGTTGCTCCCGAGGCCTGATACCGGGCTTGCCGAGCAATGATAAAAAGCCCTGTCACCCATGTGGTGGCGGGGCTTTTTGATTGACGATTGAGTGGTAAATAGGATAGAATGCGGTTGCGATGCTCAGGAGTAAGCTCTACACCGGATTAATGATGCTGGCCATGGCTGCCCCGGCTGCCATGGGGCAGGAGGGTGGAATTCCATTTATTGCGGACATGCCGGATGATGAGGCAGCTGAGGAGATTGTGGAGACGGTGAAGCTGGGTGGTGAGGATAAGGCTCCCACAATGCAGGAGGGTGTAGGCGAGGCCGAAAGTTATGAAAAGACTGCCGCCCCGGATTCTCCCGTGCATGCACAGACAGGCACCGAGCAGGTTTCCCAGGATGAAACCGGGCTGGACTCATTGAAACCTACCACCGCGGTTACCGACCCCACGGTGCATGACCCCTCCCGCGTGGCCTATGCCACCAACCGCAGGAATGCACGCACGATGTCGCTCACGGTGCCGGGGCCGCGCGGTATCATTTCAGACCGCAATGGCCTGGTGATGGCCTGTTCTGAGGTGGCGTACCAGCCATCGGTCAACTACGGCCAGCTTAAGGACGAGAGCGAATCCAATATTCTGGCGATTGGTCGCAAGGTCATTGCGGAGTATGAGAAAGCAGGTGTAAAGGTATATGAGAAGACGGATGCGCAACTGCTGGACCACTACCGGCAGCGCCGCTGGCTTCCGCTGCCGGTGGGCCCCACGATCCGTACTCGTGATATGGAGGGAATTCGCACCCGCCTGGAGGCCATAGAATACGGGCACCTGATTCCGCTCTACATCCGCAACTATCCGCACCAGAGCTCAGCCTGCCACATCCTGGGCTACACGGGCGTGAAGGCCAAGCTGCCCACAGGGCCCATTAACCACAATGACCCCATTTTCGAGCGGCAGGAAGGGCGCGCCGGGCTGGAAAAACAATTCAACAAGCAGCTCACCGGGCGAGCGGGCGTGTGGCGCCTCATGTTTGATGAGAGCGGTAACAAGATACTGGATGAGCTGCAGAGCAAACCCCGCCCGGGCGGTACCATCGTGACTACGCTGAACCTGGAATGGCAGAAAGCGGCTGAGCAGGCCCTGCGCGATAATACGCTGGGGCGTGGTGCGTTCGTCATGGTGGATGTACACTCCGGCGAGGTAGTGGTGCTGGCCTCCGCACCAAACTTCGACCCGAATGCCTTCATCCCGGCAATTTCGCAGAAAGATTATGATGCGCTGCGTCTGGATCCGAACACTCCGCTGGTTTCCCGCGCCTTTGCTGGTGTGTATCCGCCGGCCTCAACGTTCAAGACCATTACGGTGGCTGCCGGTCTTCGCCACAATGTGATCACCGAGGGTACGTATGTAAACTGTCCCTACAGTGTGCGAATTGGCGGGCACGATTTCAAGAATCACAGCAAATTTGCCGGGTCTATCAACTGCGTGACGGCGCTTGTGCTTTCCAACAACCCCTTCATGTACCAGATTGCGGCCACCCGGGAACCGCGCATCGGCGCGGCTCGTCTGTGTGAAATGGCTCGCCGATTCGGCTATGGTTCCACTACCGGGCTGCCGCTGCCTGATAAGGCGGGTAACGTGCCCACCGAGGCCTGGATGCACCGCAACTACGGCCGTGGGTTCATGGCGGGTGATGCCGCCAACATGGCCATCGGGCAGGGCGCGTTGCTGGCTACGCCGCTGCAGGTGGCTCATGCCGTGGCTGGTATTGCGAATGGTTCATACCTGCCTAAGTTGCAGCTGATTCGCCAGGTGTTGGATAAGGATGGCAATGTGGTATACCAGTTCACCCCGACAGCGCAGACTAACCTGCAGGATATGAGTTCGGCTCTGGCAGTGGTGCGAAAGGGTATGAAAGCTGTGGTAAATGGTGGTACCGGCCGCCGCGCCAAGCTCAGCTATACCACTAATGCCGGCAAGACAGGTACAGCCCAGTGGGGCCCGCCATCGCAGGATTGCCGCCTGGCCTGGTTTACCGGCTTTCTGCCGGCGGATAACCCGCGCTATGCTTACGCGGCGTTGTATGAAGGTAAACCGCACCAGCGCATTTCCGGTGGCCACATGGCGGCCATGGTGGTGAAGAGTTTCTTTGAAAGTATCAAACCCAGCATGCAGGAGGAACTGGAAGGCCCCAGCCGCCGTGCTAATGTGCCGGAGGGAGCCGCCCCGGAGGATGAGGATGTTGCCGAGCCGGTAGAACCGGAGGCGGGGGGCGCAGAAGAACTTTCCCACCCCGTGGCAGAGGAGGAACGCCGCCGCCAGGAAGCTGAAAAACGCCGTTCCCCTTCAGGGTGGGATGATGGACGTTCCAGAAATTAACGGGAAATAACCGGGAATGATGTAGATTCTTCCCGGTTATTCCGTACTATGTTGGTAGGAATGCCGCATGAGTCTCGGCTTGACATATAAGTAAAGAAAGTAGTAGGATACGAACCGTGAAAGCAATTTTTAAATGGGGTGGTGCAGCCCTTATCTGCGCAGGTGGTGCAGCGTACTGGTATTTTTCCGGTGATGAGGCAGTAGCCCAGGCCAGTTTTATTACAACTGCTGTGGAGCAGGGGGATTTTGTGAGCAAGGTGCAGGCAACCGGCACGCTGGAGCCCCAGGAACTGGTGGATGTCGGCGCACAGGTGACGGGCGAAATCAAGGAATTCGGTGTGGATGTGGATGGCCGCCAGGTGGACTACGGCAGCGAGGTGAAGGCAGGGCAGTTGCTGGCCCGCATCGATGATACTATCGTCGAGCTTGATATCAAACGCGCAGAGGCACAGGTGGCCCAGGCCAGGGCACAGATTCTTTCCTCCGAAGCCCAGGTGGCCCAGGCCAGAGCCTCCATTTCCCAGGCCACGGCCAATAAGAACAAGGCAGACCGTGACCTGGCCCGCGCCAAGAATCTGGGGGTGGGCGATGCGCTCTCCCAGATGAGCTATGACC
This sequence comes from Akkermansia sp., assembly GCA_045538275.1. Lineage (GTDB taxonomy): Bacteria > Verrucomicrobiota > Verrucomicrobiia > Verrucomicrobiales > Akkermansiaceae > Akkermansia. The sequence continues at coordinate 36,440 of JAZSRB010000013.1, read as the reverse complement.
AGTATGTGAACGCAGCTGAAATTGCGGCGGCCAATCTGGAGAGTGCCACGGCCCAGCTGCAGACGGCTACGGCCCAGCAGGCCAGCGCCGCCGCCCAGCTGAAGAGCGCCGAGGCCCAGCTGGAAAGTGAGCTGCGCAACCGCGATTACACCCGCATTTCCACGCCGGTGGATGGCACCATCGTGGTGCGCCAGGTGAATGTGGGGCAGACGGTGGTAAGCAGCATGAATGCCACGACCCTGTTCCTGGTGGCGCGCGATTTGAGCAAGATGCAGATCTGGGTAAGCGTGAATGAGGCCGACATTGCCAAGGTGAAACCGGGGCAGCCGGTGCAGTACACGGTAGATGCCCTGCCGAATGAAAGCTTTACCGGCACGGTGAACAAGATTCGCCCGAATGCTACGATGAGCTCCAACGTGGTGACCTACATTGTGGAGGTGGATATCGAAAACCCCGACCGCAAGCTGCTGCCCTACATGAGTGCCAATGTGAACTTTATCGTACAGGAGGTGAAGGATGTGCTGCTGGTGCCGGATGCGGCCTTTGATTTCCGCCCGAGTCCGGAGCAGATTGATGAAAGCGCCCGTGGTATGCGCCGTGGCCCCCGCGCGGAGGGCGAACCCCGCCCCAACCTGCTGTGGCGCAAGCTGAGCGAAACCACGGTGGCCCCGATTCGCGTTCTCAAGGGTGATTCCGATGGCACGCGCAGCATGGTGACTCTGCTGGAGGGCGAGTCCCTCAAGCCGGGTGATGAGCTGGTAACCGGGGTTTCTGTGGTGGCTCCCAAAGCGGCTGCACAGGGGGGCTTGTTCGGCATGAATGGCCCGAAACGCCGCCAGCGCGGCACTGGTGGTGCTGCTGCCAGCCCCGGCCAGATGCCCCCGGCTGGCGGTCGTCCCTAATCAGATTTCTGAGCATTCATACCCATGATTGAGCTGAAAAACATAACGAAGGTCTACCACCTGGGCGAGATTGATTTGCCGGTGCTCAAGGGAATTTCCCTGCGTATTGAAGACGGAGAGTTTGTTTCGCTCACCGGGGCTTCCGGTTCGGGTAAATCAACCCTCATGAATATTCTGGGCTGCCTGGACCACCCGACCAGCGGTGAGTTCTGGATTGACGGCTACAATGTAGCTGGCCTGAATGCCAATGAACGAGCGGTGCTGCGCAATAAGCGCATTGGTTTCGTGTTCCAGAATTTCAATTTGCTGGCGCGTACCTCGGCCCTGGAAAATGTGATGATGCCAGCCTATTATTACCACCCGGCCAAGACTACGGCAGAGATTCGAACCCGCGCGCTGGAACTCATTGACATGGTGGGGCTCAAGGAACGCATGCACCACACCCCGGCACAGCTTTCCGGCGGTCAGCAGCAGCGCGTGGCCATTGCCCGCTCCCTCATCAACAGCCCCGGTATTCTGCTGGCAGACGAGCCCACCGGTAGCCTGGATTCCGCCACCTCGGTGGAGGTCATGAACATGTTCCGCGAATTGAACCGCAAGCTGGGTATTACGGTTATCATCGTGACCCACGACCCCAAGATTGCCGCCTTCACCGACCGCGCTATCAATATGTGCGATGGTCTTATCCTCGACGGCGTATCGGATGAACTTACAGCCACCCTCCGGAAATGAAGTTTAACACCCTGATAGTAACCTGTCTTAAAGCACTGGTGCGCAACCCGATGCGCGCTGCGCTCACCGTGCTGGGCATCGTGATTGGTATTGCCGCCGTGGTGGCCATTATGGAGATTGGCGAGGGCTCCAAAAAGCAGGTGGCCGATAAATTCTCCTCCATGGGCACGAATGTGGTGACCATTTCCGGGGCCTCGGTAAGCACCGCCGGTGTGAACACCGGCATGGGTGGCCGGGCCTCGCTCTACGCCACAGATGCCGATGCCCTGGTGCAATACTGCCCGGAGTTTGTGAAAGCGGCATCACCTGTGGTACGCGCCAGCGGCCAGGTGATTGTGGGCAACCAGAACTGGAGCCCGCGCTCCATCATGGGCGGCAATGAGCAGTACCTCTCCATCGAAGGCTGGAAAGTAGCCAGAGGCACCGCTTTCAATAAGAAGCAGGTGGATGAAGCCAGCCGTGTGTGCCTCATCGGCAGCACTATTGCCAAGGAGCTTTATGTGGATGTTGACCCCATCGGTCAGGATATCCGCGTGAAGGACGTGGTGTTTACTGTCATTGGTGTGCTGGAAAGCAAGGGGGCCGATGGCATGGGCAACGACCAGGACGACTGCCTCATCCTGCCCTGGACCAGCATCCGCACGCGCCTCGTGGGCTCCAGCGGTTCGGCTGTCATTTCCAAAGGCGGTGCTGCCAACAGTGCCAAGGTCTCTTCTACGGATACTTTCCCCACTACCTCGGTGAGCTTCTACCCTGGTTGTGACCTGCAGCCTTACACCAACGCACCGCACCCGCTCCGCACGCGCACGGTCGATTCCATCGCCGTGCAGGTGCTCGATGGCAAGGACCCCAACAAAGCTATGGATGCCATGACCCCCGTGCTGCGCCGCCAGCATGACCTGGACCCCGGCGTATTGGATGATTTTAACATGCGCGACCGTTCCCAGTTCGTGAAGATGATGACGGATACCACCTCCACCATCAGCAGTCTGCTCATTTCCGTGGCAATGATTTCGCTGGTTGTGGGCGGTGTGGGTATTATGAACATCATGATGGTGTCGGTGACTGAGCGCACGCGTGAAATCGGACTGCGCATGGCCGTGGGCGCCCGGCCGCGCGATATCATGTGGCAGTTCCTGCTGGAGGCCGTGCTGCTCTGCACCATCGGAGGCATCATCGGCATAGCCGTGGGGCGCATCGCCTCGGGCATTGTAAGCCAGCAGATGGGCTGGCCGGTGGCCACCTCGGTTTCTGCCATGGCTCTCTCTGTATCAGTGGCGGCGGTTATCGGCATTGTGTTCGGGTGGTACCCGGCCTGGAAAGGTTCCCGCCTGGATCCCATTGATGCCCTGCGTCACGAATAATGCTGCTTCTCCCACATCATATGAAAAAATTACTTCCGCTTTCCCTGTTCTCCCTGGTGCTCGCATCCTGCACCATGGGCCCCGATTTTTCTGGCGCGAGTGCGCCGGAACTGCCTGCAACCTGGGTGAATGCCATGCCTCCCGGCACGGATAGACACACCCTCGATGAATGGTGGCATTGCTTCCGCGACCCGCAGCTCACCCGCCTGATTCAAGGTGGATTTGCGGCGAATCCGGATATGGTGAGCGCCGCTCTGGCCATTGAGAAAGCGCAGTCTGCGCTGCGCGCTGAGCGCAGTGTCCTCTTCCCCAGTCTGGGGGTGAGTGCCGGCGGTTCCAATGCAGGTGATTTTGATGTTTCCACCTCGCATGGCAAGTGGAATGGTTCGCTCTCGGCCTCCTGGAGTCCGGATATCTGGGGTGGCACCCGCCGCGAGATAGAAGCCGCCGCCGCCGCGCTGGGGTCTACAGAGGCCGCCGCTGCCGCTACGCGCACCGCGCTGGCCTCCAGCATTGCTGCCTCGTATTTCCAATGGATTTCTGCCAAGGAGAGCCTCCGCATTGCCAAGGAGCAACTTGAGTACCAGGAACGCACTTACAAGGTAACCGAGGAACGCTACGCCTCCGGCATGGAAAGCGCGCTGGCGCTTTCTGAATCACGCGCCACGATTGCTTCCACCCGCGCCCAGATTCCTGCGCAGGAAGCCACCATCCGCAGCTGCGAAACCTCGCTGGCCACCCTGCTGGGCACTACGGTGGATAATATTGCCCTCAAGCTGCCTCCGCGTCGCATATACAACCTGGTGCCTCAGGTGCCCACGGGACTCCCTGGCGAACTGCTGCGCCGCCGCCCGGACATCATTAAGGCAGAGCATGACCTGCACGCCGCAACCGCCCGCATCGGCGTGAGCGTGGCCAACCTATTCCCGAAGATTTCGCTTACCGGCGGAACTTCCTCCAGCGCCGGCACGGATTTCTCCAAATTCTGGGCCAATAGTGCGTGGAATCTCGGCGCTTCTGCCAGCCAGACCCTCCTGAATCGCACCGCTCTGAATGAAGCCGTGAAACAGGCGGAGCTCAGCCAGCTCAGCAGCATGCAGTCCTACCGCAAGACGGTACTTGCCGCCTTTGCTGAGGTGGAGCAGTGCCTCATTGACTACGCCAGACTCACTAACCAGCTGCCGCAGTACGAAGCCGCCCGCGCCGCCAACAAGGAATCGGCCGAGCTCTCCCTGCGCCTGCACCACGAGGGTATGGCCGATTTCCTCAGCGTTGCCTCTGCCGAGCGCGCCTGGCTCGCCTCCGAGCTCAACATCATTTCCACCCGCCAGAATATCCGCCTTGCGCTCGCGAAACTCTGCACCGCACTCGGCGGCGGCTGGCAGCTCCATGCCCAACAGAAATAATTGCTGGAAATCATCCTCTTCTTTACCATGCAATTCTGCAATGCTCTTGCGGATTTGCATGGTAAATTGCTTTAAAAAGAACAAAATACCATGCAATTCTGCAATGCTCTTGCGGATTTGCGTGGTAGTTTGCTTGACATGAGAGTGTGGTTTTGTCACGATGATTGCGGAGGAAAGGAGATGAATCTGGAAATTACACGCGCGATGTTCGGGCGCTGACCCAGGTGGGAGATACGGCCTCCTTTATGCGCTTCATGCGCTCCGTTGCCGCCCGGAGTGGTCAGCAACTTGTGTATGCCGACATTGCCAGAGATGCAGAAGTGTCTCCCAATACAGCCAAAAACTGGATATCGGTGCTGGAGACTTCTGGCGTGGTGGATATTCTGCAGCCCTATTATGTGAACACAAGCAAGCGTCTGGCTAAGAGTCCGAAGGTGTATTTTGCCGATACTGGATTCTGTGCCTGGCTGGGTGGGTGGGATACTCCTCGGTCTCTCATGTATGGGGCAATGTCCGGTGCTATCCTGGAAACATGGGCTTATGGGCAGCTGCGCCGCAGTTTTGCGAACCGGGGCATTCGCCCGCGACTCAGCTACTATCGCAGCGGCAATGGGGCAGAGGTGGATTTTGTGCTCGAAATGAATGGGAAATTGTACCCGATAGAGGTGAAGCGCAGCAGCTCCCCCAGATTAAGCAGTTTGCGGGCGGTTGATGCTATGCCCGTGGCTCCGGGAGTGGAAATGCAGCCAGGAATCGTACTCTGCACGGCTACGGAAATCCTACCCCTGGGGAAGGGGAGCTACGCCTACCCCATTTCCATGCTCTGATGAGCCAGGTTTCGCTGCATTCCTTTTTCAAGATATTCAGGATTCTACATTCAAACGTCAAAAAATCATTATGCTGGCGCGATTTTGGCTTGCGCGGCGGTGTGGGTGTAGTAACATGAATACGGACACATTTTGTCCGTCTACCTATCAATATCTCTCAGATGCCCAGGCCGCCGGGTATGTACAGGCAGAGCCGGGCCTCATTCCCCATAGTAATTCGATTCAATAACCAATATGGCTGAACATTATACACAGGGCCGGCAGGGGCAGGGAGCCCGCCGCCACCGTAATCACAAAGGCCGTCCATACCGCCGTCGCATGCCGCGTCAGGAACAGCCCGCTCCCAAACCCAGTCTGCTGCAGCGCATCCTTGGTTTCTTCGGTTTCGGTAAGAAGAAAGACGCTGCCAAAAAGGATTATCGCAAAAACGATAAACGGAAGCCCAAGGAAAACGTGCGCGTGGCCAAGGGCCGCAGCAACCAGGGCGGCAACCCCGCCGCCCGTCAGGAAAAACGCCGCCGCCCGTCCTCTGTGGCGCCCACCCGCAACGGCCGCCTCTATGTAGGCAACCTCTCTTATGAGGCTACTGAGGCTGAACTCGAAGACCTCTTCAAGGGCTTTGGCAATGTGCGCAGCGTCGAAATCATCTACAACACCCGCACCTACAAGAGCAAGGGCTACGCCTTTGTGGAAATGCAGAAGCTTGAAGATGCCCAGCGCGCCGCCGAGGTGCTGCACGGCCAGCCTTTCATGGGGCGCGAGCTCATGGTGAGCGCTGCCAGCGAACGCCCGGAGCACCCCGACAAGCCCGAAGAGAAGCCCGCAGAAAAACCGGCCGAGGCCCCTGCCGCAGATGAAACTCCCGCGGCTCCTGCGGAGGAGCCCGCCGCCCCTGCTGAAAATTAATTTTTACTAACGTTTGATGCCATCGCGCGCACCCGGCCCGGGTGCGCGCGTTTTTTCACTTTGCAAAAAGATGAAAAAAGATGAAAAAAAGATGAAAAAAGATGAAAAAAGATGCAAGCTGTGGCTTTACATATTGCGTGGTGGAAGTGCCGGCTTCTGCCCAGACTCCATACTATATCAAGTCCGAAGGACTGGAGAAAGGGGTGTATGTGCGCGTGGGGGCGACCACGCGCGTAGCCAGCCCGGAAAAAGTGCGGGAGTTGCAACTCAAAGGGCAGAATACGACCTTTGATTCCGTTTTTGAGCGCGGAGCAGAACCCGTGAGCCGCCGGGAGACCGGGCTGGTCTGCCAGATGATTCAGGAATACCTGGCCGATGTGTTCCGTAAGATGAACATCGTATAGCAATGGGGAACCGGCACCCGGCGCGTCATCCAAGCTTGCGAGTCTGCCGGGCTGCCGGCGCCGGAGTTTGTGGTTTCCGGCAATGCGGTCAGAATCACCATCTCCAGACCCGCCGCGCCCGGTAAAACAGAAAAACGCCCCCGCAAGCGCCGCCCGCATAAGCGGGATGAAGCCCTGCTCGCCTATCTGAAAGCGCATCCCGGGGCTCCGCTGCGCGAGGCGGCAGATGCTTTCTTTGTGAATGTATCCACTATCAGCCGCTTTGTGCAGGATATGCGCAACGAGGGGAAATTGTAGCCGTTTTCCCCGCCATTCCGCAGAGTATGGTGCATTTATTTCGGGTCCCCTTACTATTTTTGCCGCTGTGTGGGCTTGTGCTCCCCGCCCAGCGGCCTGTTTATCGCATTTTGTGTGCGATGTAAAGAATATTCCAGGAAAGCCGTTGATTTTAAGCGAATATTGAATGAAGAACCCTTTCTTTTTGTGTCACAAATGGATGCGGGTAAACACGCTAATACTCTGATTATGAAGCGATGACTAGTACATCGCACACAAAATGCGGTAGAGTGAGAGGCGGTAGACTTACCGTCTCTGATTTTTATTTTCATTCTAACTCAATTTTACATTATGAAACTTCATTTACCTAAATTACTCCGTGTGGCGCTGCTGTGCGTTGTGTGTGGTGTGCCAACAGTGTATGCTGCCGATTTGTCTCCCGATATTAAGGATGTAGCACCGAATGGTGTCTCTTATCAGTATTACGACATTGGCGGTGGAGATTGCTCAAAGCGTCCTGTTGAACATATTATTGAGTATAATGGAGATATAACCCTCAATAGTGGGGATAAGTTGGGGTGGTTCAGGAACGGAGAGTTCATGACATATGAGAATGGTAGCCAGACGACTGCGCGGCGTGTAATTCAGAAGCGCCTGAATCCGGAAACTGGCAACTATGAGGAAGTGGGCGCGTATTATGAATATGTTACCGGCAGCACAAAGGCTAAGGAATTCTCGAATGTATTGACGATAAATGGAAAGCTTGCAATTAACGATGATGCTCAGGTAAGTATTGGTGGCCAGTATAAGGTGTTAACATATCGAGAGGATATTGTTGACAATGATGGGAAGGTGCTTCAGGAAGGCACTGAGGAGTCGTACTCCGACAGCAGAAGGATGGATGATTATTCATACCTTGTTGCAGATGAGGTAGAGGTTACGGGGACAGGCTCAGGACTTCATTTACAGCTGACAGCTGCGAAACTTGGAAAATTGACTGTTAATAGTGGTAATGTGGAATTACATAAAGATCAATACGGTACAAACACTTCTGGTCAGATAACGTCTGGCAATATGTCTGGAACTTCGTTCAAGTATGTTCAAATAACAGACTCTTTAGAGCAGAATGGTGGCAGTCTGTTAATGGGGCGGCGTGGTACAAAATCAAAGATTGAATCGGGTAAATATGGGATAGCGTTAGGTAATTACGATAGCCCGATAAGCATTACTCAGACAGCAGGTACTACCGAAATATTAGGTAATACTTTAGTATTGTCTGCTTTAACAATCAATCAATCTGGTAGTAACAGTAAATTGGAGATAGAGGATGTTATTTATTTTAACACGTCAGAGAGCCATACGATAAGTCAGCAATCGGGAACTATGTTGCTTGGGCAATTGGAAAGCACCAAAGGATCTGAGTTTAGTATTATGCAGACAGGTGCTGGAAGCATTACTCTTGCGTATGGTGCGAAACTGGGAAGGCGCAGGTTGACAGATGGAAGTTACGAAAATAGTACTATTGATATTACTCAGACAGGAGGAGGCACTATTACTATCGGTGGAGGCAATGGAGTAGCAGGTGCTAGTTACTACCTGAAGTCATTTGCTCATACGTACACGACATATAATATTAATCAGAGTAGTGGTAAAATAGTACTTTCTAATGGTTGCTCTGCAAATCCTAGTGCGGATGCCAAGATTACAGCTGGAATCAGCTCAATAGGAGACAAGATGCAGATTCAGTCAGAGACGACTTTTGCGACAAAAAAGTTGGAAGTATACGATAAGAGTAGTATAGAGAATAAAGGAAAAATGGCGGTCGGTACAACAGTGCCGAACGAAGCTTCTGTTGGTAGCCTGTTTATTACATCCCAAAGTAAGGTGAATTTCTTTACGACTGCAACTTCAGATGATGAAGCCCCGATTACTCTAACCGGAGCAATGAATGTTGCAGCGGATTCCTCGTTTGAACTTTACTTCTGTGATAGTTATCTAGTGAATAAAAGTGATACGCTTAATTTTAAATTGTTGGTTGCCAATGGCGTGACGGAGACTTCTCTATCAGATGCAGCGTTGAAGATTGGAAATATTGCATGGCAGGGGAGTGATCTGAAATGGACAGTTGATGGAGAAAAAGTATATGTCGAAGGTACGTTAAATCGAGTAAACGCTGATTCGTACACGACCGAGAGTGAATGGATTGTGGATGCGCTTACTGATGGAAAAAAAACGGATGGCAGTCCAAAGCCTGCTAAGTTGATTATCACATCCGATACCACCATCAAGAGTGCAAACGAGCACACGGGCGGCACCGAGATTAGCGGCGCAGATGTGGTGCTGGCAAATGCTGGTGCCCTGGGTTCCGGTACGCTTGAGACGAGTGATAAATCTTCTCTGGTGACTGAGGAGGGGACAGTAGCAAATCTGCCGAGCACTATCAGCAACAGCGGCACGCTCACGCTCGGGGGCGACTACAGTGCCGAAAGCGGCAAGCTGGCGGCCTCCGGCAGCGAAGCAGATTACCTTTGCGTTGAGAGCAAGGTGGGCAATAATGGTTTTGCTACGGAGGGCACGGCGCTTCAGGTGGTGAAGAATACAGGAAGTGGTTCAGTAGAGGTGCTCCCTAGTACTACCCTGACAGTGGGAACCGATAAATACCTGGTTTCCGATGAGGGCTCTGCCTGGCAGCTGGATTGCTCGACTTATTATATCAATGAGGATGGGCACGAGGTGAAAATGTCGGATATCAAGGATGTTGCCACCATGATGAATCCAAGCAACGGCACGCCTGACGTGGAGATGAAGGGCGGCAAGCTGATGGTGGATGAAGGCGAAGTGACTGTGACGGCTACCAGCGGTGGTATTCTCATGAAGGGGGATGTGAAGGTGAAAGGTGAGCTCTCCGGCGATACGACCGTGGCCGTTCTGGAGGGCGAGGCCGAGCTGAAAGGTAATAACACACACACCGGTGGCGTGTATGTTGATGGTGCTACCCTGGAGGTAGGCGAGGAAAAGGCACTGGGCGAGGGTATTGTTTACCTGGAAAACCAGGGCAAGCTCAACCTGAACAGGCACGAGGTTCAGAATGATATTGTGGTGACGGGCTGTGAGCTGCACAATGCCTTGAACTACCAGGGCAATCTGACGGTGAGCGGGAATCTGACTATCTGCGGCACGAACGCGAATGCAAATGAGCTGACGCTGAGCGGCGCGGGCAATATCAAGCCTTCGGGCACCGAGACGCTGACGGTGAACAGCCTGGTGGTGGCGGCAGATGCGACGAGTAATGAGCAGCTGCAGGTGGCAACCACGGTGAACGAGAGTATTGTGCTTTATGGCGGTGCTGTGCTGACCATGAAGGATAAGCTGACGCTGGCAGATGGCACGGTGATTGTGCTGCATGGTGCCTACCAGGGTGGTGATACGCTGATTACGCTGGATGATGCCGGCGATATTAACAAGACTAGCGGTTCGGTGACGCTGGATAACGGCTATGGTGCTTACGAGTTGCAGGGCACGAAGGTGGTGCTGACTGGCATCTTTGACCAGACGATAGCCGATGCCATGGCGCAGGCCAACTGGGGTATTCCCACGGCCAGCCGTGCCTTTGTCCATGCTATCCGCGGGCAGCGCACGAACACGGGCTGTATTGCCAATGGCCGCGGCACGGCCTGGGCAGCGGTGCTGGGTGCCTATAATGAGCTGGATGGTGGTGATGTCAACCTGAAGGGTGCCGCTGTGGGTGCCGATATGAAGGTGGGCCGCTGCAGCAGCGTGGGTATGGCCCTTGGCTACCTGGATGGCGAGGTGTCGCCCACCGGGCTGAGTGAGGTGGACCAGGAGGGTACCTACGTGGCCCTGTATGGTGAGCACGGCCTCAGGAAGCTGAGTGCCACTTCCTGCCTGAGTACTGATTGGGTGATGGCTTACGGCCAGACCGAATCGAAGTACAAGGGAATGAGCTGGGAGCAGGACAGTCTGCAGCTTAACGGGCGTCTGAGTTGGAATAAGCAGCTCAGCGAGCGCCTCGGTCTGCGTGTGTTCGGCGGCCTGGAATACTTTACCTCCGATTCCGGTAAGGTGAATGGTATTGATACCGGCTCCATTGATAATCTGCGCGGCGAATTGGGCGTGGGGGCCGATTATGTAGCCTGGGGTATCCCGGCGGACGAGAAGAGTGGCAACCCGGGCTGCAGGCGTCTGGTGCTGCATGGCGAGCTGCGTTATTTCAATGACCTGGACCGTGAGAATCCCGTGGTCAGGATGGATGGCCTGAGTGGTCGTGGCGAGAATCCCGGCCGCTCCGGCGTGGGGGTCGATATGGGGGCCACCTATCGCATCAACGACCGCTGGAGCACCAGCGCCAACTATAGCTACAGCTCGATGGACGGCTCCACCGAGCACCGCGTGAATGTAGGCGCCAGCTACACATTCTGATAGGAATAGTCAGAACAATATCATTGCAGCGGCATCCCGGAATCCCGGAATGCCGCTGCTGCGTTGTATGATTTATCTGGTAACCCGGAAGGGAGTGTGCTATGATGCAGTCATGTACATACAGGAGCAGTTACAGGAGATTAAGGCTAATATAGCCGCGGCAGAGCAGCGCGCAGGACGCCCGGCGGGCAGCGTGAAGCTGCTGGCGGTGAGTAAGACTTTTCCGGTGGAGGATATCATGCAGGCGTATACTGACGGGCAGCGTCTCTTTGGCGAGAACCGCTTGCAGGAGGCCATGGGCAAGATGCCGGAAATGCCGGGGGATTGCGAGTGGCACCTCATTGGCCCGCTGCAGCGCAACAAGGTGCGAAAGGCGCTGGAGCAGGGCTTCGGGCTGCTCCAGGCGGTGGATTCTCTGCGGCTGGCGGAGGCTGTCTCGCGTATTGCGGGGGAGCTGGGCTGCACCGCCCGAATTCTGCTGGAGGTGAATGTGGATGGCGAGGAAAGCAAGCATGGTTTCATGCCGGCAGAGTTGCTGGAGCTCTGGGAGCAGTTGGTGGCGCTGCCGCATCTGGAAATTCTCGGCCTGATGTGTATCCCCGCTCCCACGGCAGACCCGGAGGGCGCCCGCCCGGCATTCCGCGCGCTGCGCGAGCTGGCAGAGCGGCTGCGTGCCCGCGGCCCGCTTCCCCTGCCGGAGCTTTCCATGGGCATGAGCCATGATTATGCCGTGGCGGTGGAGGAGGGCGCAACCATTGTGCGCGTGGGCTCCGCCATCTTCGGCAAGAGGGACTATCAATGAATGTAGGATTTTGAAATTTCAATACATTCTACATTCAGAACTGCCACCCGAGGCCGGCGGTGATGATGTGCTGCCCCCAGGTGTCGTCGTGCCGGGAATTGGAATAGGTGCGGCCGTATTCGTAGCCCAGCTGGGCATAGAGGCGTTCGCTGCAGCGCACCTTGAGGCCGCCCCCGGCTGAGAAGGTGAAGCCGTTGACATAGCCGCTTTCTTTGCAGACCGGGGATTTTTCCTTGTAATGCCCGAAAGCCCAGCCGGCCTTGCCGCCCAGGCAGAGGTAGACATTGTCCGTTATACCGAGGTTGAGGGTGTAGCCACCGGTGAGGGGAGCCAGGAAGATATCCTGGTGGCTGCGGTGCTCAAAGCGGTTGCGGTGGCCGCTGCCCCATTGCGGGGCAATCTGGATGCCGAATTCGTGGCGGATGCTGGAATCTGCCGGGCTGTAGAGGCTTTGCCCCAGGCGGAATCCCGCGGTATCGGGGGTGTGGGAGGTACCGATGGCGTATAGCGCCTCCAGGCGGTTGGTGGGTTGCCAGTCGTAGGGGGTGAGGGCGCCCGGCTGGGGGCTGGGCAGGTAATAGGGGGCGGCAACGGCGCTGCCGCCCAGCAGGCAGAGGCAGAACAGGGTGTTTTTCATAGTACACCCTGTGTAGCACAGAATGTTTGCTTATATCAAGAGGTTAGAGCTAACTGTTGTGCTGCTTACACGCCTTTTTTATTGTCCCAGAGGGTGAGGTGCAGGCGGTCGCCGAGGCGCACGCCGTGGCGCAGGCACATATCGGCCACGGTGGGGCGCGTGGCTTCCAGCGCTGCGCGGGTAGTGGCGCAGGGCATCAGGATGATGCGGTGCCGGGGCAGCTCCAGCGCGTGGATTCCGGTCCAGTCCTCTTCGTTCTGCACAACAAATTTGAACCATGCGTGGGGCTGGGTGGCAAACCATGTAAGAGCCTCGGGGTTGTGTGTTTTTTCCGGAGGGTTGCCGGAGTGTGCCAGTTTGGGGGAGATATTCCATTGGTTCACGCGGGCTGCCAGTACGGGGGAGGGAATGAGGGTGCCGTTGGTTTCGATTTCAACGTAAAGGGAGCCCGGCAGGAGAGAGAGGAGTTTTTCCAGAGGGGCTTGCTGGAGCAGGGGTTCCCCACCTGTTATGACAAGAGAATTGCAGCCGTATTCTGTTATGTGGGCGGCGATGTCGCGGGTGGAACAGAGTATGCCGTTTCCCCATGAGTGCTTGGTATCACACCACTTACAGGCCAGATTGCAGCCTGCCAGACGCAGAAAGACAGCCGGGGTTCCGCAGCGTGTGCCTTCTCCCTGCAGGGAATAAAATATTTCGGGGGCAGAATTCAGTCGTGCAATGTTGAGCATGATGTGGTAGGATGAGGCTTGACATGGAAGTTCATACCAGAATTGAGGGAGATGGTCAACCGGAAACTACGCAGCAGGCATTCCGCGTGCTGTTTGTCTGTCTGGGTAATATCTGCCGCTCTGTGGCTGCGGAGCATGTGTTTAACGCTGCTGTAGAAGCTGCCGGGCTGGCTGACCACGTGGAGTCTGATTCCTGCGGAACAGCCGCTTACCACGTGGGGGAAAAGCCGGATTCCCGTATGCTGGCTGCTCTTGCCCGGGCCGGATATGTTTACAACGGCCACCGCGGTCGCCAGTTCTGCCGCCGGGATTTTGCAGATTTCGACCTTATTGTGCCTCAGGATGATGCGAATTATGAGGATGTGATTGCCATGGCTGCCACGCCGGAGGAAATGGCCAAGGTGGTGCCGATGAGTGCCTGGTTTGCAGATGGGTGTCCGCTGCATGAGGTGCCGGATCCTTACTATGGCGATACGCAGGGCTTTGATGATGTGGTGGACCTGCTGGCAGGGGCTGCCCAACAAATGGCGAGCGATATTGCCCGGGCTGAGTCATAATATACACAGAGGAGAATGCTGATGAAACGGATTACATGGAGTCTGATGCTGGTGGGCGTGGCTGTGCTGCTGGGGGCCTGTCTGAACCAGAGCGGGGCGGTGAGCCGCGAGGCTGTGCTGGAGATGCTGGATTCTCCCAAGCTGGCGGTAACGCCGTTCCAACCTATCTGGTTAAACGAGGGGACCGAGGAAATATGGCCGCTGAGTGAAGCTGACCGCCAGAAGGTGTGTGCCATTCTTCGCGCGGGCGAGGCCCGGCACATACCGGAACTTACCTACCAGACCGATGATGCGCGGAACCCGCTTTCGGAGCATCGTTTCTACATATACGCCACCAATGGCCAGTGCCTGGCCGGTACGCTGCTGGAAAACCGCGTCGCCATGCATGATGTGGTGCTGCCCCCGGAGCAGGAGGCTTTGCTTTACGTGGTTCTGAAGCCGTATCTGGTGCGTGTGTTTCCCGGCTTGAAATGAGGGGCTTTCTGACATATGGTGCCTGCATGGCCCTGGCTGGGTTGTGCTCATGTACCCAGCAGGAGGTGCCGGTGGCTCCGGGGATTGACCCATCCCCCCGCACCGGTGCGCTGGAGCGCCGCACCCAGGAGCCCTTGCCTGCCCGCCGGGCAGATGTGGCCTTCGTCTTTGTGGGCGGTTTTGCTGAGCCTGTTTTGCTGCAATTCCGGGAAATTTATGAGCAATTGCCGTTATTGCCTTGCGAGGGTACCCAGCTGCGCGCTTATTATGCATGGGAAAGTGGCACGGGAAATCTGCTTTTTCACAGCACCTGGAAATTACAACGCGATTTGCGGGCGTTTCTGGCGGTGAATCCGGCGGCAGATGTGGTGCTGGTGGGGCATAGTTATGGCGCCTCTGCCATTATGGATGCGCTGCGGGGGGTGGCCGATGCTCCGCATTCAGGCAAGGTGCTGGTGCTTACTGTGGATCCGGTGAGCCGCCGCGAGCGTTCTGCTCCCCGGGAGCGTGCACCCCAGGTGGATTTCTGGATCAATACCTATTGCTACCCCTATCGCAATGTGCGCGATGTTGCGGCCAGAATCGGCGGCCCCTGGCGCAGTTGTCCGCAGGCGGACGTGAACTTGCATTTTTCTGCGTTGCAACGGGATGCTGAGGGGAAGCGCTATGCACATGTATATCCACGTTCGCTGCTGATGGAGGTACCCCGGGGTGGTAATATGTCCGCCTGGCAGCATTTGCTGGAAGCATGCCGGAATTTTCAGATAGGAAGCAGAAAACGATGATGATGGAACCTTGGAAAGAACTGGATGCTGTCCGGGAGGAGTTGCTGCAGCTCCAACCCGCCATTCGCGGCGAGGTAAGCCCTGCTGCTCATGTGTTGGGCGTGCTGGAGCTGGGCGAGGGCTCTGTGGTTCTGCCCGGTACGGTCATTGAGGGGCATGTGCGCATTGGCCGCGGTTGCCGCATTGGCCCGAATGCCTATCTGCGCGGTGAAACCAGCATTGGTGATAACTGCGTCATCGGCAATGCCGTTGAGCTGAAGAGCAGTCTGCTGGGTAATCAGGTCTTTGTATCACACCTCTCCTACATCGGCGATTCTGTCCTGTGTGATGATGTGAACGTGGGCGGGGGCTGCATTTTCAGCAATTTCCGGCATGATGCCGGTGAAATCCGCATGCCCTGGCAGGGCAATCTCTGCCCCACCGGCCGCAATAAACTGGGCTGCGTGGTGGGGGAACACAGCCGTATTGGTTGCAAGTGCGTGATTCTCCCCGGCAGGGTGCTGCCCCCGGGTACCTGGACTGACCCCGGCAGCGTAGTGAAGTGAATTCCGGATGTGTAATTTCGGATTTTGAATGTATGGAGTTTCCTGCGCTGCGCGCAGCAGATTTCTATATTCAACATTTACCCCCGTTCAGGGGGTGTTCAGTTGTCGCTCCAGAACCAGGCGGAACCCGATAGTGGGGTGCCTGGCATCAGCCGGGTGCGGGGTGCGGCTGTGCGAGCTGAGCTGCCCAGGGCGGAATGAGCTGTAATCACCGCCACGGGTTACGCCGTAGCGCCGGAAATTGAAGTTGTCCGGGCCTCCGTATTCGCCGTATACCCATTCCTGCACATTTCCGGCGAGGTCGTGCAGACCGAGGGCATTGGGCGCAAATGAACCCACCGGTGCGGTGTAGGAGAAGTCATCTGTATAATTCGGGATGGTGTGGTCTGCGCGGATGAAGGGGATGGAGCTGCTGTCGGCGAAGTTACCGGTGTGTGGTGCAGGGGGCCATTTGCGGCCCCAGGGGTATTCCACGGTTTCGTTGGCGCGCAGACGCTGGCGCTGCCGTTCGTACGGACTATCTCCGTTATTATCGTTGCAGCCTATCATGTTACTCCATTCCTTATCCGTAGGTAGGCGGTAGGTATCTGTTTCCTCAATCAGGCCGGCGGCGCGTTCCTGGCGGGTGAGCCAGTCCGCGAAGGCCACGGCATCGTTGCGCGAGACGTTGACCACCGGATGGTGCTCATTTTGTTCGAAAGTGGTGGGGGGCGGCTCAGGAAAGCCGGTCTGGCGGCAGAATTTGCGGTAGTCTGCCACGCGTATCTCTGTGGCGCAGGCCAGCAGATTGGACATGACAGGTTGCATTTTGATGCCCAGGCTGTTGATCCATTCCGCTCCGAAGTTCACGGAGTTGTTGGGCTGGAGGTGAAGGTTGAGCACCAGGTTCTGAGGAGAAAGTCCGCTTTTGCGCACGGTGGTGTACCCTGGAAGGCGTACCTCCAGGTAGTAGGGCGCCAGCGGGATTCGGACCGAATGCATGGGGGTGATGCCCAGGGGAATGCCGTTGAGCATGACGCTGGCTCCAGCCGGGTTGGTATAGATGCTTACCGGGGTTTTCTGCACCAGCATGGTGTAGAGCCGGTACCCGCATAAATCGGGGCCGGCCTCGGTGCCGGGTTCCGGGCGGGCTACCAGGGAGTGATCCCGGCCAATGGTTCCGGCTTTTTCGCATTGCCGGGTGAGCCACAGGGTATAGGCGCTGATGCTCTCTTGTGAGGTGTGGAGCTGCCCGCCGCTTTCTACGCAGGTGAATTGCCGCCCGGCTGCCTGGGGGGAGGCCAGGAATTCCCGGAATTGATCCGGGGTGACGGCTGTGGTGGCTTCATGCACGCCGCCGGCCGGCCGGTACCGGGTACCTTGCGCATCGGTCCAGGGTTCACCGGTGCGCGGCGGGCGGTAGGGGCGCAGTTCTCCCCCCAGCGAAAGCAGACTGCCGGCGGGGACTACTCCGCTGGCGTATGTATCTGCATACCCTTCTTTGCGCAGAACAAAGCTGACGTGTTTACCTGCCTGGGCAGTAATGGGACCATAGGGGGTTTCATCCAGGTAAACACCTCCTTCTGTGTAGACTGAGGCGCCGGAGGGTACACTACCCACGAAATACTGGCCATTTTGGGGCAGTACGGGTGGCGGTGGTTCCGGCGCGGTGGGCTTTCTGGCCGGGGGGGGGGCTGGTTCATGCCCCAGCAGGGAGTTCCTGGCGTTGATAAGACGCTTCCCCATGTCCTGTGGCAGAAGATACGCCCCGGCGGCGGTGATGATGCCGGTGGTGAGCAGAACCGCACTTGCCCGGCGCGCAATTTGCGTCCAACTGAGCTTTTTTCTGCGGTGGCGGGCATCTGCATCGCGCAGGTGTTCAAGCTTTTCGGCCAGCTGCTTAGCGTTGACGATGGTGTCGTGGTGGATTTGCGGATCTGCGGCGGCGCAGATGATGTTGTTGAACTCAATCCAGCGGCGGTGGGTGGTGCCTTCTGGCAATTCCGGCGGCAGGGCGGGAAAGTTCAGCCTGTCCATGCCGGTGGACATTTCGTAAAGAACCTTGGCAAGCGCGTATACATCGGCTCTCGGGGTGCCGGGCCCCTCCGGCGGTATGTACCCCTCTGTTCCTACAAAACTGCGTTGGTTGCTTTGTGCTACCAGACCGGCATCTGCCAGTTTTACCTTGCCGTTGATGAATATGACGTTGGTGGGTTTTACATCCCGGTGCGCGAGCTCCTGCGCATGTAAGCCTGCCAGCGCGCGGGAAAGCTGGCACCCTACCTCCAGTACGTAATCCAGCGGCATGGGGCGGTTGCCGTATTGCTGCATATCGCTGTAGAGAGTGCGTGGAATGTAGGCCTCCGGGTCGGTGTGGTTACCGGTGTAGGCATCATCTGCCAGCTCCATCACGTAGAAATAGTATGGAAATGCCCCGCCATGCTGCCCGATGTGCAGAATATGTACCAATCCGGGCATACCGCGGGCAATGGGTTCGTAGCTCAGCACGCCGTCGAACTCCCGGATGAAGACTTTTTCATCTTCAAAATCTTCTCGCCATACCACCTTGACCGCCCGGTATGCACCGGTTACTGAGCGCGCCAGCCATACTTCGCCATAGGCCCCGGTGCCGATTTTTCGCAGGATTTCGTGGTCCGGAACCTCTGGCTGCATATCTGCCGGCCGCTGCGACTTGCGGCGTGGCAATGCTCTCATGCTACGTGGAGCTGGGGGGGCTGCTGGTGTTTCTGGTTCCATCTGCGCGCATTATACCATGCGTGCGCACGCTGTGCAAGCGGCTTTCTCGGGGGAAGCGTGGTGGGACGATTGAACTTTTTTTGATTTTTTTTCGAAATTGGCTTGCAAAGAAAAAAAAGATGTGCTAAACTCCGCCCGCACCAATCAAATGCGCACGTGGCGGAATTGGTAGACGCGCTAGTTTCAGGTTCTAGTGAGTAACATCGTGATGGTTCGAGTCCATTCGTGCGTATCGGTTGATAAACCCCTTGTGAGAAATCGCAAGGGGTTTTCTGTATGCAATTGCTTTGGATGAGGTGGCGGAAATTATATAATTTTCCGGCAAGGGGTGTTTATTGATTGATAATTTTGTCATTATCCTGGATAATACGAACTATCTGCTTGATTTGCTTTGATAAATGGAGTATTACATGAGGACATCCTATCCCGATATACTATGACAGAAAAAACAAAAGCCCGCACTACTTATACCGCCGAAGAAAAAGCAGAAATTATTCTGGCTGTGCTGAGTCGCAAGACGTCCATTCAGAAGATTGCCAAGGAGAAGAAGATTGCTGCCACGTTGGTTTCGCTGTGGAAGAAGCAGGCTGAAGATGCTATTCTTGAGCGTTTTGCTGGTCGGCGTCCCGGCCGTCATAAGGTGGAGGTTTCTGCCGAAGACGTGAAGGAAGAACTCCGCTCAGCCCGCATAACTGCCCGTACCTCCAAGACTCGCGCAACGCGTCTGGAGGCTTCGCTCAAGTCCGCAAAGTCCCGCATTGCAGAATTGGAGAATGGTATGCGTTCTCTGGCTGCGACAATGGGTTGCAAGCTGGTTAAGGCCAAGGCTCCGAAGTCCCGCAAGAACTGATTGTTTCTGCATAAGCCAGGTAAATTCGTGAGGCCGTGACAGGAATCCGATGGGAACGGCGTATTCATGACGATGAATGGTGCTCTGTGATGGGGTTCCGTGGTGAGATGAAGATATTATTTCTGGCATGAAGAGAATATTGAATAACTGGAAAATGCGAACGCGTGCATTTGCTCTGGCTGCCACAGCGGCGCTGGTGTCGTGCACTTCTGTGAGCTACGCAGAACCAGATTACGACATAATTGGTAAACAGTTTTCGTTGGTGCTGCAGAATGGGCATTTCTCTCGCGCGCGCTTCACGCAGGATATGTACCAGCAGTTTCTGGATTGTTACCTTCAGACTCTGGATATGCAGCATCTCTTCCTGACTCAGGAGGATGTTGCTTATCTGCGTAATCGCTATTCCAGCAGCTTTGGTGATTATCTGCTGGCTAACCAGACTACGCGCCTGGCTGAGGAGCTTTATGCTTATTTCTGCGCCCGTGCGCTTCCGCGCATCGCTCAGGCTGAGAAAATGCTCCAGGAATATGCTGAGAAAATGCCAGCGTTTGACTCTGAGCGTACAGCGCCCCGCAGCCGCCGTAAATTGCCCCGAGCCAGAAATGCGGCAGAGCTGGATCAGGTGTGGCGCGATCAGGTGGAGGATATGCTTCTTACTGAGGTGCTCCGCCGTGAAAATCTGCAGAAGCTGGCAGAAGCAAAAGGCAAGTCTTCTCCTGCGGCCAGGGAAATGTCGGTGACGGATAAGATGCTGGCGCGCATCAAGCGTATGCGTAACGAGATTCAGGAGGCGGATCGCGAGGATATGGTGTCTTACCTGCTGAATGCTGTAGCGCATGTATATGACCCGCACAGCGACTACATGGGCGCGCGGGAGGAGCAGCGCTTCAAAGATATGATTAAGGCCTCGATTGTGGGTATTGGCGCCAAGCTTCAGTCAGATGACGATGGCTCCACCACGATTGAGGGAATTGTGAAGGGGGGGCCGGCTGCCCGCTGCGGGCAGCTGCAGCTCGGTGACCATATTGTGGCGGTGGATTCCCGGGGTGATGATAACTGGACGGACGTGATGTTCCTGAGCATTGATAAGGTGGTGGATCTGATTCGCGGCCAGAAGGGTGTGCCGGTGAAACTGCGTGTGCAGAGCGCCAATACTGGTGAGGAAAAAGTGGTTTCCATCGTGCGGGATGAAATCCCTATGTCTGAGGAGCTGGCCAGCGGCCGCATCATTGACCTGAAGGAGGGGAACCGCACCTATCGCCTGGGGGTGTTGACGCTGCCTTCGTTCTATATTGACCTGGATGATGGTGATGTGCACTGCGCTGCCGATGTGAAGAAGATTCTGCGCCGCATGATTCAGGAAAAGGTGGAGGGTATTGTGCTCGACCTTCGTTTTAACGGCGGTGGCTCGCTGGATGAGGTGCGCAAGATGGTGGGCTTCTTTACCGGGGCTGGTCCCGTGGTGCAGGTGAAGGATTCCCGCTCTCATGTGGAGCGCCTTACGGTGAGCGGGCGTCCGCTCTTTACCGGAGAGCTTGTGGTGATGATTAACAAGCTGAGTGCTTCTGCCTCAGAGATTTTTGCCGGAGCTATGGCAGACTATGGCCGTGCGGTAATCGTGGGCGATGAGGCTAGTTTCGGCAAGGGAACGGTGCAGGTGCCCCGCGGGCTGGCTGACTATCTGCCCTATTTCACCTCGCGGGAAGGATGCGGCATGATTAAGGTGACCACGCAGAAGTTCTACCGCGTAGGGGGGGCTTCCACCCAGCTTAAGGGCGTGGCCAGCGATATAGTGCTGCCTACGGTGACTGCCGGTTTGCGCATTGGTGAAGGTGAGCAGGATTATGCTATGCCTTATGATGAGATTCCCCGGGCTGGCGGCTATGTGAAGAGCAGCCGCATTGCCCGGATTCTGCCGGAGCTGATGAAGCGCAGTAACGCCCGCGTGGCTGCAGATAAGGATATGCAGTATACCCGGGAGGATAATGCCCGCTCCAGGGAGCGCTATGAGAAGAATGTGATTTCTCTCAACAAAAAGGTGCGGGCTGAGGAGAATGCCCAGCTGCTGGAGCGAAAGAAGGCTATCGATGCCGAACGTAAGGTGCGCTATGAGCAGATGGCGGCTGATGATGCGAAGAGGCTTAGAATTTACCGCCTTAAGCTCGCGGATGTGAACGCTGCTACGCTGCCGATTGCTTCCAAGGATGACGACAGCGAGTACATGGACGAGAATAAGGATCCGGAGGATGAGTTGACCGAAACGCCGGAGTATCCTTCGAATCTGGACCCGGTGTTGCGCGAGGCGCTGCATATCGTCAAGGATATGGTTGATATGCCATAAATTACAAAAAAGCCTGCCACCCGGCAGGCTTTTTTGTTGGGGGTGTTTTTTCAGACAAGTTTTCCGCGGAGGAGGTTCAGTAGCGCCACGGTGCGTGCCCAGTTTTCCGGGTGGTCATCTGTCTCCGGGAAAAGGCGGCCTTCGGGAATGCGGGCGTAGCGCTCCGCGGCTTTGGGGTGGCTGAGTTCGCGCAGACCGACGCTGAAGGTAACGGGGCCCAACTGCATGAATTCGCGGGCGAGTTCATGAGAGCCGTTCCAGGCGTGCAGGTGCACGCGGGGCAGGGTGCCGCTGCGGCTGCGCTGCCGCAGAATATCCAGCAGCTCGCTCCAGGCATGCACCCCGTGGAGTTGCAGCATGCGCTCGTGCCGGAAGGCGGCTCCCAGGTGAATGTGCAGCAGGAGGCGCTGGGCATCAAGCGTGCCGGCATGGCGGGGTGAGGCATCAAGCCCGGATTCTCCCACACCGGCCTGTGGGTAGCGTGTAAGCCAGTCATCCAGCTCAAAAGCAAGTTCTGCAGGGGGTGTCTTGTGGGCATGCCAGGGGTGAATGCCGAAGCAGGGTATCATGCCATCGGTTGCGGCAATGCGTGCCCAGTCTTCTCGGGTGGAGGCGCAGATGTACCCGCCGTGAGGGCAGGGGTGGTGGGCGTGGTAGTCTTTCATCATTGTATGAATCCGTGTTCCCGGAAGCTGTAGTAAGGGGCGGCTCCCGAGCCGATGATGATGTGGTCAAGTACCGGGATGTGCACCGCAGCGCCGGCTGCTACCAGTTCGCGGGTGAGTTCGCGGTCTGGTTTGCTGGGAGTGGCGTCTCCGCTGGGGTGGTTGTGCGCGAGAATCACGGAGCAGGCATTGCTCACGATAGCTTCGCGGAATACGTCCCGCGGGTGTACCATGGTGCGGTTCAGCGTGCCCTTGGAGATGTTGCTGCGGCGGATGAGGTGGCGGCGTGTATCAAGCATGAGCACGACAAAGTTTTCCTGCTTTTCATAGCGTAAATCACCGGCCAGGTATTCATAGATAGCCTGGGGATTGCTCATGTCTTCCTTGATGAGATTTTCTTTTACAGCCCGGTGCCCCAGTTCAAAGACTGCGGCCAGTGTGGCGGCTTTAGCTGTACCTATGCCTTTGCAGCAGCTCGTGATTTCGCTTGCCTCCATGCGCCCCAGGGCGGTGAGCGACCCTGCGGCCCGTTTGAGGCGGGCGGCCAGTTCCAGCACATTGCAGCCCTTGAGACCGGTGCGAAGGAAGATGGCGATGAGTTCTTCATCGCTCAGGGCGGAGCGGCCTCGCTGGATGAGCTTTTCGCGCGGGCGTTCATTTGCTGCCATATCAAGCAGTTTCTGGCTGGGGTGTTCCATAAGTCTAGCCATTGTACACAATTTGCCAGCTGCTGTGAAGCTAAATCGTTTGGTGGGAAATTATTTGCTTGCGCTGCGGAGTTGAGAAGTGTAAAATGACCGCGGCTCGTTGTTGTTGAATAGCAATGGCGGCGGGCTCTGTGGGGCAGGAAGTACGTAATCCTGCTCTGCGAAACCAAAGGAGGCAGCGGCCGGTTCCGGCCTCCGGCGGTGCAGATTGGAACCGGCATTCAGAAGAGAAAGAAAATAAAAAATGAGTATACATTCCGTTACTTGTGCCGTTGGCACAAACCCCATCACCATTGAAACGGGCAAGCTTGCCCTTCTGGCCGATGGTGCCGTTACTGTCCGTTGTGGTGATACTGTGGTGCTGGTCACCGTTGTGAGCGCTACCAAGATTAAGGAGGGTCAGACCTTCTTCCCGCTTTCGGTGGAATACAAGGAGAAAGCTGCCGCCGCGGGTATGTTCCCCGGTGGTTATTTCAAGCGCGAAGGCCGCCCCACGGAGAAGGAAATTCTGACCTGCCGCATGACGGACCGCCCGCTGCGTCCCATGTTCCCCAAGGGTTATTTCTATGATACGCAGGTGATTTCTCTGCTCATGGCTGCTGATGGTGAGAATGAGCCCGATATTCTGAGCATCAATGGTGCTTCTGCCGCCTGTGTGATTTCCGACCTTCCCTTTGCTGAGCCCGTGGGTGCTGTGCGCGTGGGCCGCATCAACGGCGAGTTCGTGATTAACCCCACTAACTCCCAGCGTTTGGAGTCTGACCTCGACCTTGTGTATGCCGGTTCCAAGGATCAGGTGATTATGATTGAAGGTTCTGCCAATGAGCTCCCTGAAGAGGACTTCATTGCCGCTCTGCACTATGCTCAGGAGAATGTGGCTAAGATTTGTGCTGCCCAGGAAGAGCTGCGCGGTATCTGCGGCAAGCCCAAGCGCGAATATGAGCTGACGCTGGCCAAGCCGGAGCTGCTCGAAATCGGCTACCAGGTGGCAGGTGACCGCATTGAGGAGGCCATTTACGCCCCCAATAAGATTCAGCGCCAGAAGCAGACCGGCGCTCTGCGCGATGAGGTGGAGGCTGCTATCAAGGCTGCCTACCCTGAGGCTACCGATTTCGATGTGGAGCAGGTGTTTGAGTATATTCAGAAGAAGGCTTTCCGTATCTCCATCATGGAGCAGGACAAGCGCGCCGATGGTCGCGCTATCAAGCAGCTGCGCCCGCTGCAGGCTGAGGTGAATGTGCTGCCGCCCGTGGTGCATGGTTCCGCTCTCTTCGCCCGCGGTGAGACTAAGTCTGTGTGCCTTGCCACCCTGGCTCCCATGGAGGAGAAGCAGTACCTGGATAACTACACCGGTTCTGTGGATGAAAAGCGCTTCATCCTGCACTACAACTTCCCCCCGTTCTCTGTGGGTGAAACCGGCCGCTTCGGTGGTCAGAACCGCCGCGAAATCGGCCATGGTGCTCTGGCTGAGCGCTCCATTGCCCCGGTGATTCCGGATGAGAACGACTTCCCTTACGCCATCCGCGTGTCCTCCGAGATTATGGAATCCAACGGTTCCACTTCCATGGCTTCCGTGTGCGCCGGTACGATGTCTCTGCTGGCTGCCGGTGTGCCGCTGAAGCGCCCGGTTTCCGGTATTTCCGTGGGGCTGGTGACGGAGTTTGAGAATGAGGGTGACCGCGAGCCCAAGCGCTATAAGACGCTGCTCGACATCATCGGCTCTGAGGACTTCTACGGCGATATGGATTTCAAGCTTTGCGGTTCCTCCGTGGGTGTGACCGGTTACCAGCTGGACCTCAAGCTGCCCGGTATCCCGCTTTACATCCTGGAAGATGCCATTCATCTTGCCCGCAAGGGGCGCCTGGATGTGCTCGATACCATGAGCGCCTGCATCCCCGGCCCGCAGGCTATGAGCCCGAATGCTCCGCGTATCGAATCTACCAGCATTCCGCAGGACCGCATCGGTGAGCTTATCGGCCCCGGTGGCAAGAACATTAAGGCTTTGCAGGCTGAGACCGGTACCGATATCAACATCGAGGAGGATGGTACTGTGCGTATCTACGGCAGCCGCCAGGAGGGTGTGGAGCGCGCCCTGTACCTCATTGACCGCATGTTCAAGGAGATTGAAGTGGGTGAAACCTACGAGGGCAAGATTGTTTCCACTAAGGAATTCGGCGCTTTCATGGAGGTGCTGCCCGGTAAGGATGGCCTCATCCATATTTCCGAGCTGGCCGAGGGCCGCACTCAGAAGACTGAGGATGTGGTGAAGGTGGGCGATATCGTGACTGCCAAGTGCATCGGCATTGATGACAAGGGCCGCGTCAAGATGTCCATGCGCGCTGCAGCCCGCGACCGCAAGGCTAAGGAAGCTGCCGCAGAGGCAGAGTAAAAGTCTCCGCAGAAAGAGAAGTATCAGGCCGCCTTCCGAGTCATCGGAAGGCGGCTTTCTGCAGCCGAGCCGCTCAAAGTGTAAAAAAATTGCCTCAATAGGATTTTTTTGATTGCATTTGGTTGCGTTCTGGTATAGATATATTAGCGAACAGCTGCAAATTTTTAACTTACACCATGTGGAAATACATCATCATCGCCGCCGTCGTGCTCTTCCTGGGGGCATGTTTTCTTTTCTATAAAAATAACGAAGCTCTCACCGGCCCGGAGGGCGAGGTGGCTGCATTCCAGTCTCAGTTCGATATGGCTAAGAAAAAAGCCGTCGATATTGAGAAGGATAAGGCTATCAAACGTTATGCCGAGCTGCGCACCGCCTACTTCAAGCAGCTGACGGAAAAGACCAATGAGGAGCGTGCTGCCCTTGAGACGGAGGATGCTCCGTATGATCAGGAAATCACCAAGGCTAATGCAGACCTGGAAGCCGCAGCTGGTGATTTCAAGCGTTATGAAGATCAGTTCAAGGTGTTCCAGAAGGGAGCTGCTGAGGCTGCCAAGGTGGAGGATGCCATGGATGATGAAGAAAGCCTGAAGCTGGTGGGGCAGCGCATTGCTGAAATGGGAACCGCCAACGACGAGCTGAAGAAGGAGGTGAAAGCTATGAGTGACGAGGTGGAAGGCCTCGAAAACGCCATTAATACCACTAAGAGCATGATTGAGGCCGCTAAGAAGACTGCCGCTGACCGCCGGTCTCGTATTTCTCCTCCCGATTTGAAGGTGGCTGTTGCTTCTGTGGACAAGGAATGGGATTATGTCATTCTTGATGGTGGTATCGATAAGGATATCGTGATTGGTTCCCGCCTGGCTGTCATGCGTGGCGAGTCGAAGGTGTGCGAGCTCATCGTAACCCTGGTGGAAGGTTCCAAGTCCAGCTGTGAGGTTGTGTATAGCACCATGCGTCCCGGTGATAGCGTGCGCCCTGGTGATATCGTAGTAGCCGCCAACAAGTAATCCAATAACCCATAAACAACTTTTTCATATGAAAATCTCTCAACTTCTTGTTTCTGTTCTGATTCTCCTGGCCGGTGGTGCAGCTGTCATGTACTCGGCCGATCAGCAGAAGGTTATGGATGTAATGATTGCTACTCATGGTGGTGGTCAGCAGGTGGATGCAAGCAGTGCTACTGGTCTGCGTAAGCTGAACCAGGACCTGGATGCCGAGCGTGGTACCGCGGCGGCTGAACGCGCTGCTGCAATCAAAGCTGCGGAGGCAGCTCGTGTCGAAATGCGCGATAGCCAGGTGAAGCGTGACGAAATTCAGGCCAAGCTCGCAGAGCATAAAGCCTCTCTTGATGATGTGCGTGCTGAGGTTAAGGCAATGCAGTCCAAGGTGAAGACCCTGGTGGATGCTTTCAAGACGGCCATGGCTGACATCAAGTCCTCTGAAGCTCTTAATGTAGATGCTACGGTTGATGATTTTGCTCCGGTGATGGAAGCCATCAAGGAGGAAGTGAAGCGCCAGGAGGCCATAACTGAAGAACAGAACAAGCTTCTGGAGGATTACACCGAGCTGGCTACCAAGAAGCGCGAGGAGCTCGCAGCTCTCAAGGTTGAGCTTAACCGCCTGACGGCTATCAACGATAAGTTCTTTACTGATTACAACAAGAACGATGACGAATACCCGCTGCTGGCTGTGGATTCCCGGTGGAAGTTCGTGGTGTTCAATGTCGGGCAGGACAGTGGTCTTATTCCTGGCGATTCCACCCCTGTGTTGGTGAAGCGTGGTAATGTTGTAATTGCTCCGGTTCGTATCGTTTCCATCTCCAATGGTGTGGCTATAGCCGAATATGATATCAAGAAGCTGACTCCCGGTGTGCGTCCCGAGGTGGGTGACCGCGCTTTCCGTGTAAAGCCTCTGGGTAACTGATGCGCTGCCGAGCAGGCTCAGAAATAATTTTGCCGCCTGCCCGGAGATGGGCAGGCGGTTTTTGATTGTTATATAAGAACAAGATGCAGAATATGAAAATGCTTAAGATAGCAATGATGGTAATGCCGCTGGTGGCGGTGATGGTGAGTTCTTGCCGGCCTCCAATGCCGGCTGTCCCGCCGAGTAACCGTGAAGTGGTGGGCCCCAGGGGGTCTTCTGAACGAGTGAAGCCCTGGAATAACACTACCCGCAAGGAGGGTGAGGCGGTTCTCGGGCCGCTGGGCGATATGAACCGCCGCTGACTTTCAGCTGCTGTGAAACGCGCAGAACGAGCTCGCATTGTGCTGGAAGAGCTGGAACGCGGCATCCCGGAACCCGAGGTGCCGCTCCGGCATCATGATGCTTTTACGCTGCTGGTGGCGGTGATGCTTTCAGCCCGCTGCACGGATGCGCGGGTGAATCTGGTAACCCCGGCGCTATTTGAGCTGGCCCCAGATGCCGCAAGCATGGCGGCCCTGGAGTGGCAGCAGGTGCAGCCGCTTATTGCTACTTGCGGACTCACGGAAATGAAAGCCCGCCGCCTGGTGGAGACTGCGCGTATCCTGGTAGAGAAATATGATGGGCAGGTGCCGGAGGGATTTGAAGAGCTGGAGGCTTTGCCCGGTGTGGGGCATAAAACGGCCAGCGTTGTTATGAACCAGGCTTTCGGGTATCCGGCATTTCCGGTGGATACGCATATCTTCCGGCTGGCTCGGCGCTGGGGGCTCTCGCGGGGTAAGACCGTGGAGGCAGTAGAGGCCGATTTGAAGAAATGCTTTGCGCGGGAAACCTGGGGTAAGCTGCATTTGCAGATGGTGTTGTGGGGACGTCGGCATTGTCCGGCTCGCGGATGTAAGCCACAATGTGCGGTCTGCTCCAGGCTCCTGACATAAAAAAATACCCGTTTTCCCTGATTGTGCTTGACCTTTTAGAGAAAAAGTAGTTTCATTGGCGGTCATCCACATTCATAGTCATGCTAGTTTGTCAGCTTAAATCCAAGATTCACCGCGCCATGGTCACACGTGGTGACGTGGAGTACGAGGGCAGCATTGAGATTCCGCAGGATTTGGTGGAAGCTGCCGGTCTCTGGCCGGGTGAGAAAGTTCTTGTTGCCTCGGTTACAAGCGGAAACCGCTTTGAAACGTATGTGTTGGTCGGGCCTCCCGGTACAGGGCAGATTATTGTGAATGGTGCCGCTGCTCACCTCATCGGCAAGGGCGAGCGTATCATTATCATGAGCTTTGCCTGGGATGATAAGCCCATAACGCCCAAGCGTGTCATCTGCAATGAATTGAACGAAATCATTGCCTGATTCCTTTACAAACCTCTCTTAATACGATATAATCCCCGCCATGCTTAACGCCTCCATTTACATTGTTTTCGCTTTGTTGCTGATTGTCTGTGCTCTGTTGCTTCTGGTTGTGCTGATGCAGCGCCCGAAGCAGGAAGGCCTCGGTGCCGCCTTTGGTGCCCAGATGACAGACCAGGCCTTTGGTGCCCAGACTACGGATGTGCTCAAGAAGGGTACGGTGTTCTTCGGTACGCTTTTCATGGTGCTTTGCTTTGCTTTGGCTGTGCTGATGAATGCGCGTTTTCAGAACAGTAAGTCTGATTTGAACGTGAAGCAGGTAGAAGCCCCTGTGGCTGAAACTACGGCGCCTGCTGCTGTTGAGCCGTCTGCTGCACCTGTGGAAAATCTGGAAAACCTGGCGGCTCCTGCCCCCGCAGCTGAGGAAGCTCCTGCGCCGGCGTCTGCCGAGCAACCCGCTGCATAATTTTTCCCCGGAACAGGCCATGCAGTTCGGTAGCACCACAGAGTTGAACGCCGAGGCTGCCATAGCCGCGGTGCGCGGTACCTTGCTGGCGCAGGTGACGCAGAAAACCACCCGCACTACTAAAACGGGAAAACCTTATCTTGAAATCGTGCTGGCAGATGCTGCCGGCACGGTTTCATTTAAAATCTGGGAGACTTCACCCTGGTATCAGGATTTTGATATGTTGGAGACGTCTGCCGGTGTGGCTGTGACCGGTACCTGGCAGGCCAGCCAATATGGTATGGAGCTGGGGGAAGCTCATGTGCGCCCGCTGACTCCCGAGGAGGAACAGCAGGTGCTTACCGGTAGTCCGGAACTGGTGGCCCGCCAGCAGGCAGATTGGGAGTGTATCTGCTCTTATGTTGCGGAAATGAAAGATCCGCGCCTGGCTGCTGTGTGCCGCTTGTTCCTGGAGCAGCAGGAAACGCGGTTCCGCCGCGCAGCTGCGGCCCGTAATTTTCACCATGCCCGCCGTGGCGGTTTGGTGGAGCATGTATCCAGCGTTATGCGTGTGGCGGCGGCGCTCTGCAGCGTGTACCCCGACCGCTTGAACCGTGATCTGGTGATGGCGGGCGCTTTGTTGCACGACTGTGGTAAGATTGTGGAAAATGACTATGAGGAACATAGTCT
Source organism: Akkermansia sp. (assembly GCA_045538275.1). Lineage (GTDB taxonomy): Bacteria > Verrucomicrobiota > Verrucomicrobiia > Verrucomicrobiales > Akkermansiaceae > Akkermansia. Next base: position 6,558 of record JAZSRB010000013.1, on the reverse strand, counting down.
GGAGATGCCGTACACCGAGCCCGGGGAGCTGCTGAGCCATATCCCGATGGGGATTGAGATTATCAACAAGCTCTGGCGTGATATGATGACCCCGGAACGCCGCGCAGAGTGGAAGACGCTGGTTCCGGGGTCTGAGCAAGTGCGCTTGCACCTGCTGCATCTGGTGGCGTCGCACCACGGGCTGCTGGAGTTTGGCTCGCCGGTGCTGCCCAAGGTACCCGAAGCGCTGATTCTGCACCATGCGGACAATGTGGATGCGAAGATGGAGATGTTCCGTTCGGCATATGAGAGCGCTACCCCGCTTTCGGAGCGCGTGTTGCAGCGTAAATCTCCGATGCAGACGAATGTGGTGCTGCCGCTGCCGGAGGTGCACGGATGACGGAGGCTCTGCTCAGTCTGGTAGTGCTTTTCGGGCTGTTGCTGGTGTCTCAGCTCAGCCCGGGGCCGGATGTTTTCTTCGTGTTCCGCACGGCGCTGGCGCAGGGGTTTCGTGCAGGGACCGCGGTGGGCTGTGGTATTGCGGCTGGTTTTCTGATTCAGTCAGTACTGGTAGTGTGTGCTGGAAGCTGGTTGCTGGAGCAGCCGGGGTGCCATTATCTGCTATATGCAGCCGCGGGCTGGCTGTTATACCTGGCATGGAAGATCTTTCCGCGCCGCCGTGTACAGGTAGAGCAGGGAACTCTTGAATCTACTGGGCGAGAGTCTCTGCCGTCTTTGCTGGGGCAGGGGCTTCTTTGCAATGTGTTGAATATTAAATGTACCTTATTTATTGCCGGGCTTTCCCTGGGGCCGATGGAGCGCTTCAGCGCACAGTTCAGCTGGTATGCGACGGCTCTGGTTCTGGTGCTCAGCGGGGCCTGCCTGGCGGGCTGGGTAGCGTGGTCTGCGTTGTTGCAATGGAAGCCTGTGCGGCAATTTTATCTGAGGTATACCACGGGGATTGATGCCCTCTTTGCGTTAATGCTGGCGGTGTTTGCTGTCCTGCTGGCGGTACAGGTGTAGAATTTAGCCTGGTTGCGCCGTTTGGGGCTTGCTTTTTGGGGGTATTTAGGGTAGAGTAATCACGCAAAGACGTTATTGCGCATATGAACGATATTATCACGACAGCATGCAAGTTCGTCACGTCCTCGATTGGCCGCAAGATTCTTGTGGCCCTGACAGGTGCGTGTCTCCTCCTGTTCCTCGTGGGGCATCTGGCCGGTAACATGACCATCTATGGTGGTGATCCCGGCAATGGTGTGCCCTCCTGGATTGATGCCTATGCCACCGGTCTGCACACCATGCCCGCCTGGCTGCTCTGGGCTATTCGTCTCGGTCTTGCCGCCATTCTCCTCATCCACGTGGTGTTGACTCTGGCTCTGAAGATTGAGAACGTGAATGCCCGCACTCAGTACCAGAAGGAAGGTACGTTGAAAGCTACGCTTTCCTCCCGCACCATGGTGCTTACCGGTATCATGATTTTCTGCTTCCTGCTGTTCCACCTGTGGCAGCTCACAGTAAATGGTGACCCCTCCGATTGCTACGGTCACATCGTTGCTGCGTTCTCCAACGTATGGTGCTCCGTGTTCTACATTGTGGCCATCTGCTGCTTGTTCATGCACGTGCGCCATGGCCTTCAGTCTGTGTTCCAGACCCTGGGCCTTTCCACCCGCAAGGTGCGCCCGCTCTACAACATCATCGCCGTACTTTTCGGCCTGGTGGTCTGCGGCGCTTTCATCTCCATTCCGGTGGCCGTTCTCTGCGGTATCCTCAAGTAACCCCTCTCCCATTCATAGAATCATATGAAAGACCTTAAGTTTCCTGTAAGTGACTACATGCCGGATTCCTGCATTCCGGATGGCCCTATCGCTGAGAAGTGGACCAAGTACAAGCGCGAAGCCAAGCTCATCAACCCCAATAACCGCCGTAAGTACACGGTGCTTGTGGTGGGTTCTGGTCTGGCTGGTGGCGCTGCTGCCGCCACGCTGGCTGAGTTGGGTTACAATGTACACTGCTTCTGCTACCAGGACAGCCCTCGCCGTGCTCACTCCATTGCTGCTCAGGGTGGTATCAACGCTGCTCATAACTACCAGAACGATGGTGACTCTGTGTACCGCCTGTTCTACGACACTGTGAAGGGTGGTGACTTCCGCGCTCGTGAGGCCAACGTGTATCGCCTGGCTGAGGTGTCCTGCAACATTATCAACCAGTGCGTGGCTCAGGGGGTTCCTTTCGGTCGCGAATACGGTGGTCTGCTCGACAACCGTTCCTTCGGTGGTTCCCAGCTCAAGCGTACTTTCTACAGCCGCGGTCAGACCGGCCAGCAGCTGTTGCTGGGTGCCTACCAGGCCATGGAAAAGGAAATTGGCAAGGGGCACATCCAGATGCACCCCCGCACCGAAATGATGGACCTCGTAGTGGTCGACGGCCACGCCAAGGGCATCGTGGTGCGCGATATGGTGACCGGTGAAATCAAGAGTTATGCTGGTGATACTGTGCTGCTGGCTACCGGTGGTTATGGCCGTGTGTTCTTCCTTTCCACCAATGCCATGGGTTGCAACGTGGGCGCCGCCTGCGCCTGCTGGAAGAAGGGAGCCTATTTCGCCAACCCCTGCTTCACTCAGATTCACCCCACCTGCATCCCCGTGAAGGGCGACTACCAGAGCAAGCTGACCCTCATGTCCGAGTCTCTGCGTAACGATGGCCGTATCTGGGTGCCCAAGAGCCGTGAGGTTGCTGCCAAGATCCGCCGCGGTGAGATGAAGCCCTCTGAAGTGGCTGAGGGTGATCGCGACTACTATCTGGAGCGCAAGTATCCCTCTTTCGGTAACCTGGCCCCGCGTGATATTTCCTCCCGTGCCGCCAAGGAAGCCTGCGACGATGAGCGCGGTGTAGCCAACACCGGCCGCGGCGTGTTCCTTGACTTCAAGGACGCCATCAACCGCATGGGCAAAGAATGGATTGACGGCCAGTACGGCAACCTCTTCGAAATGTACGAGGAGATTACCGACGTGGATCCCCACGAGCAGCCGATGATGATTTATCCTGCCTCCCACTACACCATGGGCGGCCTGTGGGTGGACTACAACTTGATGTCCTCCATCCCCGGTCTGCACGTGCTCGGTGAGGCCAACTTCTCTGACCACGGTGCCAACCGTCTGGGTGCTTCCGCTCTCATGCAGGGCCTCTCCGATGGCTACTTCGTGATTTCCGCCACTTTGCCGACCTACCTGACCACTCAGAAGCCCGGCAGCGTGACTACCGCCGCCCCCGAGTTCAAGGAGGCTGAGGACGCCGTTAAGGCTCGTATCAAGAAGATGATGGACGTGCAGGGCACCAAGAGCCCCGACGAAATTCACCGCGAGCTGGGTAAGCTTGTGTGGGAGGACGTGGGCATGGGCCGCACCAAGGAATCCCTCATGGATGCCATTGAGAAGATTCCCGCCATCCGCGAGGAATTCTGGACCAACGTGAAGGTGGTGGGCAGCGCCGAAGGCGTGAACCAGGAGCTCGAGAAGGCATGGCGCGTGGCCGCATTCCTCGACTTTGCCGAGGTGCTCTGCTACGACGCTCTGAACCGTGAGGAATCCTGCGGTGCTCACTTCCGTCTTGAACACCAGCTCGCCGACGGCGAAGCGAAGCGCGACGACGAGAACTTTGCCTATGTTGCCTGCTGGGAATACAAGGGTACGGACGAACTGCCGGTGCTCCACAAGGAACCGCTTACTTTCGATACCGTGCATCTGGCCATCCGTTCCTACAAGTAAAGATAACCTCATTCCAACCATCTAAGATTCTAATATTATGGCTAATCTCAATCTTACGCTCAAGGTCTGGCGCCAGGAGAATGCTCAGGCTCAGGGCCGCATTGAAACCTACAAGGCTAAGAACATCCCGGATGAGGCTTCTTTCCTTGAGATGCTCGACATCGTGAACGAGGAGCTCGTGCACGAAGGCAAGGAACCCATTGTGTTCGATCATGACTGCCGCGAGGGTATCTGCGGTATGTGCTCCCTCACAATTAATGGTGTGCCGCACGGCGGCAAGAAGGTGACCACCTGCCAGCTGCATATGCGTCAGTTCAAGGATGGCGACACCATCTGGATTGAACCTTTCCGCGCTCAGGCTTTCCCGTTGCTGCGTGACCTCATGGTGGATCGAACCGCCCTGGACAACATCATCGCCGCCGGTGGCTTTGTGGATATCCGCACGGGTTCTGCCCCGAACGCCAACAATGTGCCGGTGCGCAAGAAGACGGCTGATGCCGCTTTCGACGCCGCTGCTTGCGTAGGCTGCGGTGCCTGCGTGGCTAGTTGCAAGAACAGCTCTGCTATGCTCTTTACCTCTGCCAAGGCTGCACACCTCAACCTGCTGCCCCAGGGCCAGCCGGAGAAGAACAAGCGCGTGCTCGCCATGGTGCGCCAGATGGACGCCCTGGGCTTCGGTAACTGCACCAACCAGTACGAGTGCGAAGCCGCCTGCCCGAAGGGTATCTCCGTGGACAACATCGCCAAGCTTAACCGCGACTACATGATTGCCTGCGCCGCCGAGGCTGTGGGTGTGTTCGCCTAAGGCCTGACAATAACCACGTAATCGCGTCTTAAAACAAGGTTCTGCCGGATTTCGGCAGAACCTTGTTTGTTAAATTGTATAAAAGTGTTGACTTTGTTTGTCGGATGTGGTACTTTATTCGCGAATAAAGAAAGGAGGCGGCTATATGTCAATCAAAGTATTCATTAGTAGTGTTCAGGCAGAGTTTGCAGAAGAGAGAAGGCGTCTCTTTGATTATATTCAGAATGATTCGCTTCTTGGTCGCTTCTTTGTACCTTTTATCTTCGAAAATGAACCGGCAAGCAATACAAGGGCTCAGGCTGTGTATTTAAATGAGGTGGCCGAATGTGACATATATCTGGGTCTGTTTGGTTGCCGTTATGGTTATGAAGATGAAGCGGGAGTGTCGCCTACGGAGCGTGAATATGATCTTGCTACAGTAGAGCGCAAACATAGACTCATCTTTATTTCCCGCCTTCAAGGTCGTAAAAAACGTCATCCCAAGCAGGCTGCTCTGGTTGCTAAAGCCGAACAAAGTGTGGTGAGAAAAGCCTTTTCCAGTTACGATGAATTGCAGGCTGCTGTTTATGATTCCTTAGTTCGCTATCTGGAGGAGCAGGATTATATTCGCAAGTTGCCATTTGACGCGTCTATATGTCACGGAAGCACTCTGGATGATATTGATGCTACGAAGGTTGAGCATTTTGTTATGCTGGCTAAGGCGCATCGCGGATTTCCGATCCCATTTTCTGCCGGTATTGCCACTATTTTGACTCATTTGCGTCTGATGAGCGATGCCGGGAAGTTGACTAATTCTGCGATTCTCTTGTTTGGGAAGCGTCCACAGGACTTTTTCCCGTGTACTTCTGTAAAATGTGCGCAGTTTTATGGTGCTTCTATCACAAAACCCATACCTTCGCATCATGTTTTTCAGGGGACTGTGTTCGATGTGGTTGATAAAGCTGTCGACTTTGTGATGTCCCGCATTGATGTTCATGTCGGAACCCGCGCATATAGCACTACTGTGGATGTCACCTGCGAAATTCCCAGGGAAGCTGTTACAGAAGCCATAGTCAACGCTGTAATTCACCGCGATTACCGTAGCAATGCCAGTGTTCAGGTGATGCTTTTCAAAGACAGGCTGGAAGTGTGGAATCCCGGCCAGTTGCCGTATGGTCTCAGTCCGGAAAGACTCCAATATGCACATTCATCAATGCCAGTGAACCCTATATTAGCACATCCTGCTTATCTGGCTGGGTATATTGAGGAAATGGGAACAGGAACATCTGATATTATTGATAAATGCCTTGATGCGGGCCTGGATATGCCTGAGTTTGTGCAAGATGAATCATTTAAGGTTGTAATATGGAGAGAGAAAGATGTAGATTCGGGGGAACTGCAAGTGAATGAAAGAGGGGCAGATGAAGAGTTGTACCGATGGGAAAAGTGGCAAAAGCGAATAAAGCAGCAAAAGTCTTTGTTTGCAAACAAAGTAAAGCGTGGAAATCATTCATCTGTTGTCGAAAAGCAAAAAATGGTAGTGAATTTCTGTTCAGAACCGCGGACAAGCAACGAAATTATGGAACATATAGGCGTAACAAGGCAAACTCGTACGGTAAATCTTTACATTGGGGAGCTTGTAAAAGCTGGTAAATTGCGGCCTCTTGTGCCGGGTAAACCCAACAGCCCCAAGCAGAGGTATATCTCTGTGAGGCAAATGTAAAAAACAGGTGCTTTATTGGACTCAATGCCCGATGAACATTATATGCCTACATGACAGGTGCTTACTATGGAGGGGCTGACAGAGCAATTTCAAACAATGCTTGAAGCAAGGGGAATTGCGGGATAATGCGGATGCGGAGCGATAATTGCCGCCTACCGGGCTGAGAGCGTCAGAATCGCAGGCCGACGGAGAGCTGGAGGACGGGATAGAAGCGGATTTTTTCGGCGAAGTCGAGAAAGTCGCTTAGTTCATTGCTCATGGCGGCGGTAATTTCGCTTTGGGTGGCATCACGCCAGGTGTAGGTG
>JAZSRB010000010.1:0-16081 GCA_045538275.1 Akkermansia sp. | reverse complement strand
AAATGAAGGCTGTTTGTGCAAGTCCCTTTTTCTGCAGATAATATATTGTCTGGAGCCTGTGAAACGGGTGACAGAGGCCATGGTTTCAATGTGTAGCGAACATTCTGTCACCCGTTCCACGGGCTCCATTTAATTTTTTTGCGCAGCCCCTGTCTTTCATCTTTCACCCGCTTTTGCGGGCTCAGAATTCGGCGGGCATTCGCCCGCGGATTAGGGAACTAAACAACAATTTATCGCACTGCAAAATCTTTGGGACACGTATGGGGGTATACGCATTTGATGTTACACGTCTCAAATCTCGCAGAAAAGCGCGTAAAATCAAGAAAAAGGCTTGCCAGAGCAGGGGGGATTTAGTAAAATCCTGCACCGCGTTCTCCCCCGGTGGCATACAGGTGCCTCATGAGCTGCCGGGTAGGGGCCTTGGTGGAGATGCGTAAACCATTAACCTACAAACATCATTATAATGAGCAATACTGAACTGGAAGCTTTGATTAACGCTAAGCTTCCGAACTTCCGCAAGGGTGACATCGTGAATGGTACCATCCTTGAAATCCGCCCGCAGGTCGTCCTCGTGGACATTGGTTACAAGTCTGAGGGTGTCATCCCTGTTTCCGAGTTTGAGGACGAGGAAATCGAGGAGGGCGATCAGATCGAGGTGCTTCTTGAGAGCCTCGAAAACGACGAGGGTCTCGTCGTCCTTTCCAAAGAAAAGGCTGCCCACAAGCAGAACTGGGACAAGATTGTGGCCGTGTACAAGGACGGCGGTCTGGTCAAGGGTAAGGTTAAGAGCGTCGTTAAGGGTGGCCTTATGGTCAACGTCGGCGTGGAAGCTTTCCTTCCCGGCTCTCAGGTGGACATCATCCCGCCCAAGGATCTTAACGAGTTCGTGGGCAACGTGTACGAATTCAAGATTGTGAAGGTGAACGACGAGCGCAAGAACATCGTTCTTTCCCGCCGCGAGGTCATCGAGGCCGAGCGCAGCGAGCAGCGCCAGCGTTTCCTGGAGACCGTCAACATCGGCGACCGCGTGAAGGGCCTGGTGAAGAACATCACCGACTTCGGCGCTTTCGTGGATCTTTCCGGCATGGACGGCCTGCTGCACATCACCGACATGAGCTGGGGCCGCGTGAACCACCCCTCCGAGCTGCTTCACATCGGCCAGGAGCTGGAGGTGCTTATCCTCGACGTGGACCGCGACAAGGAGCGCGTATCCCTGGGCCTCAAGCAGCTGTCCGACAACCCCTGGGCAGACATCGAAGCCAAGTATCCCATCGGCTCCCAGGTCAAGGGCCGCGTGACCAAACTTCTTGCCTACGGCGCCTTCGTGGAGCTGGAGAAGGGCGTGGAAGGTCTGGTGCACGTGTCCGAGCTGAGCTGGACCAAGCGCATCACTCGTCCCAGCGACGTTCTGTCTCTGGACCAGGAGATCGAAGCCATTGTGCTCAACATTTCCGTGGAAGAACAGAAGATTTCCCTCGGTATCCGTCAGCTCGACGAGAACCCCTGGGAAGCCATCGAGAACCGTTTCCCCGTGGGCACCGTTATCTCCGGTGCTGTGCGTAACCTCACTCCCTACGGTGCCTTCGTGGCCCTGGAGGAAGGTATTGACGGCATGATTCACGTGTCCGACATGAGCTGGACCCGCAAGATCAATCACCCCTCCGAAGTCCTCAAGAAGGGCGATGTGGTGGAGGCCCGCGTGCTGAACATCGACAAGGAAAACCAGCGTGTGTCCCTCGGCATCAAGCAGCTTGAGACCGACCCGTGGGAATCCATCGACAGCCGCTTCAAGGTGGGTGACCTTGTTTCCGGTTCCGTGGCCAAGATTGCATCCTTCGGTGCTTTCGTGAACCTCGACGGCGATATCGACGGCCTCATCCACATCTCCCAGCTTTCCGAGGAGCACGTGGAGCGCGTCAAGGACGTCATCAAGGTGGGCGACGAAATCAAGGCTCGCGTCATCAAGGTCGACAAGGTGGAACGCCGCATCGGTCTTTCCATCAAGGCTGTGAACTACGATCCGGAGCAGCTGCGTCGCGAGACCGCCGCTTTCGAGACTGTACGCGCCGGCGACATGGTGGGTCTGGAGCAGGCCTTCAACCTGGCTGCCCTGCAGTCCGAGGAGTGGAGCCCCTCCCAGAACTAATCAACCGATTAGCACCTGATTACTTCAAAAACCGCTGCGTGCAACCGCAGCGGTTTTTTCTGTGGACAGCTATGCGCCAGGAGTCGGAGCCACTAAAGGTTTAATCTTGAAAAACAATAAGTATGCGTTAGTATGGGGACAATGAAGAGTCACTATGGAAAACTGATGGATGACAAGGCTGTGGCGAGTATCGTCTCACTACGTGCGCTGGCAGAATCGGATGAAATATCCATTCCTGATGCGCAGCGAGGATTAGTGTGGAGTCCAACGCAGATTGCAGACTTGTGGAAATCCATTTTTGAGGGATACCCCATTGGAGCCCTGACTCTTTACCGACAGGATGACAAATGGCAGCTGATTGATGGGCAACAGCGCTGGCATGCCATCAAACTGGGCTTGCTGAAGCCGGATATCAAGGTGGCTATGGCCACGCTCTGGGTGAACGCGGACAATTTGGAACTGAAGGTCTGCACACGGCGTCACCCCTGGGGATTCAAATGGAACCAGGATGAATCGAAATTAGAAAAGCTCCCCCATGGTGAGATGATGAAACTGTGGGGGGAGATGTTGCCGCAGGGCGATAACCCCTTTGCCATTCCCGATATGGAAGCCTCTTCTGCCTATTGGGAAAAAAAGAGATGGATTCCATTGTACCGCATTCTCGCCGAGAAAAGAGATTCGGTGCCGGAGCAGGTATGGAAGAATACAGAGGTATGGCGCAAGCGCGTGAGTGCCGATTCTCTGCCATTGATTCGATTCAGCCTGGCCGCGCAGGATGCCGATACCGGTAAGAGCCGCATCCATGAGCTTTTCACCCGCATCAACAAGGGAGGAACGGAAATTTCTGCCGAAGATTATACTTACTCCACTTTGTGTTCGTATATGGGGAGCGAGTTCAAAACGAACATCAATACAATAGCGGAAGACTTTCTTCCCCCCAGCCGTGTGGCGCGTATATATGCCCGCCTGGCTTATGCTGCCGTAAAGCCTGAAACGCTGAAAGAACCTGATACTCCGGCTTTCTGGCGAACTCACAAGTATGAAGAAGACATCAGCAAGGCTATCGGTAAAGCTAAGGAGTTGCTGAAAGACGAAGACGTGAAAATTCCGGCTTCTATCTACCTGGCGACCACTTCGGATGAGTGGCTGACGGTGATGTGCTGGTGCATGTTGAAGTTTCCCGAGCTGACTGGCTGCGCCACAGATAAGAAACTGCTGTGCATGTTGCCCTATGTGGTCTGCAGAGGTCCTGAGTTTCACTCCTCTTTCTGCAAGAAATTTCATGAAGCCTTCCGGGAAGGAGACAATCCCTGCGGAATCCTGCACCTGGCGGCAATCGGCACCGCGTATGCGGCTTGTTATTCTCAGGAAACAGGTATGTATCCCTTGTGCGAACCCTCGAATCCCAGGGTGCAATCCTCCTATGATTACGATGATGAGTGGCTCATGGCCTGCCTGAACAAGGACAATAAGGGGGTGCTGCATTTTATTCAATCTTCCTACATGAACAAGCTCCTGCGTCCCGAGTGTGGTTTTTATCCGCATGAGAAAGCTACTTGGGGAGATGCCATGAACCGCCCATGGGATGAGGACCACATCGTGCCTCAGTCCCTGTGGTGGCGACTGGAGCCAGAGGAGCTGCTTTTCCAGGAGTGTCTGGCAAATAAACAAATGCTGTACTACCGCCATAACCGTTCCAAGAGCAATTCTTTCATTGGAGTGCCGGCGGATGACGGAGTCTGCCCGGCTCGCGATTTTTGTTATTCCGGGGCTGTTCTGATTGATGGTAAATACTATGGGTGGGAAGACCATAAGTATGTGTATGACCCCCGCCCGGGTGCGCTCAGAACCCGGACGCGGGACGATGCGCTCGAGAAGTATGCCCCCTATCGTGAGGGGTACAAGGAAGTGGTGAATCTGCGCTTTGGTGCGATGGTCCAGAAATTGTGGAGTGAATTGAAACTTGCTGATCTGGTCAGGAAGATTAATGATTTTGGTTTGCCGGGGGATTGCGTTCCGCGTTGTCTGCAGCTCGCTGTGGAAAGATGGAACATCCTGGAGAAAATGAAAGACAAGGTCTGGTGCGCTATTCGTCATGATGGGTCACGACAGCAGGAAATACTAACAAAAGATTTTTACCATTCTCTCTGCAGCTGGTTAGCTGTGGGCAAGGTGGAAAATGACGCCTTCCGCTGTTTCTGCTGGCAGCAGGTGGATGCCCGTACGCTCAAAATCGAGGCCGGCTCGCGCAGGTTGCCGGACATGACGCAGGCTGAGTGGTTGAAAGGCGCAGAGAAAGAAGGCTCCCGCTCGGCGTGGTGGGTCGAGGATGGCTCGTTCAAGGATGGAACTTATGTGTATGGCGAGAAGAATACAAAACTGGCTGACCTGGTAGAAGCAATTCTGTAAAAGGTTCACCCGCACGGATAAACCGCTGCGATGTGCGCACTACGGTGAAAGCCCGCACGTAGCCGCGATGGTGCGGAATCCCAGACCAGGAGAACAAAACAGCCGATGGCTGGTTGCCAAACGTAAAGTGTTTGCCCTGATTGGGTTAGTGCCTGTGGGGCGGCTGAGAAGCTACTGCGGTGTTGGTATATGCCCCAGAGACGGCAGATTGTCAGGCGGGGAGGAGGCGGATGACGCGGTCGGCGCGGGGGAGGGTGATGGTGACGGTGGTGCCGGTGCCGGGTTTGGAAGCAAAGCCGAGAGTGCCGCCGTGGTCTTTGATGATGCGGCGCACGATGAGCAGGCCGAGTCCGTTACCTTTGCGTTTGGTGGTGCGGAAAGGTTCGTACATGCTGCCCATGACTTCGTGCGAGATGCCGGTTCCGGTATCGGAGATGACGATGCGGAGGTCGTTGTCGTTGTAGGCGGTCTGGATGTAGATGCCACCATCGTCTCCGGGGATGGATTGATAGGCATTGCGGATGAGGTTGTAGAGAGCCTGGAAAAGCTGGGTGGAGTCGGCTGAGAGCTCGGGAAGATGTTCGCTGAGTTCGAGGTGCACGCTGATGCCGCGGGGGGCTATTTCCGGGTCGAGGGTTTCGATGACCTGCTCGATGAGGGCGTTGAGGTTGAGTGGTTCCCGCTGAAGGCGGGTGGGGCGCATGCTTTGCAGGAACTGGTGCAGCAGGGTATCGAGCCGCTGGGTTTCGCCCAGAGCGCTTTCAAGTAAAGGTGCGAGTCTTGCCTGGTCGGCTTCGGAAAGTTTGCCAAGTTTGCGCTGCAGTAGTTGGAGATTAAGACCGAGCGAGTTAAGCGGGTTCCCGATTTCGTGTGCCACGGCGCTTGCCATGTAGCTGAGCAGGTTCATCTGCTCGGCTTCTGAGTTTTCTTCGCCGCGGGTGTGCTGCTCGGTATCATCACGGATGAGGAGAAGGTATTCGCTGCCGCCGGCAATGGGGCTCATGTGCAGGTGGTAGTGGCGGGAAGCAGGGTAGTTGACCTGTAAATCGCGGGTGATGGCGATGCCGCTGTTGCGCAGGTCCTCCCAGAGACAGGTGCCGCCGGTCAGGGTTTCAAAAGGGGTTTTGAGCAAATCCCGCAGGGGGCGGGCGTAGATATCTGCTGCTGCACGATTGGCAAAGCGGGCCTGACCGTTGGGGTCAAAGAGGATGATGCCGTCGCGCAGGGTGTCAAAGATATCCTGCAGGAGTCCTTTTTCGGATACCAGACGCATGAAGATGCTGCGCAGTTCCTCCGGGGTGAGGTGGTCGAGGCGTGTGATGAGTTTATCGAGGGTGTCCTGCTTCATAATTCAATCTGAACACGGTTCGAGTAGGTGGGGATTTCTGCGCGGTAGATGTGGTAGTCATCGAAGCTGCCGGGGCAGACTGCGCCATCTGCCACCACGCTGGGGTGAGCTCCGTGCGGCAGGGCGTGAAGTGCCAGGGTGGCGGTGTCTTCGGTGGGGTCAAGTTTGCCTTCGCCTTCGCGCACAATGGTGATACTGCGGCGGGTTGCGGTGTAGCGGAATCGGTGCAGACGGTACATGCCAATGCGGTGCGCCTGTCCGTCTCCGGCATCTTCGTAGTGGCAGGAGGTGGCTTCGTAATCCGGCGCCCACCAGAGGTCGTAGGTGATGTGCGGGTTTTTAATCTGGCCGACATGTTGCTGCACCGGCCAGCGGGGAATGAGATGCCCACCGCGCACAAATACCGGAATGCGACTAAGGGGAGTGGAGACCCAGACTTCTTCTCCTTCGGCTGGGGCTGGGGTATCATTCCAGAGTGAGTACCAGGTGCCGCTGGGCATGTAGAGGAATCGCCCGCTTTCTCCAGGGTGGTGTACGGGGACGATGTAGAGGGCATCGCCCAGGAAGAATTCACTGCTGCGCCAGTACATATCCGGATTTCCGGGGTACATGAGCGCCAGTGAGCGGATGATGGGAAGCCCCTGCGCGTGGTAGAGGTGAAACTGGGTGTAGATATAGGGCAGCAGGCGGTAGCGCTCCATGATGGCGAGGCGCACATGCTGCTCCACCAGGGGGCCGAAGCACCAAGGCTCCTGGCCGCCGTATTCGCCGTTGGAGTGGTTGCGGAAGAAGGTGTGGAACGCGGCCATCTGCATCCACCGGCAGAAGAGTTCCGGCGTGGGATGCCCCAGGAAACCGCCGGTATCGGCGCCGCAGAATGAAACCCCGCTGCAGCTGAGCCGCTGCACCATCAGGTTGGCCATTTTGAGGTTTTCCCAGTCGGAGTTGTTATCGCCGGTCCAGGTGGCAGCATACCGCTGCATCCCGGCAAAGCCGGCTCGCGAAAGCACAAAGGGGCGGCGGTCCGGCGCATGGGTGAGCATGCCCTTGCGCGTGGCGCGTGCCATGCACTGGCCGTATACATTGTGCGCCTTGAGGTGCGAGCAGGAAAAACCATCGAACGCGTGGCGTGTGTCATCCGGGAAGGTGCGGTCGGGGAAAATGGCGGGTTCGTTCATGTCGACCCACATGCCGCGTACCCCGATTTCGCTGATTTGCTTTTTGAGCAGACTTGCCCACCAGTTGCGGGTGTCGGGCGAGGTGAAATCCGGGAATGTGCAGAGCCCCGGCCACACATCGCCCTCCAGCAGGGCGCCGTCGTGCCGCCGGCAGAATACATTGCGCTCAAACCCGCTGCGCCACACAAAGTTGTCCGGGTTAATCTTGATGCCGGGGTCGGCAATGGTCACTACCTTGAAGCCATCGTCTCCCAGGCGCTTAATCATGCCTGCTGGGTCGGGGAAATGCTCCTGGCTCCAGGTGAGGGATTGGAATGCCTCCATGTGGTGGATATCCAGGTGGATGGCATCGCAGGGAATTTTGCGCTTGCGGAACTGGTGCGCCAGAGATTCCACGGCGGTATCCGGGTAGTAGCTCCACTTGCTCTGGTGGTAGCCCAGCGCCCAGAGCGGCGGCATGGGCGGCAGCCCGGTCAGGCGTGTGTAAGTGGCTACGGTGTCGAGCGCGTCTGCCCCGGCAATGAAGTAGTAATCCATCTGCCCGCCATCTGCGCCGAAAAGGAGGCGGTCTTCGCGCTCGTGCCCGAAATCGAAGTACGAGCGCATGGTGTTATCAAAGAAAATGCCGTATTGTGTGCCGCGGTTCAGACAGAGGAAGAAGGGGATGCTCTTGTAGAGAGGGTCGCTTTCCGGGGTGAATTTGTAGTGATCCGCCCCCCACATTTCCAGGCGGCGGCCGCGGAGATTCAGCGCGCAGGGCTTATCCCCCAGCCCGAAGAAATGCGCCTGTGCTGGCATGTGCTTGAGTACCCACACCAGGTCATCGCCGGTTCTTTCTGAACGGCGGTGCCCCATGCCTTCGGCATCGGCGCAGAGCAGGGAACCAGTGGCGGTGTCGTAGAACTCAATGCCGCCATCGATACGGCGGATGCGAAGCTCCAGCCGCGCGCTGCTCAGCGAGATATAGCCCGGCGTGTCTTCATGCTCCACCTTGGGCGGGGTGGGGGTGTATTCTGCTGCCACTCCGTAGCTGGGCACGTTTTCAAAGACCGCCTGAGTGACATATCTGCAACGCACCACGCCCGGTTCCAGAAAACTGAGGCGGAGCCGGGTATTGGTCAACTCAACCTCGAGGGTGTGTGGGTTTACCCATTCGAAGTTGCGCAGGGCGGTGGTGGTGAGTGCGGGCATGGCCGCTGGTTGCAGAGACGTAAAAAACAGGAGAGCAGACTAACCGGGAGGCCACTGCAGCGAGCGCCCGCCAATGATGTGAATGTGAAGGTGAGGCACGGTCTGGCCTCCATCCTCCCCGGTGTTGAGTATGGTGCGGAAACCGCCCTCGGCAAGGCCTTCGGCCCGGGCAATATCGCCTACCTTGAGCATGAGGTGCGCCAGCAGAGCTGCATCTTCTGCCGTGGCATCGGCAATGCTGGGAATCGGCTTGCGGGGAATCAGCAGCACATGCACCGGCGCTGCCGGGGCAATGTCGCGGAAAGCCACGCAGAGCTCATCTTCGTAGATGATGGTGGCGGGAATTTCCTTATCCGCTATTTTCTGAAAAAGTGTTTTTTCCATGCAGCGCTATTTTTAGCATAACATGGGCGCCGAATCAAGTAATTTGCGATGCTCCCCGGTCATATGCTGCCACAATACCCGCTTGATTTTATATGACCAGACTGTAGAATAGTGTGCAAACTTTATCAGAATTGTAACTATGGCAAATACGCATCAGTTCCAGACGGAGGTCCGGCAGCTGCTGGACATTGTGATTCATGCATTCTACAGCGACCGCGAGGTTTTTGTGCGCGAGCTGGTCTCTAACGCATCCGACGCGCTGGAGAAACTGCGTCTCAAGCAGCTCACACAGACCGATATCTACGAACCGGAGCGCGAGCTTCGCATTTCCATCACCACCGATGAGGAAGCCGGTACTCTCACCATTGCTGATAGCGGTATCGGCATGACTCAGGAGGAAGTGGTGGAATTCCTTGGCACGATTGCCCACTCTGGCACTAAGAAGTTCCTGGAAGCCATGAAGGAGAGCAAGGGCGGTACGCAGGACCTCATCGGCCAGTTCGGCGTGGGGTTCTACAGCGTGTTCATGGCTGCGGACAAGGTGGAGGTAACCACCCGTTCCTGGCAGCCGGATGCAGCCCCGGTGAAGTGGGTGAGCGATGGACAGGAGGGCTACGAGCTCACCGAGGCCGCTGCTGATACCCCGCGCGGCACCAGCATCCTTATTCACCTGAAGGAGGACGCCAGAAACTTTGCCAAGGGTGACCACACCCGCTACATTCTTTCCAAGTACAGCAACTTCGTGGGCTTCCCCATCGATTTCAACGGCGAGCACCTCAACACCGTGCAGGCTATCTGGATGAAGAGCAAGAAAGACGTGACGCCGGAGGAATACGAGGGATTCTACCAGTTCATTGCCCACACCGAGAGCAAGCCGCTGAGCTACATGCACTTCAGCGCTGATGCCCCCATCGTGCTCAACTCTGTGCTCTTTGTGCCGGAGGAAAACCCGGAGGCTATGGGCTTCGGCCGTTGCGAGCCGATGGTGTCGCTATACTGCCACAAGGTACTTATCGACAGCAAACCGGAAAAGCTGCTGCCTGAGTGGCTGCGTTTCCTGGTCGGTGTGGTGGACAGCGAAGACCTGCCCCTCAACATCTCCCGCGAGATGTTACAGGATAATTCCCTGCTGCGCAAGGTGGCTGGCATCATCACCAAGCGTTTCATCAAGCATCTGGAAGGCGTTGCGAAGAATGAAACCGAAACCTACGAGAAATTCTGGCGCACCTTCTCCCGCTACATCAAAGAAGGCGTGGTCACCAGCTGGGAACACAAGGATGCCCTGGGTAAACTGCTGCGCTTCGAGTCCACTTTCACCGAACCCGGCAAGCTGACCAGCTTCGAGGACTACGTGTCCCGCATGAAGGAAAACCAGAAGGATATCTACGTGCTCTACGGCGCTAGCCGCAGCCAGCTGGAGAATTCCCCGTATCTGGACGCGCTCAAGGCCCGAGGCTTCGAGGTGGGCTTCTTCACCGAAGGCGGCGACCAGTTTGTGGTGGAAAGTCTCATGAAGTTCGGCGAAAAGGAAATCAAGTCCATTGACCGCGCCGGGCTCGAACTGCCCCCGCTGGAAGCCCAGCCCGACCAGCCCGGACTGGATGAGACCGAGGCTGAGGGCCTTACCACCTGGGTGAGCGATACCTTTAAGGAGCGTTTCTCCAAGGTGACCACCAGCGACCGTGTGACCAGCGCCCCGGCCATCGCTCTTCAGGGCGAGGGGGACATCTCCCCGGAAATCAAGGCATATCTTCGCGCCATGGGGCAGGAGATTCCCGAAACCCACCCGGAGATTGCCTTTAACCCGCACAACCCGATTGTGATGAAGCTGGCTGAACTCCGCACGAAGGATGAAGCTTTGGCCACCCTGCTGGCCGACCAGCTCATCAATACAGCGCTGTTGCGCGCCGGCATGCTTGATGACCCCGCCAAGCTGGCCGATAATTCCCAGGCCCTGCTCGAAAAGCTGCTCAATAAGTAAGTCTGATATCCAGACAATGACAACACCCCGCCTCACTGGGTCTGCCGTGAAGCGGGGTGTTTTGTGTGCAGAATCGGGGTAGAACCGGTTATTTCAGGCGGGCTTTGAGGCGGACGACCAGCTTGGTGAGTCCCTGTTGTTTTGCTGCATCAATCCCCTCTGTGAGGTAGCGTCTGCGTTCTTTCTGGGGAGGCGTGGCTTCTGCCAGTATTTCGGCGCATTCGGTGTACCCCATGTAGATAGCTTCAACCAGGGGAGAGCGTCCGATTGAGTTCGGCGTGTGAGGATGAGCCCCGTATTCCAGCAATAGCTGCACAATGTCCGGACGGTTGTTATCAACCGCGCGCATAATCGGCGTGAATTTTGCTGCACACCGCACATTCGGCTTAGCTCCTGCCTCCAGCAGGGCGCGCACGCATTCCGGGGTGGTGCATTCGGCGGCAAAGTGAAGCACCGTCCATCGTTCTGAATCCTTTGCATCGGGGTTGGCGCCGTGTTCCAGCAGGAGTTTTACGCAGTCGACATGCCCTGCCATGGCTGCCTGCATGAGTGGAGTGTAATAGGTGCTTTCTGCATCCACCGGGAAGCCAAGTTCCAACAGGCAGCGAACCATTTCCTGCTGACCCTGGGCCGCTGCCAGGTGCAGGGCGGTGGAGCCATCATCCGTGGTGGCGTTCAGTTTTGCGCCTTGCTCTATCATATAGCGCAGACAATGTACTCTGCCTGCTTTGGCTGCGTGGTGCAGAGGCGTGAGTTTGTCATCATCCTTTACGTTAATCTGGGCGCCTTTCTGCAGCAGGAAATCGATACATTCAATGCTGCCCTTACCGGCTGCGAGAAGGAGCAGGCGGTTGAGTTCCTTGCGCTTCTGGGGAAGATGCGTGAGCAGAAGTCTGAGGCATCCTGCGTATCCTCGCTCGGCCGCTGAATCCAGGATGCCGGGCGTGAACGCTGTGGCCTGGGGAATGCGGGCGCCATGCTCCAGCAGTAGACGTGTACACTCTGTTTGCCCGTGGAATACCGCCAAATGCAAGGCTGTGAGCCTGAAATCATTGGTTTCATGCACAATGGCGCCATCATTCAGCAGTTTCTTCATCTGTTCGCTCAACCCACAGGCTGCTGTGTGCATCAAGGGGGTGCATCCTCCCGGTACTTCGGAAAAATCCATTTCGGTAACATCTGCCAGGGCAGTAAGCATTTTTCCTTCGCGTGAGGGGCGGGCGCCCAGTTGCAGAAGCTTATGAGCCAGGTGGCTCCTGCCTGCCTGGTAGGCGTGGTCAAGGGCGCTCAGCCCGTGGTCGTCCAGCTCGTTCAGCTGGCAGCCTTGCGTGAGCAGCAGGTCAAGGCATTCCTCGCTGCCGCTTCGGGCTGCTGCGCCGAGCAGGGTGAGTCCCATTTCCGTGCGCAAATCTGTTGTGCCGTGTTGGGCGAGCAGCATACGCAGAGCTTCTGCCTGTCCCTCCTCCGCTGCGGTGTAGAGGGCTTTTTCGATGGAACGAGGCTTCATGAGTCCGCTTGCCAGCAACAGGCGCAGAGATTCCAGCAGATTATTCTGTGCCGCATATTCCAGAGCGGTGCAGCCCAGCAGGTCTGTCTGCTCCGGATTGGCGCCGCCCTGGAGCAATAATTTGACGCATCCTGCGTGGTTTTCGCACACAGCGGTTATCAGGGGTGTGTGCCCGCATTTTTTATCGGGAATGTCTGGCTTGGCGCCGGCTTTCAGCAGGTGGTAGACTGCCGCGCTGTTTCTGGTGGCAGCGGCGTGGTGCAGGGCAGTCCATCCATTGTCATCCTGCGTATTCAGGTTGATCCCTTGTCGCAGGAGAAAATGCAGGCATGCTGTCTTTTCCGGGGCTATTTCATCGCGTAATACGGCATAGGCGAGGATGCCCTTACCTTCGTTGTCGCGGGCCAGCAGGTCTTCCGGCAGACGGATAATCTGCTCCAGAATTTCCTCGTCGTTGCCATAGGCTGCCAGCATGGCTGCGGTGCGACCTTCCTCGTCACACAATGTGGTATCTGCTCCGTGCTCCAGCAGTGTCTCGATGTCCCAGACAAAGGCATCCTCCTGGAGGGCGTATAAGAGGGGTGTTAGTCCGTTTTCGCCGCGGAAGTTCACATCAGCCCCTCTGTTCAGCAGGTCTTCAATGTCGTAATCGCTGATGCCGTCGATGGCATCGAATAATTCCTCATTCAGCCAATTCTGAGATTTTTTAGTCATGGATTAGAGGATGTAACGCATTTTTTCCTCAGTGTTGCGGAAGCGCAGCACGGTGTTGAGGCGCTCATTTTCCAGCAGGGAGACAAAGCGGCCTTCTTTTACCATGGTGCGCAGACCGGGGTCGCGGAAGAGGTCGAGCAGGCGGGTGGGCTGGGGAATTCCGCGCTGGGCCAGCTGGGTTTTGTAGAATGCGGTGAAAGTGGGTTCATCCAGCGTGCAGCCAAAGGCTACCAGGCATGCCAGATTTGCCTGGGCGGGGTTGTCAATGGGGTCAATGCTCTGAACCCAGCCGGTGATTTTTGAGCTGCGCAGGGCCGTGGATACGCGGGTAAACCAAGGGATCTCCGGTAGCGTTACTGAGGGGCTGGAGACGCGTTGCATCTGCGCTTCTGCCAGTTCGTGATAGTAGCGGATGCGGCATACGTTGCCGTAGTAGCAGATACCCATCATGGTGACCCAGAGCATGATGAGGCTCATGAGCACGGTGGTGAGAATGCCGCCGATACCAGCTTTTTTCTTGAAATTGAATAGCTGTGAAATCCATACCATACCATGGAAACCCAGCAGGAGAATAAACACCGCCGCTCCCCAGGCCAGAGCCTGCACCATCCAATGCTGCGGTGAATCGGTGATGAAGGCCAGATAAGTAAAGCCATTTTTCTGCAGGAACATCCAGCTGGCTACAGAGCCGGAAACAGCTATGGCCAGCAGAATCATGCGGATAACGCCTTTGACGAGTGCAAAGAGAAAGATGGCTACGGCTATAACAGCCAGTATAGTGAGAATGATGTGAGAGGTTTCCATGGCAGAGGTAAAAAGGTATCAGCGTGTGTAAGGGATAAGTTGCCGGGCTGCCTGGCGGGCGGCGGCGTGTTGAGGGTCGAGTTGCGTGGCTTTCTGCATGGCGCGCAGGGCAGGGCGGTATTGCCCCAGTTCTATAAGAATGAGCCCCAGCCGGTACTGCACCTCAGCATTCTGCGGGTGCTCGCGTGCGCAGTCGAGCATCTGCCGCAGCGCATCCACCGGGCGGTTCTGCTGCGCCAGGAACACGGCGTAATCCATGCGCGCCACCACGCTGGCGGGATCTCGCTGCACCGCGCGGCGGTATTGCAGCTCTGCCGCAGCGGCATTTCCTGCGGCATTGGCCAGCATGGCCAGCTGCATGGCGCCGGTGGGCTGGTCGGCCTGGTGGGTGGCGGTTTCAAGTATTTCGCTTACCACCGGGTGATTGGCCGGCAGATTCGGGAACAGCGCCCAGGCAGCAGCGTGGCGTACGCTGCGGGTCTTATCAGCCAGAGCCTTGCGCGCAGCATCTCCCCCCAGCAGCTCCACCGCGGCGGCGCGCACCAGCGCATCGGCATCCTGCGTGGCACCCAGCGCCACGGCCTGCACCTCCGGGGTGAGCGGGAATTGCGCCAGCAGCCCCAGCAGCGTGGCGCGCCAGGCCGGAATCTCCTCTGCCTTGTAGGCCGCCAGCAGCTCCTGCACGCTGCCCTTGCCCTGCATGGCGTGCCCCGCCGCGCGGAATCGCTGGCGGTATTTGCCCATGCGTTCTTCCTTGTAGCGCTTTTCCAGATACTCCATGCACCACTGGTGGTCTTTGTCCTTGTGGCAGTTCAGACAGGCATTCGGCACGCCCAGCTCGATACTCATGCGCGGGTCGGGCCAATGCAGGGCGTGGTCGCGGCGCGGGTCGCGGCCCATGTAAGTCATTTTCGGCATGTGGCATTCGATGCAGGGCATCGCCTTGCCACCGCAGAGTCTGTTGTGGCTCACCTGGGGCGCCAGCACGCCATTGACCACCTTGTTCGTGCCGTGGCATTGCAGGCAGAGCTCATCATTCTCCGTGGGCTTGGTCACCCCGCCGGAGTGCGGGTCGTGGCAGTCGTAGCAGGTCACGCCCGTGCGACCCATCTTGTGCAGCCGGAAACTCGTCTCGCTGTAATCCTCCTCCAGCTGCAGACCGTTCGGGTGGAACACGCCGGGCACCTTCGGCAGCTCCAGGCGGAAATGGTCATCAAACTTATCCCCCACGGTGAACCCGGGGGTCAGCTCCTCGCGCCGGGCGTGGCAGCTCGCGCAGTTGTCATCGTGCTGCTCCGGGGTGAGCTTGCGGTCGGCTTTTGCCACCAGGCAGCCGTCTTCCGCATCCGGCGTATCCGAAACCTTGTGGCACTGGATGCATGTGATACCCGGCTCCTGCCAGGTGGCTTTGAATGTATCGCTGGCCACATCGTAATTCTTCTTGAACCCGCTCATGTGGCACCAGGCGCACTGGGATTCCCAGTTCATGCCGCGCCCGGTCCAGTGGCCCCACTCGCCCGGCTTGCGCACCGCGCCGCCGCGTTCCTGCTGCAGCGCATCATCGCGGAACACATCAAACCACTCCTTCTTCTCCACATCCCAGGCCGCGCTGGGCGTCTGCAAACCACCGTCTTTCCATTTGAGAAGATACTGTACCAGCGGCTCGCGGCCAATCACCCCGCCCACCGTGTACACCTTGCCGGTGGCAACATCCCGCATCTGCAGGTTTCCCTGCGCGTCGCGCTGCATCTCCAGCTCCATGCCATGCGCCTTGATGCGCTGCCCCGCAAACGCCGCCGCATCCAGCGCGGCATCCGGCTGCCGCCAGGCCCAGGCGTGGTCGCTGCCTTTCCACAAATCATACTCCTTGCGGTGGCACTCCGCGCACTTGCGCGAGATAGAAAGCGCATCCTCATTCCAATGCGGACGCTGCGCCTCCGCCGCAAGACTCAGGGCAGGGCACACCAGCAGAACAATGGGGGAAATACGTTTCACGCCCGCATTTTATCACATTCGCCCCCGCGCACGCAAACGCAAAGAATCCCCCCTCTTGTCATACTCGCCAAACTTTTTTTCATTTTAGACTTGCCATCTGCTTCGGTATCTGCTATGCTCCCGGCACACGCACGAGTAGCTCAGTGGTAGAGCGGCTGTCTTACACACAGTTGGTCAGGAGTTCGAATCTCTTCTCGTGTACTCCACGACCTGCAAACCGATGAATGGTATGCAGGTCGTTTCTTTATCTTGCAGAAGCTCCAATAAATGCAACAAGAAATTTGGGTCAAGCCCAAATAATGTGGAATTCGAATTTTCATATCACAATGTGACCACATTCCATTAACACCCTTAACCGGTAGTTCTCAAAGTTACGATAGCCATAGGCTCGGCGTTGAATTAATTTCATTTTTCGATGAAAGCC